>VGYT01000250.1 GCA_016872895.1 Planctomycetota bacterium
TGAGTGTCTTCACCCAGCAGTGCCTGGACCGCCGGATTCCGGACGTGCCCGCCTTGCGGTCCGAGGCGGAGCACTGGTACTCTGGTCGCAACGCGGACCAGAAATCGGTGGACTGGCAGTTCACGACCGAGACGGCCAGAATCAGACTCAAGCGGCTATACCCACAAATACAAATGACGTAAGGTACTAGACTACGCACGGTTGCGCTGCCCCCTTGAAGGACGCCAGTACCCCGTGGGGGGGAGAAGGGGAGGATGCTCATCGGCACGAGCGGACGCACAGTCGCGACGGCCCAGGGCCTTCTGGCCATCCTGCTGTGGAGCACCACCTTTGCCGTCTCGCGGAGCCTGGCTGAGCAGGTGGGTGTGCTGACGGCCGGGTCGGCCATGCTCGTCGGCGGCGGCGTCCTGGGGTGCCTTTACGTCGCCCTGGTGGAGCGGCGCCCGGCCGCCCTTTTCCGGTTGCCGCGCGCGTACCTGCTGGGCTGCGGCGTCCTGTTCGTGGCCTACATGGTGTGCCTGTTTCCCGCCATTGGCCTGGCTGCGAGCCGCCAGCAGACGCTGGAAGTGGGCATCATCAACTACCTGTGGCCGGGGCTGACGCTGCTCTTTTCGATTCCGATTCTGCGCACGCGCGTGCGGCGGCCGTTCTTCGCGGGCATTGCGATGGCGGCGGCGGGGGCGGCGCTGGCGCCGCTGCGATGGGGGGAATACTCGGCGGCCGCGCTCGCGGAGAACCTGCGCGCGAACCCGCTGCCGTACGGCCTGGCGCTCGTGGGGGCGGTGGTCTGGGCGCTCTACTCGACGCTCAGCCGCCGCTGGGCCAGCGCGGCGGAGAGCGGGGCGGTGCCCCTGTTCACGCTTGCGGCCGGCCTCGTGCTGGCGGCCCTGCGGCCGGTGTTCGACGAGCCGGGCGCCTGGACGTGGCGCGCGGGCGCGGAACTGGCGTTCATGGCTGTCTGTCCCGTCATGCTCGCCTACGCCCTCTGGGACCGCGCGGTGCGCAAGGGCAACCTCACGCTCGTGGCGGCCGCATCGTACCTCGCGCCGCTCCTGTCAACCGTCCTGAGCGCCCTGTACCTGGGCGTGGACCTGGGGTGGAACCTGTGGCTGGCCTGCGGCCTGCTCGTCGGCGGGGCAGCGCTGGCACAGTGGTCGGTGGTGGAGCCGGCCACAAGCGGCTGATGCGGCAGGGCCGACCTTCACCGCTGCCAGGGCCATGCGTGCCGCCCCCGACCTCCAGGTTCGCCGAGGACAGGGCAGGGGATGATACCGCGCCGGCTGCGGCCGTGGCGTGCGGGAGATTTACGAACCCCTGGGGCCGGCCTGCGGCGAGCCTCCTTGCTGCGGTTTCCGGCCGGAGCGCCGGCGGGCCGCGATGGCCTGTTTCAGCGCGTACTCGATCTGGCCGTTGACGCTGCGCAGTTCATCCGCCGCCCAGGCATGGAGGTCGTCCCACAGAGCCGAGTCGATGCGCAGGAGGAATTTTTTCTTTTCGGCCATCAGAACATTCTATGCGGGACCTCGTTGGCGCGGTCCGCGGTCTCTGTTTGCTGTTCCCGCTGTTGAGTCTTTCAGTGATACAGCGTGCCGGTGTTGATAACCGGTTCGGCCGCTTGCTCGCTACAGAGGACGACCAGCAGGTTGCTGACCATGGCGGCCTTGCGTTCCTCATCCAGGTCCACCACGTGTTTCTCGGAGAGTTCCGTCAGGGCCATCTGGACCATGCTGACAGCGCCGTGGACGATCTTCTGGCGTGCGGCAATGATGGCCTCGGCCTGCTGGCGCCGGAGCATCGTGCCGGCGATCTCCGGGGCGTAGGCCAGGTGCGTCAGCCGCGCCTCCTGCACCACCACGCCCGCCCGCGACAGCCGTTCCTGGAGTTCCTTCTCCAGGGCCGCGCTGATGTCATTGCTGTTGCCGCGCAGCGTGACCTCCGTATCCGGCACGTCGCCCGCGTGGTCGTATGGATAACTGTTGGCCAGGTGGCGGACGGCCGTCTCGCCCTGGACCCGGACGTAGTTCTCGTACTCGTCAACGTCAAAGAGGGCCTTGGCGGTGTCTTCGACGCGCCAGACGACCACGGCGCCGATCTCGATGGGGTTGCCGCGCTGGTCGTTCACCTTGACGGCCTGCGTCTCGAAGTTCCTGGCCCGCAGCGACACGCGGTACCTGTGCTGCGACTCCAGTTGTACCTTCTGCTTGTCTGACTGGGGGACTGTGGTCCATGGCCCGCGGTTCACGGCGAAGGGATTGGCCCAATGGAACCCGTCCTGTCGGACCGTTCCGATGTACCGGCCGAAGAGGACCAGCACCCGCGCCTCGTTCGGTTGAAGGGTGAACAGCCCCTTTGAGAAAAGCAGCGCAAAGGGAACCGTCAGCGCGCCCGCCACGATCCACGGCACGCGCTCGTATCGGATGCCGGCGTAGATGAGGGCGGGCGCCGCCAGCCACACCAGGATGACCAGGGGCAGCATCACCCAACCGCTGATGACCTTTCTTTCGTGTTCCTGCATGGTACGGTCTCCTTGCCGAGGTTGCCTTAATAGCGGTATGATATCACGGGAATATCGCGTGTCAAGTCTATTCCGGATTTTTTCCGCCGCCGTCCGGGCGTAGCCGCGAAGGCCCGCCGCCCCGCGGCGCACGTTTGGCTTGACTTCCTGCCGCCCGGCGAATACCCTTGGTGGCAGTGTTGAACGTTGCCGGTTCAAGCCCCCGGTACGGATTCATGGCGCCAGAAGCATGAAGGTGATTTGTGTTATCCCCGCCCGTTACGGGTCCAAGCGATTCCCCGGAAAGCCTCTCGCCTCTGATACGGGCAAGCCCCTCATCCAGCACGTGTACGAGGTGGCGGCCCGCGCGCGGCGGGTGGACGCCGTGGTGGTGGCCACGGATGACGAGCGCATCCGCGCGGCCGTGGAGCGCTTCGGCGGCCGCGCCGTGAAGACCCGCCCTGACCACCCGTGCGGCACAAATCGCGCGGCCGAGGCGGCGGCGGCCTTCCCCGACGCTGAAATCGTCGTGAACTTCCAGGGCGACGAGCCGGAGTTGGAACCGGCCCTGCTTGACCTCTTGGTCGAGGCCATGGAGGCCGACCCGGCAATCGAGGCCGCCACCCTGGCCGGGCCGCTCCAGCCCGGCGAACTGGCCGACCCGAACGCGGTGAAGGTCGTCCTGGCCGCGAGCGGCGATGCGCTGTACTTCTCGCGCGCCCCCATTCCGTGGGCCCGCGACGGCGAGGCCGAGCGGCGCTCCGCCCTCCTTAAACACTTCGGCATCTACGCGTACCGCGCGGCGGCGCTGCGGCACTACGCCAGCCTGCCTCAGACGCCGCTGGAGCGCACCGAGAAACTCGAGCAACTCCGGTGGCTGGAGAACGGCCGGCGCATGCGGGTGCTGGCGACCGGCAGCCGCCCGGCCGGCATAGATACGCCGGAATCCTACGCGGCCTTCGTCGCCCGCTGGCGGAAACAGGCGCGCACGTGAAAGGCCATGTTGTGTCTATCAATGAGTTGTTTAAATCAGTAGCCACGCAGACCGAGGAGACCGAGTTCGCCACGCCCATCCCCGACGGCTACCGGCGCGGCCACACCAAGTACGTCATCGTCTTCGGCACGGTCATGAGCGGCCTGGGGAAGGGCATCTTCGCATCCAGTCTCGCCAAACTCCTCCAGGACAAGGGCCTGCGGGTCGCACCCATCAAACTCGAGGGGTACCTGAACGTCGACTCCGGCACCCTGAACCCGTACCGGCACGGCGAGGTCTTCGTCCTGGACGACGGCATGGAGTGCGACATGGACCTGGGCACATACGAGCGCATGCTCGACAAGGACCTGGCGCGCGACAGTTTCGCCACGAGCGGCCAGGTCTATCAGGCCGTCCTGGAGCGCGAACGCCTCGGCGGGTACCAGGGCCGCGACGTCCAGATGATCCCCCACGTGACGGGCGAGGTCAAGCGGCGCCTCCGCCAACTGGCCGTCAGGACCGGCGCCGACGTGGTCTTCGTGGAGATCGGCGGCACGGCCGGCGACTTCGAGAACGCCTACTTTATCGAGGCCATGAGGCAACTGGCTTACGAGGAGGGGCCGGAGAACGTCTGTTTCGTCGCCCTGACGCTCATCCTGGAACCTGGCATCCTGGGCGAGCAGAAATCGAAGGCCGCGCAACTGGGCATAAAGAGGCTCCTTGAGATGGGCATCCAGCCCCACCTCATCGCCTGCCGCGCGGCCAACCCGGTGACCGATAAGGTCCGCGAGAAAATCTCAATCTATACAAATGTTCCGATATCGCGCATCTTCTCGATGCATGACGAGGCCTCCATCTACCTCATCCCCGCGCGCATGCGCCGCGAGGGGGTCGACACCCAGGTGACGCACCTCTTGAACCTGGTGGACCGCGCCAGCCCCCGCGCCGAGCAGCGCGCCGCCGAGGCCTGGGAGACCTTCTGCGACCGCATCCGCCGCCCACGGCACGAGGTCGCCATCGCCATCACGGGCAAGTACACGGCCGTCCGCGACTCCTACGCCAGCATGATAAAGGCCCTGGAGCACGCAGGCGCCGCCCTCGACGCCCGCGTCAACATCCAGTGGGTCGAGACGACCGAACTGGACGGCGCCGGGGCCGCCCGCGCCCTGGCGGGGGCCGACGGCATGATCGTCCCCGGCGGCTTCGGGGCTCGCGGCACGGAGGGCAAGATCGCCTGCATCCGCTACGCCCGCGAGAACGTCCTGCCGTTCCTCGGCCTGTGCTTCGGCTTTCAGATGGCGGTCGTGGAATTCGCGCGGAACGAGTGCGGCCTGGCCGGGGCGAACTCCACCGAAATCCAACACGACACGCCGCACCCCGTCATCGACCTTCTGCCCGAGCAGCGCCAGGTCCGCGAGTTCGGCGGCACGATGCGCCTCGGCGGCCACGACGTGGAGGTCCTGCCCGGCACGCTTGCGGCCCGCATGTTCCGCCAGGCCCGCACGGTGCGCCTGCGGTTCCGCCACCGCTACGAGGTGAACCCGGACTACGTCGAGCGGCTGGCGAAGGGCGGCCTGGTGTTCTCGGGCAAGGCCCCCGGTCAGCCAATCATGCAAATACTTGAGTTGCCTGGGCATCCGTACTTCGTGGCCACGCAGTCGCACCCGGAGTTCACGAGCCGGCCGCTGGCGCCGTCGCCGTTCTACCTGGGCCTGGTGGCGGCGGCCCTGGGCCGCCGCGCCGTCGGTCCGGCGGAGGCCGCGGCGGCGCCCCAGGCCTGCAAACGCAAGAAAGCAAAGAGGTGAGACATCATGGCTCCCGACCAGCCGCCCGCGGGCGGTCCGGCCGAACCCGACCGGCCCCGCCTTCACATCGACGCCGACTGGAAACGCCAGGCCCAGGAGGAGAAGGAACGCCTCGGCCGCGAGGTGGAGCAGGCCCGCGCGCGGCCCGCGCCCGGTCCGGCGTCCGGCCCTGCGTCGCCCGGCGCGGCCGGGGCCGCCGCCGCAGCGGCGGGCTTCGGCGCCGGCGCAGCGCCGCAGGCCGGCGAGGGCCTGCCGCCGCCGTCCTTCTCCACGCTCGTACAGACGCTGGCCACACAGGCCGCCATCTTCATGTCCGACCAGGCGGACCCCGAGACGGGCCTGTCGCTGCGGAACCTCGACCTGGCCAAGCACCACATCGACCTCCTGCGCGTCCTGGAGGAGAAGACCCGCGGCAACCTGACCGAACAAGAGAAGGGCCTCCTGGAGACGGTGCTCTATGACCTCCTGATGGCCTACGTGGAATCGGCCGGGTAGGGCGACGTGTCGGCGGGTGCCATGCTTTCGCTTGCGAAAGCACGCCTTCGTGCTTCGCACGACCATGCTTTCGCAACGGCGCGACAGCATGGCGCCCCAAGATCAACTGTGGCGCATCAGCAGGGCCGGAAGGAGCGCCGCGTGAGGCACCTGGCATGCATCGGCGTGGGACTGGCGGTGCTTGCGGCCGGCTGTCGGCCGCCGCCGTCGGCCCAGCGTGCCCGGCTCCTGGCGCCCGAGCAGGAAGTCGACATCGGCCGTGCGGCCGCCCCGCGCCTGGAAGAGCGGCTGGGCGGCCGCTTGGACGCGCTCGCCGTGCAGGCGTACGTGCGGACCGTGGGGGAGCGCATCGACCGGGCCGCCAGCGGCGGCGAGTGGCCGCTGCGCGTCACGGTGCTTGATTCGCCCCGGGCGGGGGCGTTTTCGCTGCCGGGCGGGCCGGTGTTCCTGACGCGGGGACTGTTGGCCCTCCTGGACTCGGAGGGCGCGCTGGCAGCCGTAATCGCTCACCAGGTGGCGCACGCGGGCGCCGGTCACGACCTGCGGCGGCTGGGGGAGGCGCCGGGCCCGCGCGTCCTTGCGGATGCGGCGGCCGCCGCCGCGTTGGTTCGGGAAGGCGCCCCGTTGTCTCCGGCCGCTGCGGCGGCCCTGGATCGGCTCGTGGTCGCGGCCACGGAAGTCGGCTATTCCGCCGAAATGGAAGCCGAGGCCGACGCTTTGGCGCTGGATTACATGGTAGCCGCCGGATATCATCCCGGGGAAATGGTTCGAGTCGCCGCCCTCTTTGAGTCGATGCAAGGGGGGCAGGGGAGCGAGTTCTTGGGAGTTCATGCGAACCCCGCCGGCCGCGCGGCCGGAATATCGGCGGCGGCCGGACGCAAGTATCTCGACCGCGGCGGACGCATCGGACGCCCGGAGTACCAGCGCGAAGTACTGGCGCGCCTGAAATCATGACCGTGCCGGCACTTGCGCGGCGTGTCAGGGGACCCGTATCTGGTCAGCGTATTTGGCGCAGGTCTCACTAGTACCCGTCGTCTTTTGATGTTGTTAGTTTGTGTGAATAGCCGATTCTCACACGGGGGTCAGGATACCGGGGAGGATCGGCATGAACAAGCGATATGTGGTTCGGTTGACAATCGAAGAGCGGCA
>VGYT01000251.1 GCA_016872895.1 Planctomycetota bacterium
GTTTTGTTACGAGCGTTGGGGCAAACATTTTCAGGCGTTTCACGATCTGGCCGCCAGCATCATTTGCTTCAACCGCCTCCGGCAAGTGACCGGAGGGCTGTGAAACAGCTTCTTAGCCGCGAGCCGGAGGCGAGCGCTCCCGGCGCGGCCGCCGGGGCAAAGGCGCGCCGTCACTCTGAACTGTGAACTTGAAACCTTGAACTGCGGCTAGAGACCATCCGCGCGGCGGGGCCACGAAGGATATTGCCAGGGGGCGTGACCCGCACCGCGCGGACTGCACCATGCCATGCCGACCGGTCCCGGCGGGGGCCGCCGTCCCGATCGGAACGGGCGGCGCAGCCGCCGGCGTCTCCGTCCTGCTGCCGCCGGCACTGGCCAGGCGCCGCCCATGCCGCCGGCCCATCCCAGGCAAGGGCAGCCCCCACGCCTCTCATTAACGGCTTCGCAGCGGCCCAGGCCAAGCAAGAACCGCGGGGGTGTGACAGCCCTGTGGCACAGGGCGCGCGGCGGCCCGGGCGGCTGCCCCGCGCGAACCTGCGCGCCCACGGCTCGCGGCCAACCGTGTCCGCCGGCGCTGTCCGCCGTGCGCCGTGCCGATTCCCGTCGTTCGCCTCTTCGCGCTTGAACTGCCGCCGCCGCGCGTTACAATGCCTCGACTTTCGGGGGCCGTAGCTCAACTGGGAGAGCGCCTGGTTCGCAATCAGGAGGTTGTGGGTTCAAGTCCCATCGGCTCCACCAGAGACAATCGCCCCCGGCGCAGTGCGCCGGGGGCGGTCGCTTTGCACGGAATAGAATGACCCGACGGCCCCTTTGCGCGACGGGTCAGGAGACCCGCCGCGCCATCCGCCGCCGCATCGGGCTCGAATCGCCTGCCGCCCGGCCCTCGCCCCCCTACTCCAGCGGGTTGATGACCAGTCCGCTGAGGACCTTCGGATAGAAATATGTGGATTTGGGGGGCATGCGTTCGCTCTGGGCGGCCACGTCCTGGAGGGCCTGGACGGGCAGCGGCCTGAGGACGAGGGCGGCGTCCGCCCCGTCCTCGTGGACGGCGTCGAACGCCTGCTGCGCGAGGTGCACGTACGAGAGTTCCGGCGCCGCCCCGGCCGCGACGGCCTTCGCCAGGTCGGTCTTCAGGAGCACGCGGTCCAGGACGGCCACGTCCAGCCGCCGCCACGCCTTCGAGTGCTCGGCCGCCAGGTGGTCCATGATGCGGGCGTCCTTCAGCGTCAGCAGAAACGCCTTCGAGGTGTCGCGGGTCCACAGGCCGAAGGCGTGGCCGCGAGCCTGGCGCAAGCGCTCTTCCAGGCGCGGGCTGGTGGCCTCCGCCCCGACGAATTCCTGCCAGGCGAAGTGCTCCTCGGTGGCCTTCCGCAATCGCTCGGCCGTCAGCCCCGCCGCGCCCGACACCACCCGGTGCGCCGGCAGGATGGCCAGCCCCGGGTGGTGCATCGAGACGCACAGCATGAGGATGGATGCCGCGGGATGGTCCGGGCCGACCGTCCCGCCCGCGGCCTCGCACTCGCGCCGGTACGCCAGGGCCGTCTCGTAGCGGTGATGGCCGTCGGCAATGAAGATGGGCCGCTCGGCCATCGCCTCGGACACGCGCTTCACGAGCACCGCGTCCGGGCAGCCGTACAGGCGATGCACCACGCCGCTGCCGTCCACGGTCTGTGCCAGCGGCTCGCACGCCGCGCCCATCTCGTGAAACGCCGCGGTCACCTCGTTCAGGGCGTCCGGGTAGAGGCCGAAGACTGGCTCGGTGTTGGCGTGGGCGGCCCGGAGGAGCCGGAGGCGGTCCTCCATCGGGCCGGGCATGGTTTCCTCGTGCGGGAATACGCGGCCCGAGCCGAACTCCTCGAGGCCGACGCGCGCCAGGAACCCCTCGCGCAGATATGTCTTTCCGTCGATTTCAAACTCCTGCTGGTAGAAGTAGAGCGAGGGATCCTTGTCGCGCACCAGGATGCCGGCCTTCCGCCACTTGGCCAGCAGGCTTGCGGCCCGCGTGTAGCGGTTGTGCCTGTCGGTGTCGAGCGGCGTTTCCTTGCCGAGGACCAGGCGCACGATGTTATGCGGATGCGTGCGGTAGAGTTCCTCCTGCTCCTGGGGGCTGATGCAGTCGTACGGCGGCGCGGTCACCAGGGCCACGCTCAGGGGGTCGCGCGTGTTATAGCGCAGGGCGCGGAACGGTCGGACGGCGGCCATGCGTCAGGTCCCCATGTCGCTGGAGGCCAGGTAGTCGGCCTGCTCTCTGGTCAGGCGGTCGATGGCGATGCCCATGGTCTGGAGTTTCAGGGCCGCCACGAACTCGTCGATCTCGTGCGGCACGTCGTGGACGCGCGTCTCCAGGCGCCCGCGGTGCCGGGCGACCCACTCGGTCGTAAGGGCCTGGACGGCGAAACTCATGTCCATGACGGCGGCCGGGTGGCCCTCGGCGGCCGCAAGGTTCACAAGGCGCCCCTCGGCCAGGACGCACACGGTGCGGCCGTTCTTCAGGTCGTAGGCGTCGACGAACGGCCGCACGCCGCGGCGTACGCGCCGGGCCATCTTCTCCAGGCCGGGCAGGTCGATCTCCACGTTGAAGTGGCCGCTGTTGGCGACGATGGCCCCGTCTTTCATCACGCGGAAATGCTCGGGCCGGATGACGCGGACATCGCCCGTGACGGTGACGAAGAGGTCGCCCGCCCGCGCGGCATCGAGCATCGGCATAACAACATAGCCGTCCATCGCGGCCTCGATGGCCCGCAGCGGGTCAACCTCGGTGACGATGACGGCGGCCCCCGCCCCGCGTGCCCTGGCCGCCACGCCGCGCCCGCACATGCCGTACCCGGCCACGACCACGCGCTTGCCCGCCACCAGCATGTTGGTGGCGCGGATGACGCCGTCCATCGTGGACTGGCCGGTGCCGTAGCGGTTGTCGAAGAGGTGCTTGCAGTCGGCGTCGTTGACGGCGACGACGGGGAACTTCAGTTGCCCTTTCCTCTCCATCGCCCGCAGGCGTATGACGCCGGTGGTGGTTTCTTCCATGGAGCCGATGATGTTCCCGGCCTCGGCCTGGCGCTTGGAGTGGAGTTCCCAGACAAGGTCCGCCCCGTCGTCCATGGTGATGTTGGGGCGGTGGTCGATCGCCGCCGCGATGTGCTTGTAGTAGGTCTTGTGGTTCTCGCCCTTGACGGCGAAGGTGGGGATGCCGAATTCCTTCACGATCGCCGCGGCCACGTCGTCCTGCGTGGAGAGGGGGTTGGAGGCGCAGAGCACGAGGTTCGCCCCGCCGGCGTCAAGCGTGCGGGCCAGGTTGGCCGTCTCGGCGGTGATGTGCAGGCACGCGCTCATCCGGAGGCCCCGCAGCGGCTTCTCCCTGGCGAAGCGCCGGCGGATGGCGCCGAGGACCGGCATCGACCGGTCGGCCCACTCGATGCGCTTCAGGCCCTCGGGGGCGAGTTTCAGGTTGCGGACGTCGCAGTTCATCGCGGCTCCTCGGATACCCATCGCATGTGTCGCCATCAGCACATGTAGAGGCTGTTGCACAACACGCTCTCGCATCGTACGCCATGCGGCACGGCCGCCTTGTCCGGCCGCCGACGAAGCCGCAGAAAGCGGCCACGGCCGGGCAGGCCGGCCGTGCCACACCCGGTTATGAAACAGCGGCTAAACGGCACATCGCGGGCGACGGCTAACCCGTGCACCGGCGCACGGCCTGGACGAACTCGCGGATTCTCTCCGGCGACTTGCGCCCCGGCGCAGTCTCCAGGCCGCTGGACCCGTCCACACCCCACGGCCGGACGGCCGCGACGGCCTCGGCCACGTTCTCCGGCCCCAGGCCCCCCGCCAGGATAAGCGGCCGGAACCCGTCAAGAACCATCCGAGCGGCCAGGCGCCAATCGGCCAAGTATCCCGAACCGCCCTTTGGCCCTCCCGCACCAAGGCGGGCATCCACAAGGTACGCGTCCGCGACACGGCCCAGCCGCTCGGATTCTCTCTTCCACTCGGCGGCGGCGGCCACGTCGGCCTCGCTGCCGATGCGAAACGCCTTGATGACCTTAAGGTCCCCCATCGCGGCGAGCGCGTCCGGCGGCTCGTCGCCGTGCAATTGCGCGGCCGCAAGGCCCACCTCGCCGGCCAGCCGGACGATGCGCCCCGGCGGCTCATCGACGAACACGCCCACCGGGGCGACCCACGGCGGCAGGGCCCGCACGATGGCGGCGGCCTCGGCGGGCGTCACGCGGCGGGGACTCTCGGCGAACACCAGGCCGATGGCGTCCGCCCCCGCTTCCGCGGCCGCCGCCGCCCACTCCGGCCGCGCAATGCCGCAAATCTTCACCCGTACCCGCACACGCGCCGCCCCAACAGGACGCCATAACCTACGGACCGCGCGGCGGCAAGTCAACCGCTTTTCGCCCAAACGTCGGCCGCCGGCCGCCTACGGAGAGTTCTGGATGGCCGAATCAGGGATTCCCCCTATGCCGGATAGCGGGGAACGGCTGATAGCGCGGACTGATTCCCCAGGCCCGTTCTGTCGATGATTCGATTGGGGGCGAAATGCCGAACGAAAGGCACGCAGCCATGAGCCATAATGCAGAGGTCATCGACGATGCAGCGCTGGCCGCGGCGCCCCAGCGCGCCGGCTCCGGGCCTGCGGCCGCCGCGTCGGGCCGCGGCGGAAGACCCCCCGAAACGGCCGCGATTCGCTGGGACAAGGTCCGCCGGGCGCGGCACCTCATCGCCGCGGGGAAACTCGAGACGCCGGAACGCATCCGCCAGACGGCCATACGCCTGCTCGACGACCTGCGGCCCTGATGCCCCCGTGCGCCGGCACAATCGCGCTTGACAAGCCGCCCTGCCCCGCTAGGCTTACCCCCTGACGTTCAACCGCCGCCACATACGGCGGCGCCCTGCTCAGCCGCCTCCACAAACAGCGGCCCCGTGTTCAGCCGCTGCCGCGCGCAGCGACGGTCAAAGGAGCCTCGCGATGGTCCGTATCGTCATGCTGGGGGCCGGCAGCGGTTTCACGCACAATCTCTCCGGCGACATCATGCAACTGGAAGGCATCGAGGAGGGCGAAATCTCGCTCGTCGACATCGACGCCCGCCGCCTGCGCCTGGCCGAGGGCCTCGTGCGCAGAATCGCCGAAACGCTGGGCAAGGACAAGGCCTGGACCATCCGGACCGCCACCGACCGGCGTCGCGTCCTGGAAGGCGCCGACTTCGTCGTCAACACCATCGAGGTCTCGGGCGCCCAGACAGTGCGGGTCGACAACGATATCCCCCTCCAGTACGGGGTCAGCCAGTGCATCGGCGACACGATCGGCCCGGGCGGCATCTTCAAGGCGATGCGCACCGTGCCCGTGTGGACGGAGGTGCTGCGCGACATCGGCCGCATGGCTCCGAACGCGTACATTCTCAATTACACCAACCCGATGAGCATCATGACGCACGCGGCCATGCTCGTAACGGACCAGCCGGTGGTGGGCCTGTGCCACAGCGTCCAGGGTTCCAGCCGCAACCTGGCCGATTACGCGGGCGTGCCGTACGACGAGATGGCCTGGCAGTGCGCGGGCCTGAATCACATGGCGTGGTTCACGCGCTACGAGCACGAGGGCGAAGACCTGTACCCCCGCCTGAAGGCCAAGGTCGTCCGCGATAAGAAACTCTGGGAACGCGACCCGGTGCGGTTCGACTTCATGCTGCACTTCGGATACTTCGTCACGGAGTCGAGCGGGCACTTCAGCGAGTACGTGCCCTACTACCGCAAGCGCACGGAACTCAGGCGCAAGTACTGCCGCGAGAAGTATCTGGGCGGCGACAGTTTCTACGCCGACGAGTGGCCGGGATGGCGCAAGGCCGCCGACGATCGCCGCCGCCGCATCATGCAGGGCAAGGAGCAACTCACTATCCGCCGCAGCCACGAGTACGCTTCCAGCATCATCCAGGCCGTCAGGCTCGACCGGCCGCTGGTTTTCCACGGCTCCACGTGGAACACGGGCCTGATAGACAACCTGCCCTTCGACGGCGTGGTGGAAGTGCCCGTCCTGGCCGACAAGATGGGCCTGAGGCCGTGTCACTTCGGAGCGCTGCCGGAGCAGTGCGCGGCCCTGAACCGTCAGCACATGGCCGTCAACAAGTTGACGGCCGAGGCATGCGTGGAGGGGGACCGCCAGAAGGCGCTGCACGCGCTCCTCCTGGACCCGCTGACGGCCGCCGTGTGCTCGCCCGCCGAAATCCGGGAGATGTTCGACCGGATGTTCAAGGCCGAGCGGCGGTTCCTGAAGGGCTTCTGACATCTGAAATCTGAAATTTGAAATCTGAGATTTCAGATATCAGATTTCAGATTGCCGCCTAAAGAAGGCGCTCATGCCCGAACCGGAACTGCACGCCGTCACCGGCGCATTCGGCTACAGCGGCCGTTACATCGCCGCGCGGCTGCTGGCGGCGGGGGTGCGCGTGCGGACGCTGACCGGCTCGCCCGGCCGCGCCAGTCCGTTCGGCGGCCGCGTCGAGGCCCTGCCCTACCGCTGGGACGATGCAGCCCGCCTGGCCGACTCGCTCCGCGGCGCAGCGGTCCTTTACAACACGTACTGGGTGCGATTCGGCACGCCCGCGTGCACGTTCGCCCAGGCGCTCGCGCACACGCAGGCCCTCTTTGCGGCAGCGCGCGAGGCCGGCGTGCGGCGGGTGGTGCACGTGAGCATCACGAATCCGTCGGAGGACTCGCCTTTCGAGTATTTCAGCGGCAAGGCGAAGGCCGAGCGTGCGCTGCGCGAGTCGGGCCTGTCCTACGCCGTCCTGCGGCCGGCCGTTCTCTTCGGCGGAGAGGGCATCCTCCTGAACAACATCGCCTGGGCGCTGCGGAAGATGCCGGTCTTCGCCCTCTTCGGCGACGGCCAGTACCGCCTTCGTCCGA
>VGYT01000252.1 GCA_016872895.1 Planctomycetota bacterium
GACTACCCCCGAGCCGACCGCCAAATGTAGTGGAAACTTCTGCCCCGAAACGGCCCTGGCACCCCCGCCAAGGCGCTTTTTGAGGCGCAACTGCGTAAGTTGGGCTAATGCTCTGTCAAACGTCAATTGATGGGTGGCATGCTCGCGGCATCCGTTCCGCGGGGATGCATGCCCACGCAACGGCGGCGTGGGCATGCCACCCGGCGATCCATCATTTCACCGTTGACAGAGCGGCAGTAACGGCAAGCACGGCGCCAGGATCGGCGGACACAACCGCGATTCCCCGAGCCCGCGCCAAAAGACGCACGGCCGGGCAAGCCGGCCGTGGCACACGCGATTGCGAGGCAATGTTCCGCCGCCCGCAGCCTACTGCTCCGGCAGGCGGAGTTTCTGGCCCACGTGGAGCGTCGCGTTGGCGGAGGAGAGGACGTCCTTATTGGCCTCGTAGATTTTTCGATACATGGTGGCGTCGCCGTACATCCGCTTCGAGATGCCGATGAGCGTGTCGTTTTTCTGGACCACGTACACCCTGCCCTGCGCCGTGGACGCCGGGCCGGCCGGCGCCGGGCCGGCCGACGGGGCGGGCTTCTCCGGCAGGAGGATCTTCTCGCCCACCCTGAGGGCATGCGCGCTGAGGCCCGGGTTGGCCGTCTCTATCAGCCCCGCGCATCGCGGGTCGCCGTAGTGCTTCATGGCGATGCCGTAGAGCGTATCGCCCGCCACGATGGTATATACGCTGCCGGCGGCCGGGTCGCGCGCACGCCAGCCCTGCGTCACCACCTGGCCCTCGACGCCGGTGGGCCGCAGCGCCGGCCCGGGCGGGTCGGCCCCCGCCACGGGCGTATCCGACCGCCGCGCGACGGGCGCGCCCTCGTTCACGCTGGAGGATTGCCGGTCGGCCTGGCGGCGGGCGGGCGAATCCGCAGGCGGCTGGCCCGACGCGCCCGGGAGCCGGGCGCGCCACCGCTGGTACGTCGCCAGCGGATCGTTGTACGTGGGCTCCGGCGGCTTCTGCGCCTCGCTGTTCCTGGCCGGCGGCTCCGTCTTGCCCCAGCGGTAACTGACGAACCAGACGACCCCCACGGCCAGGATGATCACGGCCAGGACCAGCAGGACCTTCGTCACAGGACGCATGGCTTCACCTCGCGGGTCACCAGGGCGCTGCGGATACACCTTCTCCCGCCGATATTATCGGACGGCGCACTGCCCGGAGATTAACGTTTCCTCGCGCCGGGCATCTGCGGCGCCCTGCGCGCCTCCCGCCGCATCACCAGGATGGGGCACGCCACCATGAGCGAGGAATACGTGCCCATCAGGATTCCGAAGAACAGGACGAAACTGAACCCGTGAAGCGTGGACGTCTGCCCGGCGAAGACGTAGATGACCAGGAGCACCATCAGCGTGGTGAAGCCCGTCCAGATGGTCCGCGAGAGCGTCTGGTTGAGGCTCCGGTCCACGAGTTCCACCGACAGGTTGCCGAACTTGCCGCGGTTCTCGCGGATGCGGTCGAAGATCACGATCTTGTCGTTGATGGAGTAGCCGACAAGCGTCAGGAACGCCCCCACCATCGCCAGGTTGATGCGCATGTCGGTTATGAGCAGCACGTCGCCCAGGATCGTCTGGGCCAGGAAGGCCGATACGGCCACGGCCCCGAGCGTCACCAGGACGTCGTACACAAGGGCCACCACGGCCGCGAGGCCGTAGGCCAACTTGGCGAACCTGGCCCAGATGTAGATGATGATGCCGGCGATGGACAGGATGATGGCAACGACGGCCTTGTGCCACGTTTCGCCGGCCATCGTCGGCTCGAACGAGGTCGTGGATGCAAAGGGTTCCTCCAGGCCGAGGCCGGCCTTGACAGCGTCGGCCCAGAACTGCGGGGCGGGCGTTTCGCCGCGAAGGCCGGCGAAATCGTCGCGAACCCACAGGTCGAACGAGCGGAACTCGCCCGGCGAACCGCCCGCCGTCCGCCCTTCCACCCTGGCCAGCGCCCCTGCGGCATCCGGGTACCGGTCGCGGATGAAGGTGTCCAGGCGGCGCTGGACCTCGCCCGCCGCCAGGGGCGGCGACACCTCGGCCGTGACGACGATCTTGCCGAGGAACTGCCTGAGTTCCCGCGGGATGTAGCGGGCCGCGGTTGCCTCGGCGGGGGGCGCCTCGGCGCTCGCAGCCGCCGCGCCGGCGGGCGCGCCCGCAGGCGCCGGCGCGGCGCCGGCAGGGGCGGCGGGGGCCGCCCCCCCCTGCTCGCCCGCCAGGCGCTGGCGGATAGATTCTTCCGTAATCTCCGCCGCCGACGCCTGGACTTTGATGTCGGCCCCCTCGGGGCGCATGTCCTCGAACGCCGCCGCCAGGGCCGCCTTGACGGCCGCCTCGCCGCTCACCAGCGCCCCCTCCGCAGGAACGCTTATGAGGAAGCGGCTGAGGCGTGCCTGGCCGGTCTCTGCGGCATACTCCAGTTCCTGGACGGTGGCGGAGCCGCCGAGGACGTCAGTGGCGCGGCGCCGGACCTCGCCGATGGAGGCTTCCGGCTGCCCCGCCGGCGCCTTCAGGGCCAGTTCCACCTGCGTGCCGCCCGTGAACTCGATGTCGTACTTGTCTTCGCCGCGCGTCCAGAAGGCGATGATGCCCGCCACCGCCAGCGCCGCCGAGACGTACAGGCACACCCTTCCTACGCGCATCCACTCGAAGTCCGGCACCTTGATCACCTGGAGCATCTTCACCTGCTTCACCCAGCCGCGCCCTATCACCGTCTCGAAGATCATGCGCGTAACCACCACGGCCGTAAACATGCTGACGAGAATGCCGATGATCATGACGATGGCGAAGCCCTTGACCTCCTCGGTCGCAAGGCCGGGCACAAGCAGGATGAAGGCCGGGATGAGCGTCGTGAGGTTCGAGTCCAAGATGGTCCGCAGCGCCCGCTCGTAGGCCTTCTTGAGGGCGAAACCGAGGCTGCCCTCCTTGCCCTTCTCCTCGCGCAGGCGCTCGTTCACGAGAACGTTCGCGTCCACGGCCATCGCCAGCGACAGGATGAGGCCCGCGATGCCGGGCAGCGTCCACGTCTGCCGGATGACATACATCAGGCACACCGTCAGCACGAGGTTCAGCACCAGCGCCACGTTGGCCACGAGGCCCGCAAAGAGGTAGTACCCCGCCATGAACGCCACGACCAGCACGAAGCCGACGATGCTGGCCACCTTGCCCTTGTGTATGTTGTCCTCGCCGAGTTCCGGCCCGACGGTCCGCTCAAGCACCGGGTCGCCCAGGCTGGCGGCCAGTTGGCCGGAATTGAGGACCGTGACCACTTCCTCCAGTTCGCGCTGGCCCTTGTACCCCTCGATAATGCCGCCGGTGGAGAGCGTGGCCCGCAGCGCGGGGGCCGACTGGATGATACCGTCCAGCAGGATGCCCAACTGCCGGCCGCGCACCTCGGGGCTGGTGAGGCGGGCGAACCGCTGCGCGGCCTGGGGCTTCATGCCGAACGAGACGACCGGCTCGCCATCGGCCACCGAGGCGTAGGCGCGGGCAAGGTCGCGCCCGGTAACGTCCTGCCCGTCGGCCACGTTCACCAGGGCCTCGACCGTACGCGACTCCGGGTCAACAACGTACACCATGTTCCAGGCGTCCAGCAGGTTGCCGTGCGGCGAGCGGTACCATTCCCAGCCGCGCTTCACAGGATACCAGCGGTATCGCGGGTCGTCGGTGGGCTTGCCTTCCTGCTTGAGTTTGACGAGGCGGTCGAAGTTGGCCTTGTCGCGGTCCTTGATGCGGTCGGCCAGGATGCGGAACTCCAGGAACCCCGCCTGCTTGACGAGGCGCTTGACGCTTGTCACGTCGCGCTGGGCCGACAGGGCGCTCGTCACGAGGTGCTTCCACTCGCCCACGCGCTGCGTCTCGGCGGCCGGCACGGTGAGCATGACGGCGGCCTCTTTCCACTGACCGCCGGATACCTCCACCAGGCCGACGACGGCTATGCCGACGCGCTGGTCGGGCATCCGCTCGCGGGCCGCCTGCGTGAGGCGCGTCTGCATGTCGTCCAGGTACATCGGCGGGTTCATCATGACCCGCAGTCGCGTGCCCGCAGTGAAGGCGTCGGCCTTCTCATTCAGCAGGTCGGCCACGGCGGGGTTCTTCTGGCGCGAGGCCGCCTGGGCGGCGGCGGCCAGCCGTTCCTTCGTCGGCGTCTCCTCCGCCGCCGTCACCTTCGAGCGGCCGGGCAGGATGATCTCCAGGCGCTTGCCCACCGGACGCACGATGTACCCGCGCGTCCCCTGCGGGTCGATGCGCTGGAGGATGACGTCGCGCGCGGCGGAAGGGTCCGGAATGCCTGCGCCCTCGGCGGCGTGCAACTCGTAGACAAGGCTCGTCCCGCCCTGGAGGTCGATGCCCAGGCGAAAGAGGTCCCGCAGTTCCGCCTGCGGGTCCGTCAGCAGGTGATACACCGGGCCCGCCAGGATCCCGGCAATCGACAGCAGCGCCACCCAGTAAACCCATCGGCTCATTTCAGCCTCGTTCCTGTTGGTCCGGACGCGCCCCCGGGCGCCGAATCAAGCGCCGGGGTGCGGTCCGGCTACTTGTTCTCCTCGGGCTTGTCGGAGAGTCTCTTCTCGGCGCCTTCCTCGCCCTCGGCGCCCACGATCTTGCTGATGGCATCGCGGGAAAAGCGGACGCGCACGTCGTTCTTCTCGTCGACCTTCAGCACGACCTCGTCGTCCGTGACGGAAGTGACGATGCCGTGCACCCCGCCGACGGTCACGACGTGCTCGCTCCTCTTGAGGTTCTTGAGCATGTCCGCGCGATGCTTCTGGCGCTCGCGCTCCTTCTTCTGCTGCGGCCGGATGAGCAGAAGGTAGAAGACCACGAACAGCGCCCCCATGAGGATGAAAATCGAGTACGGGCTGCCCGGCTGCTCGTCGGTCTTCGTCGCCGGGGCCGGCGCGGCCGCCTCTTCGGCAATCAGCGCAAAGGTTCGCACGGTTGGATTCCTTTAGCCGGTAAACACTCCCTTTTAGTCGCTTCCGTAGTACCTGTCAAGTAAGCCTTCGGCCTCGGCACGGAAACGGGCCTCGCAAATGGCCTGCCGCAGCCGGCCGAAGAATCGCACAAAGAACCGCAGGTTGTGGATCGTAACGAGGATCGGCCCCAGCATTTCGCCGGCCGCGAACAGGTGCCGCAGCGCCCCGCGGCTGAAGCGGCGGCACGCCGGGCAGTCGCAGTCTTCCTCAATCGGGCGGCGGTCGGTCTTGTGCCGCTCGTTCCGCAGCCGCATCGGCCCGCCGAACGTAAACGCCAGGGCGTTGCGCCCGTTGCGCGTAGGCAGGACGCAGTCGAAGAGGTCCACGCCCGCGGCCACCGACGCCACGACGTCGCGCGGCTCGCCCACGCCCATGAGGTACCGCGGCCGGTCGGCCGGAAGGAGCGGCGCCGTCAGGCCCACGACTTCGCACAGGCGCTCGTGCCCTTCGCCCACGCTCACGCCGCCGATGGCGTAGCCCGGAAAATCCATCGCCACGAGTTCCCCGGCGCAGCACCGGCGCAGGTCCGCCTCAACGCCGCCCTGGACGATGGCCCACAGCGCCTGGTCCGGCCGCCCGTGTGCCGCACGCGCCCGCGCCGCCCACCCGAGCGTAAGGCGCACGGCCTCGGCCGCCTCCTCGCGCGGGCACGGGTACGGCGGGCACACATCGAGGGCCATGATGATGTCGGCCCCGAGTTCGTTCTGTGCGGCCACGGCCGACTCGGGCGTCAGGGTCATCTCGGCCCCGTCAATGTGGTTGCGGAACATGACGCCGTCGTGCGTCACGCGCCTCAAGGCCGCCAGGCTGAAGACCTGGAAGCCGCCGCTGTCGGTCAGGATGGGGCCGTCCCAGCCCATGACGGCGTGCAGGCCGCCAAGGAGGCGGATAACGTCAGCCCCCGGCCGCAGGGCCAGGTGGTAGGTGTTCGCCAGGATAATCTGGACGCCCGCCTGGCGGAGCGTCTCCGGCCGGACGCCCTTGACGGCGGCCTTCGTGCCCACAGGGATGAAGGCGGGCGTCTCGACCGCCCCATGCGGCGTGGCCAGAAGGCCCGCGCGCGGGCCGGACGGCTCGCCTGCGGCGACACGCCACTGAAATACATGTGACACGCAAGGACCTCACGAGCGGGAACTCAGTATGCCCGCGATAGTTCCACGCCCGGATAGTAGAACCTCAGTATCTCCTCCCCCGTCTTGCCGCGCTCCGCCAGGTACTGTGCGCCCCACTGGCAGAGTCCGACTCCGTGTCCCCATCCGCGGCCGCCGACCAGGGCGATGTGGTCGCCGCGGTCCTCGATCTCGAACCACGTGCTGTACACGCGGCCGCCCACGAGGCCCCGCCAGTAGGCCGCGCGAAGCAGCACCGAGTACCCGGCGTCATCGACGACGCGTATGGCCTCCGCCCGGCCGCCGTCGCCCGTCGCCTTTGCGACCTCGACCCGGGCCACCGGACCGAGCCTCGCCAGTTCCGCCGCGCCGCCGGCGCGCAGGGCGGCGCCGACTTCCTGTTTCGCAAGGACCACCTCGGGCCACCGGTATCGCGGCGAGTTGCGGCAATACGTGCACGGGACGCCCGCCAGCGGCGCCGGCGCCGCGCCGCCGAACACGCCGCCCGCCGGAACCGTCCCGCCGCCGCACGTCGAATGGAAATACGTCGTTAGAAGCGCCGCCTTGCCCGCGGCCGTGCGGTACGTCGCCACGACGCCCCACGTGGCAAGGACGGCGCCCCAGGCAGAGGCGGTCTCTGTGCCTGCGCCGCCGTAAACCTGGCTCAGCGTGGAATCGTACACGTCGAAGTCGTATCGCTGGTGCGAGTTGCGTTCGGCCAGGGCGTACGTCCGGGCGGCGACCG
>VGYT01000253.1 GCA_016872895.1 Planctomycetota bacterium
CCAAGACGCGGCTGGTAAGCGGCAGGCCGTCCGCGAAGTCCTCGCGCGGCTGCCATCGCTGGCGGACAACCCGGATGAACTGATCAAGACGCTGGAAGCCTTTGTCCAGAATTACCCGGAGCATCCCCTGGCCCCGGAGTTTACGAAGGCCGTCAGCATGGGGCCTCATTGGCGCGCCGTCCAGGCATGGCGGTTGCTTGTCGGAGCCTGGCAAGGGCAACTTCGCGTGACGGAGGGGCAGGCGGCCCTGGCCCGCCAAATGCAGATGGAAGACTACATGAAACAGTACGCCGGCGGGCCGGCAGGTCGGTTTGCCAAGGACTACCGGGCCTACCTTGCTTCGGCGTCGGCTGCGTTCGCCGATGGCCGCCTGATTGGGCTTGCCAAGGTCAAGGAGGTTCTGAACCATGTTGTTTTCACTCCCGCCCTCAGGATGATCCGCGTACAAGGCGGCCGGACCTACTATTTTCTCCAGAAGGATCTCAAGGAAGGCAGGATCAATGACAGGGTCGTGAACTACGTATTCAGGTACATGACCTCGACTGCCCCTGCCTTCGAGGACATGACCGTTGCGACGATGATGATCGAGGAAGGGCCGGTTCCGGCCCCCCAGACGATCTTTGCTGCGGCTGCGCTGGCACGGCTTGACCAGTTCAGGGGGCCAGGTTGGGAGACCTTTTACCTTGAGTTGGCAGCGACGGCCCAGGAGCAGAAAGGGATGGACCCGGTGCTCGTGGGCCAGGTGCTTCAACTGCTCCTGGGGTTTGCGGCAAACACGACGCCCGGCGCGACAGACGCGATTAAACACTGGGAAAACCAGATCGTCAGCGAGAACCTCGACTTTGTCGCATGGCTCAATCCCCACAACCCCGGGGCCGAGAAGGCCCGGGCACGGATGGAACAGATCCTTAAGAGCATGGGCTCCCTGAAGTCGGCTGCGGCAGATGTTCGGAAGAGCCTTGACAGTATGTTCGCCTCGGTAAGTGCTTATGCCGCCGTCGGCATTGTCTTGAATAGCCCCGGCCCGATCCAGTTCGGTCAGACGCCGCCCGACGGCAAAGCCTACGTGCTGTGGGGGAAACCGGGGGAGGCGCCCGGATTCATCGAGATCGGCAGCGTCCAAGGGGGCAAGTTTACGAGTGCCCGCGACTCGGTCGCTCCATACCCTAAGGGATCGCCGGTTTTTATTCGAGTCTCCAAGTGAGCGGGTTACGAGGTGTGCAATGAAGACACTGACGGACTTGGCGAAGGAGCAGATGAAGGCCGAGCCGGAACTCTCGTTCGACCGCTCGGATATCGAGCGCCGAATCGGGTTTCCTGCGGGGCAGTTCACGGCCGCCGGCCCGCTGCTATCGTTCCTCGTCGGCCTGATTCTGACGGTGGCCTTTTATGGCATCCTGGCCATGCTGCCGCCGTCGGACTTCGTTGATATGTTCACGAAGCGCGGTGCTGTCCAGTACGTCATCATGTTCTTCTCGTTCTGGTCGGGGATGATCCTGATCGTCAAACACAGCAAACTGGGTCTTCAGCGGAAGGCCTTGGGCATCAATCTTCTGCCGCCGGAAGACCCAGGCTTTGTGCTCACACCCGCATCGGCCGAGCAGGTGCTTGAGAGCCTTTTCCGAACCGTGGACGACCCCCGGCGCTTTCTCTTGACGAAGCGCGTTCACGACGCCTTGGCCAACCTGAAAAACATCGGCCGCGTAGGCGACGTGGACGAAATCCTGCGCACCCAGGCCGAGAACGACGAGGGCGTGGTTGACTCAAGTTATACGCTGGTGCGTGGCCTTATCTGGGCGATCCCGGTGCTTGGGTTCATCGGCACCGTCCAGGGCTTATCGAAGGCGCTGGGGTCATTCTGGGGGGTGGTCTCGCACGCCAACGAGATCGGGGAGATGCGCTCGGCACTTCAGGGCGTTACGGGTGGTCTTGCCACGGCGTTCGAGACGACACTGGTAGGCCTCGTGGCGGCCCTGGCCATCCACCTGGTGATGATCCTGATCAAGCGGCGAGAAGAACAGTTCCTTGATGCGTGCAAGGACTACTGCCAGAAGTATGTCGTGGGACGGCTCCGGCTAGTCGCAGTCCAAGAGGAGTCAAAGGAATGAGGCGCCGCGGTGGACATGACCAGACCATCAGCCTCTTTTCGTTCCAGGACATCGTATGCTCCGTTATTGGAATGGTCTTCTTTGTCGTGTTGATCATGGCCCTGGACATCGTCGAGACCAAGGCCACGGGCGTTGAGGCGGTATCGCAACTGGCCACTGAACCCGAAGTCCAAGCGCTCCGCCAGCGCGCCGATGCCTTGCGGGAAGAGATCGCCAAGACCGGGGCGGAAATCGAGCGGCTGACAGGCCGGCTCAACTTGGCGTCTGGCGACGAAGAGGGCGCGCTTGATGAGGTCAAGCGTCTTGAGGCCACGCTCAAGAACCTCTATGAGCGCATCAGGCAGGACCAGGAGACAATCGCGAAAGCGGACGCCGAGAGACAGAAGACCGAGGCGGAGCGGCAGCAGAAACTCAAAGAGTCGGAGCGCCTGGCCCGCCGCGCCGACGAACTCAGGGCGCAACTCAAGACGGCGCAGGCGATGCCACGGATCGCCTTCATTATCGACCCGCGCCCCGACAATCTGGAGCCGTGGCTGCTGGAGATTTCCGATTCGCATCTTCGCGTAGCGAGCAAGGACGGGCGGGGAACCGTGCTGGAATTCGGCGGGACCACTTCCGAGCAGCGCAAGATGCGATTTCTCGCGTGGGTATCGAGTCAAAGCAACCAGACGCACTACTTCGTGCTCCTGACGAAGCCGTCGGGTGTGCGCCTGTCGGATGAGATTGAGAAAGAAATGAAGACCCGCGGCTTTGACATAGGCAGAGACCTTCTTCCAGAGGACTGGGAGCCGTTTTAGGGGGCAGCGAAGAATGGCCCGCAGGTCCAATCTTGGCGCCGATAGTTTGGACCTTCTCTTGGATACTATCTGCAATGTGTTCGGCGGCATCATCCTGATGGCCATTCTCGTGGTGCTCCAGACGCAGACTTCTCTTGGCCGAATTCCCGAACCAAGAGCGGAGGACGTGCAGCGCACGGTCGAGGCCCAACGATTGGGGTTTGAGTGCGAACGACTTGCGAACCGAGCCGAGAGTCTCGCCCAGCATCGGGACGCGGTCGCCGGGACGTTCCAGGCGACGACCTCGCCCACGGGCGAGAGGTTGGCGGATGCACAAGGCGCGTTCAGGAAGGCGATTGAGGAAGCCCAGCGTCGGGTGAAGACCACCGAGGCGGAAGTTGCGGCCAGCCGTCGGGACCGCACCAAGAGCGAGGACCTGCTGCGCACGGTGGAGTCCGGGCTGAAGGACAAGCAGGCGGAGGTCAGAAGCCTTGAGAAAGAAGCCGAGCAGTTGCCGACCACGGCTTCTAGACAGGTCCGCCTGCCGCATCGGCGGGGAATCGTCGTGGGCGAGGCCAAGTACTTTATGATCCTGGCCGGGCGGGCGTACTATGTCGGCTACCGGCATCGCGGCCACCATCACTTGCACGTCGAACCTGATGATGTGGCCGACCCGCCACCGGCCATCTACGAGCAAGCCGTGCGCATCACGCCTCGGGCGGGGGGCGGGTTCGCGGTGCCCGAAAACGTGCAGCCGGGCGACGCTGTTGACAGGCTCCTCAGCGCCTACCGGCCGACGAACGACTACTTCGTCTTTCTGGTCTGCAATGACAGCCCGTCGTTCGTCGCGTTTCAGCGGTTCAAGGCGGCCGTAGCCGCGAGCGGGTTTCACCATGTTGTCTTCCCCACGGTTGCCGAAGGCGGCGCGATTACGGTGCAGCCCTGGTTGTTTCACGAATCTGAATAGCACGGTTTGGGGAAAGGAAACGCGAGTGCTTGCCACGTTAAGCGTGCCGCTTTCCCCGGGCGGCAAGCAGTGCGAATCGCTCCGGCATTGGCGACTCGCCGCCCTGTGCGAGCTGGCCGTGTTGTGCATCGCGGCCCCGCTGGCGCAAGCGGACACCATCCGGACCCGCGTCGGCATCGGTTATACGGGGCAGGTAGTCGGGATCGACGCCCAGGGGCTGCTCATCAACCACGCGGGGGCCGTTCGGACGATTCCCCGAGACGACATCGTCAGAGTCGAGGTGGACCAATACCCGGACGTGGCAAAAGCGGAGACCCTCTTCGACCGTGGCGTATCGGGGGCAGCCGAAGCAGAACGTTTCTACGCGGGCGTGCTGGCGGCCGATCTTCCGTCATGGTTGAGGGCCTTCATAGAGTGGCGCCTGTTCCGCCTGCGGTTGGCGGTTTCACGTTACCCTGAGGCTCTCGATGCATATCTGCTGTTGATGCAAGAGAACCCGCAATTTGCGGCGGGAGTGACTTGGTCTCCGGTTTCTGAGAATGACCCCGACCGGCAGCGCGCGATGCTCGCCAAGATTGACGAAGCCCTTCGCAAGGGCCCGCCGGACCCCATTGCTGGGCAACTGACCAAACTGAGAAACGTTCTTACGCCCGCGCCAGGAACCCCGCCAGTGCCTGCGGCACCTTCATCGCCCAAGCCCCATATCCCGGCACCTCCTTCAGACGCGGCAGAGAAAGCCAAGATCGCCTTCGCGTCGCTGTTCGGCGACCGCCTTGCCAAGATCCAGGCCACAGCAGACCCACAGGATGACGTGGATCTGGCGGCTGATCTTCTTCAAGCAGCGAAGATCGCAGGCAGCCAACCTGAATTCTTGGCCCTCGTGTGCGAGAAAGCGTGGGAACTTGGCAATAAGGACCCTGCGGGATACGCCACGGCCGCCGAAGCGATGAAGATTCTTGCCGAGAAGATCCCGCAAATGGCCGAGGCCTGCCGGCAGAGAATGTTCGTTACGATGCAGCGCCAATATGAGCACGCGAGCGGCCCGGCTCGCGCCGAGGCGGGGAAATCGCTGGTTGAGGCCCTTCTACGGATGGCCGACCAGCAGGAACGGCTTGGAAACCCTGACCAGGCCCTGGTTTATCTACGTCAGGCACAGGATGTGGCCATGTCAGTCGGATCTTCACGGAAGTCTGAAATTCAGGCCTCTTTGGAGCGACTGGCACATCGCCAGCAGACGTTGGCAAGGATCGCTGAGCGCATTCGCCAAAGCCAGGTCGCACCTCAGGACCAGAAGGTCCGAGAGGACATCTTCTTCCTGTACGCCGTAGAACTTGACAACCCGGCCGAGGCGGTCAAGTATGCCGACGCCTTGGGCGACGAAGGCATGAAGCGGTGCGCTCAACAGGCCGCGTCGCCGGCCGAAAAACTATCGGAGGCGGCTTGCCTCGAACTGGGCGACTGGTACCGATTCCTGGCCGACAAGGCCGGCCCTGCCGCCAAACCCAACATGCTGGCCAGGGCACGCGGCTATTACAAAGTCTACCTTGAGCGGCACACTGCTGACGACCTCCCCCGGGCGAAAGCCCTGGTTGCGTTCCGGCAGGTGGAGTCCGCCCTGGAGAAGGCGCGGCGTAGTGGTCCCGAAGCAGGGGTGCCGGGCTTCTTCGGCTTGCCGCTGGGCGGGGCAGGCAAGATCGTATTCATCGTCGACCGTTCCGGCAGCATGACGGACTCTATCGACTTCGTGAAATATGAACTCAAGCGGTGCATCGCGGTGCTTTCACAGGAGCAGCAATTCTACGTCATCTTCTACTCTTCGGGGCCGCCGGTCGAACTGCCGAGTCGCACGCTCGTGCACGCCACGGTGCATAACAGGCAACTCGCGTTCGAGTTCATTGATGGAGTCATCGCCCAAGGCGAGACCGATCCATCGAAGGCCCTTGAGCGTGCTTTCGCTCTCGGACCAGACGCGATCTGCTTGCTGACGGATGGCGAATTCGATCGCGCCATCATTGATCTGGTCAGACGGCTCAACGTCAGCGCGACGGTTCGTGTTCACACCCTCGGCTTCCTGTACAAGACCGGCGAGTCTGTTCTCAGACAGATCGCGCAGGAGAACAACGGAGTCTACAAGTTCGTCTCCGAAGCGGATCTTGCCGACCTTGCCAAACCGAGCCGCCGATGAGGGGCCAACGCCAGTGGCCGCTAAAGCATTTCAGCAAGACGGCCTTCAAGGCCCTGCGCCTCTTCGGGGCGAGGCTGGCCATTGCGCAGGTCGGGCAGAACGAGGCCGCCTGGGCACTTCGGGAAGGATTGCCGCCGCGTAACGCGGGACGGGAGACGTAATGACTTACAGGCGATCTGATATCGGTGCCGACAGCCTGGACCTGCTCCTGGACCACCATCTGCAATGTCTTCGGGGGCATCATTCTGATGGCGATCCTGGTTGTGCTCCAAACACAAACGTCCGCCGGGCGAATTCCAGAGCCTAGGGTGGAGGATGTCCAGCGGACTGTAGAGGCACAGCGATTGCGGTTTGAGTGCGACCGGCTTCGGGAACATGCAACGAGCCTCGCGCAGCATCGGGATGCGGTCGCCAGAACATTCCAGGCCACCACGTCGCCTACCGGCGAGCGGCTGGCGGACGCCCAGACGGAGTTTAAGAAGGCCATCGAGGAGGCCCAACGCCGTATCAAGGCCGCCGAAACCGAGGCAGCCTCCGGCCGCAAGGAACATGCCGAGTCCGAGGACCTTCTTCGTACTGCGGAGCGAAGCCTTAAGGACAGACAGGCCGAGGTCAGACGCCTGGAAGAACAACTCAGGCAGTCGCAAGTCTCCCTGCCAAGACAGGTGCGTCTGCCTCATCGGCGAGGATGGTCCACGGGGGGAGCGCGCTACTACGTCATCAAAGGCGCCCGCGCTTATGCTCTGGACCCTGAGCATCGGTTCAACTGGTTCGGCGGCCAGCAACGAGCCGGTCACTGCATGAT
>VGYT01000254.1 GCA_016872895.1 Planctomycetota bacterium
CGAAGGCGTGGCCCTTCTCCGTCGCGCGGCCGTCGTCGGTGTCGGCCGACCCGCCCGCGAAGCCCGCGTACGAGGTCTTCCAGGGCGTGGAATAGATGCCCAGTTTCAGGCCCAGCCCGTGGACATAGTCGGCCAGTGCCTTAAGGTCGCCCATGCGTTCCTTGGGCTGAAGGGCGTACTCCGGCGGCCTGCGCTCGCCCTGCCAGCAATCGTCTATATTGATATACATCCACCCGTGGTTGACGAGGCCGGACGCGACCATGCCGTCGGCGGCGGCTCGGACCTTCTCGGCGTCGATGGCCTCGGCCCAGCAGTTCCATGAGTTCCAGCCCATGGGCGGCGCAAGGGCCAGCCGGTCGCCGACGACGATGCGCAGCGACCGCTCGCGCGTTCCGCGCGCATTACGCACAACCAGCGTCACCACGTGCTCGCCGCGATACCGGAGCGTGCCGGTGATGCGGCCGGTCCGCTCGTCGAGCGACAGGCCCGCCGGCAGGCTTCTCGCGGCAAACGTAAGCGGCCGCTCGCCCGTCGCGGCAATCGTGAAGAGGAAAGGCCGCCCCGGCCGTACGCCAAAAACGCGGGCTCCGTTGATCCGAGGCTCAGGCGGCGCGGGCGGCGTCAGGATGCCGTACTGCTCGGGCGCCGCGGCCAGCGCGACCGATGCCGCGAGCAAGGCCGCCGCCACGAAGATGAGCGTTTCAACAGTCATAGGCACGGGCTCAGGCCGGCCGCGCCGCGAGCGCAACCTTACGGCCGCAGACCGCGGTCCGCGCGGTGATTGCCGACGGCCTCGCTTGTCCGCAGGTACCGATCATACACGCGGAGGCCGCCGAGGGCCACGCCGACGACCGCCTTCGGAGAGCCGTTGACGTCACCCAGGGCGGCGTCAAAGCGGCCCCAGCCGAAGTCTCGGCCCTGCTCTCCGCCCGGCAGGGGCGACTGTTCGCCATCGCACAGGCGGCCATCGACGACAAACGTGATGATTTTCGGCCCCCCGTCCACGGTTACCGTTACGAAGCGGCGGCTGTGCAGCCAAAGCGGAAGCCGGTCGGCATCGCTCTCCCAGGATGCCGCCGCCCGCCCGTCCGACAGTTCCAGCCGCACCGTTCCGCGCCGCGTAACGGTCAGGGCCAGGCCACGTCCGTCGGCGGCGCGCGTATCCAGGATTGCGCGGTCGCGCTCCAGGTTCTCAACGACCACGCTGAAGTCGATGGAGAAACCGCCGCCGCGCGCAAGGTCCGGCAGCCGCGGCCATTCCACAGTCATGCCGGCGCCGCACTTCCCGGCCGGGAGGTCCAGCACCAAGCCCCGCCGCGCCACCGCGGGCTCTTTGAACTGGCCCCACAGACCCTCCAGGAGCGCCGGGTCAATCTCGTGCACGCGGGCCACGGACTTCTGCGTCTCGGTCACCCAGAACCGGCCGCCCTGCTCGATGAAATCGGGGTAACTCATGCGCGTCTTGGGGTCGGGGTCGTAGAGGAGAATCTCGGGCTCGGACCAGATGATGTCGCCTTCGGCCTCAACGCCCCCCGCCAGCCACGCGGGATTGCGGTTGGCAAACGAGCGCGTGCCGTTATTGTGGAACCACAGCAGGAACTTGCCTGCGGAGGTGCGGAAGACCCGCGGGTTTGCCCGCGGGTTCCTGACGGGCCGGTCGCCGGCATACGCGGCAAAACGGGGCGCGGACCACGTCCGGGCGCCGTCGCGGCTGACGGACGCGGCGACCCAGCCGATCGTCGTCCGGTACACGCAGTACAGCGACCCGTCCGACAGCGGCACGAGGTTGTGCTCCTCCTGGACGGAGCCGAACTCCGGGGCGCGGATGCCCGTGTCGCCCTCGGGCAGGAGTTCCCAGCGGATTTTCTCCGGGTCGGACTCGGCAAGCAGGTTGTCGGAGCGGAAGACCCACCCCTCGCCGTCGTCGAGCATGTAGCGGCCGAGTTTCGTGAAGGGCAGGAAGACGCTCCCGGCGCTTGCGGCGGGCTTGCCGACGCCCCAGAAGACCTGGACCTGGCCCTTCCACTGGTTGGCCCGGTCGCAGGCCGTCACGCGCATGGGCAGGCGGCGGCGCTCGGGCGACCACGTGCGGCCGCCGTCGTCGGAGAACTTATAGACATACCATCCGAGCATGTCGGCCCGGATGCGCCTGCCGTCCAGCGTCGAGACGCCGTCGCCGTTGTAGTCGTAGAAGACGTACACGCGGCCGGAGGGGGCAAGCAGCGGCACGGCCCAGGAGGCCTCCGGCCCGCCCGCCGGCTCGATGTCCACGGGCGCCGTCCAGGTGCGGCCCCGGTCGGAACTCCGCGCGGCGACGACGTGCTGGCTGCGCTCGCCCTCCTTGCCGCGGCCGGTCGTCAGGACGCACAGCCAGGCGCCGTCCGGCAGGACGACGACGAACGGCTGGTCGGCGTAGTTCTCGGCCGGGATGCGGCTGCCGGCGCGGATGTCGCGGGGGTCGGTTATCGCTTCGGCGCCGTGGGCCGCCGCGGACATCGCGGCCATAGCACACATCAACATCGTGCAGCCGGCGGTCAAGCCGCGGCGGGCTTGCCCTGCCAAGGACAAGCCGACCGTGTCACACCGTCGCCGGAATCGCGCTGTGCGGTAGGTGCGGCTCATTTTGCGGCGGGTTTCCTGCCCTTGCCCAACTCGGCCCACGGCACGACGTTTGCGCGCGCGGCCCAGGCGTCGTAGGCGGCGGCCATTTCCCTGACGCGGGCCGGCTCCTGCGGCGCGAGGTTCTTCATTTCCGTCCGGTCGGCCTCAAGGTCGTAGAGTTCCCAGCCGCCGGGATGGCGCGACACGAGTTTCCACTTGCCCATGCGCACGGCGCGGTTGCCCTCGTGCTCCCAGAAGATGGCCTCGTGCGGCTGGCGCTCGCGGCCATCGAAGACAGGGGCGAGGCTCCTGCCTTCCAGCGGCGTCACGCCGCGGCCGTTGTACGACTTGGGGTACTCCACGCCCGCCACGTCGCAACAGGTGGCCATGATGTCCACGAGGTGCCCAACTTGGCCGGTCATCGCGCCGCCCTGCTTGATGCGGGCCGGCCAGTGCGCGATGAGCGGCGTGGCGATGCCGCCCTCGTGCACCCAGTGTTTATAGAGGCGGAAGGGCGTGTTGGAGGCGTTCGCCCACGGCAGGCCGTAGGAGAGGAACGAGTCGGCCGGGCCGGGCGGCACGCCGGGCGTGCCGCGGTTGATCTCCTCGGCGCAGCCGCCGTTGTCGGCCAGGAAGAGGACGAGGGTGTTCTCGGCCGCGCCGACTTCGTCGAGTTTCGCAAGGATCCGCCCGATGTTCCGGTCCATGCGGTCTATCTGCGCGGCATAGACGGCCATCTTGAGGTCGCGGGCCTCCTTGTCCTGGACGGCGTCCCAGGCGGGCGCCTGGGTGTCGCGCGGCGTAAGGGGCCAGCGGCCGTCCACGAGGCCCATTTCGATCTGCCGCCTGTGCCGCTCCAGCCGCAGGGCGTCCCAGCCCTTCATGTATTTACCTTTATACTTATCGATGTCCTCCGGCCAAGCGTGCAGCGGCCAGTGCGGCGCCGTGTATGCCACGTACATCAGCAGCGGCTGCCGGCCGCGCCCGAACTTCTCCAGGAACTCCACGGCGGCGTCGGTGAAGGCGTCGGTCATGTAGAAACGTTCGCCCTGCGGCTGCGCGGGCTCGTTGTCGCGGGCCATCCTGCGCCCCGGGTCGAGGCGCCAGTAGTTGCTCCCCCCGCTCACCAGGCCGAAGTAATGGTCGAAGCCGCGGTCGCACGGCCAGTGCGGGCGGTCCTCGCCCACGTGCCACTTGCCGGTCATGAGCGTGCGGTAGCCGCCTTGCCGCAGGACCTCGGCTACGGTCACGCAGCGGTCGTTCAGGAAGCCGCGGTAGCCGGGCAGGCCGTTGTCGCCCACCATGTGTCCGACGCCGGCCTGGTGCGGATAGAGGCCCGTAAGGAGGCTGGCCCGCGTCGGGCAGCAGCGCGCCGTGTTGTAGAACTGCGTGAACCGCAGGCCCCTGGCAGCCAGGCGGTCGAGGTTGGGCGTCTGTATCTCACCGCCGTAACACCCGATGTCGGAAAAGCCCATGTCGTCGGCCATGATGAGGAGGATGTTGGGCCGCTTGCCGGCGGTTGAGGCAGGCGCGGCGGGCGACTTGGCCTCGGCCGCCCGGGCGGCGCCGGATGCGCGCAGCCCCGCCCACGCCCCGACGGCGGCCGGGCCGAGCGCAGCCAGAAACTCACGGCGATTCAGCGGCTTCACGTTGGACCTCCTGAAGGAACCATGACTTCGGCAGCCTGACGTACCGAACCTCCATGAATCTTCCTGCCTTGTCGCTGCCGCTGCTGCGGTACGCCACGTGCAGCGTATCGCCCGTCCAGTACGCCGCCGGGTAATCGTACCACGTGCTGGCCTCGGCGGAATGCTCGATTTCGCGGTATCCGGGCCAGGTGCGGCCCCCGTCGGCGCTCGTCCGCGCCGCCAGGACGGTCCGCACTCCGCCGTGCCAGCCGCTCCTGAGGTCAACGCCCGCGTTGTGAATCGCCAGGACCGTGGCCGTGCCGGGGACGCGCGTCAGGCGCACCGGGGCCACCGGGTTCGGCAAACTCGACTGGACCGGCTGCGACCACGTGCGGCCGGCGTCGGACGAGCGCGACTCCCACGCCCAGCCCGTGGTGGTGCGTCCGAGCATCAGCAGTTCGCCGCCCGCCAGTTCCACGATGCTGGTCTCCGAATAGCCGCTCTCGGAGAGGTTCGCCGGATTGCTGCCGCACGTGAGCGGCTGTTGCGGCGTCTTGCGCCACGTCAGGCCGCCGTCCTCGGAGAAGAAAACGAACGTGCCCAGTTTGCGCGAGGCGCCGCTGATTTCCATCTTGGCGTGCACGGTGTTCAGGATGCGCCGCTCGCCCACGCGGATGAAGCGGTCGTGGGCCCCGGTCATGTATCCGAACGAGCCGTCGGAGACGGGGATTTCGTCGGACCACGTCCTGCCTTCATCGGCGGAGCGGCGGAAAACCTTCGCGGCCTTCGTTGCGCTCCACAGTTTCGAGTGCGCCAGGCCCACGCCGCCGTCCGGCAGCCGCACCAGCGACGGGTGAAGCAGCGAGACGTTCGCGTCCTGGAAAAGGATTTCCGGCTGCGACCACGTATCGCCCCCGTCGGGCGAGCGGACGGCGGCAATGCGCGAGCGAGACGTGTCGCTCATGCCGGTGAAGGACCCATAGACATACATGAGTTGCCCGTCGGCCAGCGGAAGGAACGCCCCCTCGCCGTTGCGCGGACTCTCCCGCGTGTGGGCGACAATGACCTTGCCGCGCGGCGGAAAAGGCGGCGTGACCGGGGTGCCGGTGGGCGCCTCCGCAGCCTGCGCGGCGCCCTGCGCTGCAAGGGCTGCCGCCATCACGAACACGAACGGCGCAGCAAGTGTTCGCCCTCTCATGCCGCGAAAGACTACATGCGCCGCACGTTTTCGCAAAAGGAATCCCAGGGCCGAGGGCATACGTGCCCCATCACCCCTCCGCTCAGACGCAAGCAAGCACCGTCGCAAACGCAAGACCCAGCGCAACGGCGGGCCAGATAACGGCTTCAATATTGGCCAGCCAGAGTCCCGTCAGCCGGCCATCCGAGCGCAGAATCTGCACGATGCCCACGATTCCGCAAGCCATGGTCCACAAGACGCCCGCCAGCCCGAACCCCACGGTAACCAGAACTTCCGGCCACCCGGGAAACACGGGCACGAGCGGGAATACGGACCGTGCCAGGAATCCCGCAAGCAAGCACATTCCGAAGACAGGCACGAAGCCCAGCAGGCCCAGCAGCGCCGCGAGGGAGAACCGCGGCCGCGAGCCAGCAGCCGCCGCGCCGGCCACGTTGTCGGCTGCTTCGTCCCGCGCTTCAGGCTGCGATTGGCCCATTTGCGGCCCCTACGCTCCCCCCTGGCGGCGGGCGCCGGCGTTTGTCGCGCCAGTGCCGACCCCGCCTGACCGCGGGGGCCAACGTCCTGCAATCTGCAATCCGAAATCTGAAATCTGAGATCTCAGATATGCAATCTCACCGCAGCATCTGCCTTGCCAGGTCCACATTATCGACGCCGAGGACGAGGACGGCCTTGCCTTGTTCGCCGCCGGCGCTGTAAACGTAGTTGATGTTGACGCGGGCCTGGCCCAGCCGCGCAGCCACGTCTTCCAGCGCTCCGGGCCTGTCCTGGACCTCGACCATCACAACGTCCTGCGTGATAAAGGGGATGCCCGCCTCCTTCAAGGCGCGCTTGGCGGCCGCCGGGTCGCTCACGCAGAGGCGGACGGTCGAGATGTCGGCCGCATCCGAAATCGAAATCCCGCGGATATTCACCCCGGCCTGGGCCAGCACGCGGCAAAGGCGGCTCAACTGGCCCGGCACGTTCTCCAGGGCGACGCTCAGTTGCGTAATCTTCTCCATCGCGGTCTCCTCTCTGTTCCTTCCGTGGGAACTCCAAGCGCACGTGATTGTAACGCGCCGCGGCCAGGGTGTCACGCCTCGGCGCCCGTGGCCGCATCCAGGCGCAGGGCCCCCACCGCAAGCGATGCGACGACCGAGACGTCCCGAAGCGGCGTCAGCACCGCGATGCGCCTTGCACCCACGCCGCGGACCACGCCCAGGGCGGCGTCCCAGCCCGCGGCATCGCGCAGGCCCACCAGGCGGCCGACGTCGAGCGCAGCCGCCCGGCCGGAAAACGCAGAGACCACGGGCACGCCCCCCTCAATGAACCGCAGCCGCGCGCGGCCGAAATACCGCCGATACGCCGCCGCACGGTACGCCGCCCGCTCCGCCTGCCGGCGCACTCGCGCCAG
>VGYT01000255.1 GCA_016872895.1 Planctomycetota bacterium
GGCTGCCCCGGCGCCGCCCGCCCCCGGCCGCGCGGCCGCCCCGCCGCGCGCGGCCGCCTCCCAGGCCGGGGCCGTCGCAATCGTGCCGGCCGTCGCCGCGCCGGGCGTGGACCTGGATGCCCTCCGCACCGACGGCGAGCGGGCGCTGCGGATCGTCTGCCTCGTATTCACCGTTCTCATCTACCTGGCGCTCGTGGCCTGGATTCTTGGAATCATCTATTTCGGCATACTTGTTCTCATGGGTTGGATTGCGCTGGCCATGCGCATGTGCCACGTGCGCGGCAACGGCGTCCGTGCGGGGCTGGACCAGTTGCCGCACGTGCACGAGTCGGCCCGGCGTGCGGCCAGGTCGCTGGGCCTGGAGGGCGTGCCCGACGTGTACGTCATCCAGGAAGGCGGCATCCTGAACGCCTTCGCCGCGAAGTGGGCCTTCCGCCGCTACGTGGTCGTGTACGCCGACCTGGTGGACGCCTGCGGCGACGGCTCGGCGGAACTCGACATGGTCGTGGCCCACGAGATGGGGCACCTGGCCCTGGGGCACATCACGTGGCAGTGGATACTGCTGCCGTCGATGTTCGTCCCCTTCCTGTCGCAGGCGTACTCGCGGGCGTGCGAGTACAGTTCGGACCGCTGCGGCTGGACCGCCTGCCGCGACAAGCAGGCCGCTGTGCGGGGCCTCGTTATCCTGGCGGCGGGCGGGCAGTGCGGACGCATGGCAAGCATCGAGGCGTTCCTGCGGCAGCGGCAGGAGACGGAAGGCTTCTGGCAGACGGTCATCGAGTTGTTCTCAACGCATCCGTGGCTGACGCGCCGCGCGGAGGCCATGCAGCAACTCGCCGCCGGCGGCAGCGGCGGTGCGGCGTAGCGGGCAGCGCCGCGGCGCCGGGCCACGGCCGGACAAGCCGGCCGTGCCACATCGGACGGGGATGAGACATTATGAGCCAGGACGCCGCCATCGCGCCGGCCCCGCCGGGCGGCCATTCCGCCGAGGAACTCCTTCACAGCCCCAAGGAGGCCTGGCGATTCTGCGCGTGCCTGGCCTTCTCGGCGCTGGTGTACCTGGCGCTGGGGGCTGCGCTGGTGCGCGAGGCGGCGGCCGTCTCGCCCGCGTGGCTGGCGGCTGCGGCGGCCGCCGCCGCGGCCGTCTGCCTCATGACGGTAATCGCCGCGGCGTTCTTCGCGACGCACGTGCGCGGCAACGGGCTGCGCGTGAGCGAGTCGCAGTTGCCGCACGTGTTCGCCGCCGTCCGGCACGCGGCCGAGGTCCTGAACGTCCGCGTGCCGGAGATATATGTTGTCCAGTTCGGGAAGCGGCGCGAGGCAGTCGTCCGGCTCTTCGTGCGGTCGCGGATACTCGTGCTTTCAAGCGCGCTGGTGGAGGACTGCGGCAACGGGCCTGAACTCGACATGGCCATCGGGGCGGAACTGGCGCGGCTGCGATTCCGCCACCTCGCTTGGCGGGCGGCCCTTGCACCGGCCATGCTCCTGCCCATCCTGTATCCGGCCTGGCGGCGGGCCACCGAGTACACCGCCGACCTCTGCGGCCTGTACGTCTGCCGCGATGCGGAAGCCGCTATGCGCACGCTCTTCATCCTTGCGGCGGGCGGCCGGCAGGGACGCAAGGTCGGCCCCGTTCAGTACGCCGCACAGGTGGCCGACGCCGGCGGGTTCTGGATGACCCTGCGGCACCTGTTGAGCGTGCGGCCGGCGCTGGTGTGGCGGGCTTCGGAACTCATGCAGGCGGTGGCCGGGCCGGATGCCGCCGCCGCACCCGCCCCGCAGCGCAGCGTCCTGGCGCTGCTCCTGGGCTGCCTTGTGCCGGGCGGCGCGGCCCAGATAAGGCCCGTGCTCGGCGGGGCAGGGGGGATCGTAGCGCTGCTTATCATCGCCTTGCTCGTGGCGATGGTGTCGGCCGCTGCCGGGTGGCGGGCAGCAACTGAGGAGCAGTTGGACGCGCCAGAGTTCCGCTACCGCAGCAGCGTTGTGGAACAGCCCGGCGCAGGCTGGGGCAGAGCCTTGCCCTTTGAGCGGGAACAGGCAGGCGAGGACGGCACCCCGGCCCGTCAATAGACGGGGCGGGCGCAATTGACAAGCCCCCGGCAAGGCCGGGGGATGGGCGCTAACCCGGCGCGGTGGTGAACAGGGAGGCCTTCATGCAGGCGGAGCGGCTGAAGTTCCTGGAAGACCTGATGGCGGCACATTGCCCGTCGGGGTTCGAGGAAGAGGCCCAGGCGGTCATCCGGCGCCGGCTCCAGGGCGTCGCCGAGGAACTCAGGACCGACGTCCACGGCAACGTCTTGGCGGGCGTCAACGTCAAGGCCCCGCTGCGCGTGATGCTGGCCGGCCACGTCGACGAGATCGGCCTGATGGTCTCGCACATCGACGAGAGCGGATACCTGTTCTTTCAGACCATCGGCGGCTTCGACCCCGTCGTCCTGGCCGGGCAGCACGTGGTGGTGCACGGCGCAAAGGGGCCGCTGCCCGGCGTCATCGGCCGCAAGGCCGTCCACCTGATGACCGAGGAGGAGCGCAAGGCCCTCCCCAAGATCGAAGATATGTTCATTGATATCGGGGCCGGCAGCGCCGCCGAGGCCCGGCGCCTCGCCCGCGTCTCCGACCCGGCCACGCTCGACGTTCGCCTGAAGCGCCTCCTGGGCGGGCGCGCGGCCTGCCGCGGCTTCGACGACCGCATAGGCGCGTTCGTCGCGGCCGAAGTCCTCCTGGAGGTCGCCGGGCGCAACCCCCGCGTCGCCCTCTGGTCCGTCGCCACGGTGCAGGAGGAGGTGGGCCTGCGCGGGGCGACCACCAGCGCCTTCGGCCTGGACCCGCACGTGGGCATCGCGGTGGACGTGGGCCACGCCTCAGACTGGCCGGGGGCCGACCGCGACAAACGCAAGGTCGGCGACGTCCGCGTCGGCAAAGGCCCCATCCTCTGCCGCGGGCCGAACATCAACGCCAAGGTCCAGAAGGGCCTTGAGGCCGCGGCCAGGGCCAGGAGAATCCCCTACCAGATGCAGGCCGAGCCCAGGGCCACCGGCACCGACGCCAACGCCATCCAACTTACCCGCGCAGGCGTGGCCGCGGCCCTGGTGAGCGTCCCGACCCGCTACATGCACACCCCCGCCGAGGTCATCAGCCTCAAGGACGCCGACAACGCCATCCGCCTGCTGGCCGAGTACGTGCTGTCGCTCCGGCCGACGGACACCTTTATCCCGGGGGCGTAGCCCCGCCAGGTGTGGCCGCATCGGCTGCGCGGCCTGCAAGGGGCCCCGAATTAGACGTTGACAGGGACAGGATTCGGTGTAGAATAGCGTCGGAATGCCCGATAGTCAGAATATCAGGCGCTCAGGCGGAGGTCTCGCACGTGGCTACCCTTGAACCAGCCAGGATCGGCAAGCGGGGCGCCTTTGTCATCCCGGCCAGGCTTCGTAAGCGCTTCGGGATTAGAGAGGGTTCCATCGTAATCGCGGAAGAACGCGAGGACGGGATTCTCGTGCGGCCGGCGGTTGTTATGCCGTTTGAGCGATATACCCCCGAGCGGCGGGCGGAGTTTCTCCTGAACAACGCGGTCGGTGCGGACGACTACGCGCAGGCGGTTGAAGAGGTCCGCCGGATGGGGCTTGATCCTGACAAGATGGACCACGTGAAACCGCCGGGGGCGTAATACTTGGACCGCGTCTTCCTGGACGCCAACGTTCTTTACGCGGCTGCTTTCCGGCAGGGATCGCCCCTGCGCCGGCTGTGGCAGTTGTCGGACGTGGAACTCTGGACTTCTGAGTACGCCGCCGCCCAGGCGCTGGGAAACCTTTCCCAGGACCGTCCGGATCGCGTTGCGGAGTTTCACCGTCTCATCAGCGTCATGCGCGTGACGGCCCAGGATACAAGCGCAGTGGTCTTGCCTGGGGGAGTAAGCCTTGCCGTGAAGGACCGGCCTGTTCTGCTTGGTGCTATTCAGTCGCAGGCCCACTACTTGGTGACCGGCGACAAGACGCACTTCGGTCCATACTTCGGTCAGGTTGTGGGCGGCGTGCGAATCCTGAGGCCGGCGCAATACCTGGCGTCATTTCGATAAGGGGAGCAGCGGGTCATGAACCGACGCGAATTTCTGAGGACGCTGGGCGCCGGCGCCGCCGCGGCGCTGGGGCGCGCAGCCGCGCAGGCGCAGGCGGCCGCGCCCGGAGCCGTGCCGGCCCCCGCCGCACCGGCGCCGGCCCCCGCCGCATCCGCCGTGCGCAAGCCCAACATCATCTTCATCCTGGCCGACGACCTCGGTTACGCCGACGTCGGCTGCTACGGCCAGCAGCGCATCCGCACGCCCAGCATAGACCGCCTTGCGGCCGAGGGCGTGCGGTTCACGCAGGCATACTCCGGGGCCACCGTCTGCGCCCCGTCGCGCTGCTCGCTGATGACGGGCCTGCACGGCGGGCACGCGCACATCCGCGGCAACAGGGAAGTGCAGCCGGAAGGGCAGGAGCCGCTCTCCGCGGAGTCCGTAACCGTCGCCAGGGTCCTCAAGGACGCCGGATACAAGACCGCGTGCATCGGCAAGTGGGGCCTGGGAATGAACGGCACCACCGGCGACCCCAACCGCCACGGCTTCGACCTCTTCTTCGGATACCTCTGCCAGCGGAAGGCGCACTCGTACTATCCCGAGTACCTGTGGCGGAACGGCGAAAAGGCGCCGCTCGACGGCAAAACATATAGCCATGACCTCATGGCCGCGGAGGCCCTCCGCTTCGTCCGCGAAAACAAGGACCGGCCGTTCCTCCTCTACCTGGCCTTCACCATTCCGCATGGCAAGTACGAGGCGCCCGACGCCGGGCCGTACGCCGCCGAGCCGTGGCCCCAGGTCGAAAAGACGTACGCCGCCATGATTACCCGCATGGACGCCGACATCGGCCGCCTCATGGCGCTCCTGAGGGAATGCGGCCTGGACGGCGACACCCTGGTGTTCTTCGCGAGCGACAACGGGCCGGCCAAACTCGACGCCTTCAAGAGCGCCGGGCCGCTTCGCGGCATGAAGCGCGACCTGTACGAAGGCGGCATCCGCGTGCCGATGATCGCCCGCTGGCCGGGGCGCATCAAGGCCGCCGCGACGAGCGACCAGGTGTGGGCGTTCTGGGATTTTCCCGCCACGGCGGCCGAGGTCGCCGGGGCCGCCTGGCCCGCCGGCGGCGACGGAATCAGCATGGTCCCCGCCCTCCTGGGCCGCCCGCAGCGGGGCCACGAGTACCTCTACTGGGAGTTCCACGAGCGCGGCTTCTCGCAGGCCGTCCGCGCGGGCAACTGGAAGGCCGTTCGCAACCGCCCGTCGCAGCCGATTGAACTCTACGACCTTGCCGCCGACCTGGGCGAGAAGAACAACCTGGCCGACGCCCGCCCCGACGTCGCCGCAAAGATGGAGGAACTTCTGAAGTCCGCCCGGACCGACTCGCCCCTGTTCCCCATCCGCGAGCCGCCCGCCGGCAAGGCGGCGCCCGCGCGCAAGAAGGCGTGACGACGTCGCGGGGTGTTCGGGGGGGGCGGCCCGGCGCCGCGCCCGCGCGCAGGAAGGCGTGACGACGCAGCGGGGTGTTCGGGGGGGGGCGGCCCGGCGCCGCGCCCGCGCGCAGGAAGGCGTGATGTTCCCCCACGAGTCGTAACCGCCGGATTCACTTCGCCGGCGGCAGAGGGACCATGCGCAGGCGGCCGGGCTCAACCACGGCAAACGAACCGGCCCAGTCGGCTCGGCTTTCCAGCACCGCCGCCAGTTGCTCGGCAGTCGCCGCGGGCGAGGGCGTGCCCGTGCGGAACAGTATGATGCCGCAGCATGCCGGCAGCCCGCGGCGAAACACGAGTTCCCCGAAGTCCTTGTCGAACGTTATCAGGATGCGCGATTGTTCGACGTCGAGCCCCAGCACTCGGGGATCCGGCGATCCGGGCAGGTCGGTTCGCGCCCACAGCACGTCATGCCCCCGGGCGCGAAGCGCATCAACCGCCTCGCCCGGAACGTTCTCGTTCGCCAGGATTCGCACGGGCGGTCCCTGTTACACTTCCAGCGGAAAGATGCGCTCGGCGCCCAGGCGCTCCTGCGCGTAGGCCAGGCACGCCAGGATGTCCTCGCGGGTGATGCCGGGGTAGTTGGCAAGGATGTCGGCCTCGCTCCAGCCCTGGGCCAGCAGGCCGACCACGAATTCCACGGCAAGGCGGGTCCCCTTGATGACGGGCTTGCCCACCAGCACGTTCGGGTCCAGGGCGATCCGGTCCTCCCACCTCATGGCTGCACTCCTTGCGCCGCGCGGCAAGTCGGCCCTCAACCTTACGGGTCGGGCCGGGCGCTGTCAACGCCCTGGAGGGGGCCGGCCGCGGCAGACCCGACCGGCGCCTTCTATCCGCAATCCGCAACCCGCAACGCGCAATCGCCTCACCCGGCCTTGAAGTCCGAGCCGTCGGGCGGCAGGTTCAGTTTCGCATCCAACTTCGTATTTGCCTTTATCATTTCGTCCCACGTCACGGTGCGGCCCTCGTAGGCGGCGATGCGGCCCAGGATGGCCGTCAGCGTGCTCGCGGCGCTCTCTTCGATGTTGTGGATGGGCCTGCCGGCCAGCACGGCGTCGGCGAACCGCTTGATGTTCGCCACCGCCCCTTCCTTGTATATGCCGCCGGTCGTGCCGCCGCGGTAGCCGCCAGTCTTCGCCCGGATGTTCACCGTGCCGCCGTAGTGCGAGTCCACCGTGCCCAGGCTGCCGTAGATGCGGCAGCAGATGTCGTCGTAGCCCTGGCAGAACTGTCCGCTCGAAAAGTCCAACAGA
>VGYT01000256.1 GCA_016872895.1 Planctomycetota bacterium
AAGACCCGCGGACGGTGCACCTTCGGAACCCCGCCGGCGAAGAGGAAATCCTGGCGAAGATCATCCGCCTCCTGCCGTTCAAGCAGGCGCCGGAATACAGCGAGTTCTCGGGCAAGGCGGCGGCCGCCGGGGCCGCCGCACAGCCCGGCTCGCCCCCCGCCCCCGTGGTGGACAAGGGCGAATACTCGTGGTTCGAGGCCATCTGGGTCGTGCGCATCCCCGACCAGGTGAAGACCGAGGCGGCGCCGGGGGCGCCGGGGGCCGCCGCGCCGGGCGCCGAGGCCCCGAAGGCCGCGCCCTAGGGCTGGGTGGCATGCCCAGCACGCTGTCTGCCGGGCGTGCTTTGTCGCGCATGCCAGGAGCATGCCCACGCAAAGGCGGCGCGGGCATACCACCCGGCCAGGAGCAGAGACATGATGGAAACGATCAAACGCCACCTGTTCCTGGTGGCGCTCGGGGCCGGCGTGGTGGTGGTGGCGCTGGCCGTGGTCCTGGTCACGTACTTCGGGTACGTCGGTCCGGCCGCCGGCCTGAAGGCGTCGTACCGGGCCACGCAGTCGCGCGCCGCGGGCCTCAAGAGCGCCCCCATCTTCACGCCGGAACTGGTGACGGAGATGGCCCGCCAGGTGGACCTCCGCAAGAAGCAGTATGAAGATATCTTTAACTTCATCCGCAAGGCCGGCGCGGCCCGCAAGCCCCTGCTGGACGGCATCTTCCCCTCGACGACCGACACGGGCAAACGCCTGTCGTTCAAGTCGAAGTACGATGAGGCGATTGCGGGGTTCATGAAACGCCTGGGGGCCGTCCCGCCCCCCGGCGTCGACAAGGAAGGCGCCAGGGTCGAGGAAGAAGGGGCGATGTACATCCACCCGAGACTTTCCTTCTACCGGCCAGACTGGGTCGATCGCCCCGAACCGCCGAACATGGACCTGGTGCGCCTCGGCCAGGAGAACATCTGGCTGATGGAAGACGTGGTGGGCATCATCGAGCAGATGAACAAGGAGTTGCGGCCGGCGGGGCAGCGGCCCCTGGTGGCCAATTCGCCCGTGAAGGAACTCGACGAAATCCGCATCGGGTCCGAGTACGCCGCCCTGCCGGGGTCCAGGATGACGTCCGGCGGGGGGCGCTACATGCCGGCCGCCCCGGTCCCGCCTCGCTCCGAGGCCGACAAGGCCCAGACAGCCGCGCCGTCCCGCGCGCCGAGCCTGTCGGGCCGCTGGTCGCAGCCAGGGTTCTACCTGGTGCTGCCGCTGCGCATCATCGTGGTGGTGGAATCGCGGTACGCGGGCGACTTCGTCCGCCGCATCAAGGGCACGGAGAGTTGCCTGAGCGTGGCCGCATTCCGCATGAAGCCGCTCGTCGAAGGCTCACGCGAGGCGATGGGCCCGGACCGCAAGGCTTACGGCACGCAGGGCATCGTGCGCCTGGAGGTGGTGGCCGAGTCGCTGGTGTTCCAGTTGGAGGGCGGCCGCGTGACGACGCTCCCCCGCAAACCCGAAACCCCAAAACCGAAGCCCGAATGAAACGGCACGAAACCCGAAGCCCGAATCAAAAGGCAAACGGCAAGAGGCAAACGGCAATTGGCGTTTGGGCATTGCCATCTCATTCGGGCTTCGGGTCTCGGTTTTCGGGCTTGCGTAGCCGGGCTTCAGGCTCCGGTTTTCGGATTTACGTATCCGGGGTTGCGATTTCATTCGGCCGCCCTGCGGCGGCCAAGGAGTCCTCGATATGGCAGCCGACATGACGCAGGCCCTCTGGGGCAAGCACTTCGAGAAGATCGTCCTGGCGGCCGCGCTGGTCATCTTCGTGGTGTCGCTGGCGGTGTTTGCGGCCATGCGCAGCAGCCAGGAGCGGATCCGCACCGACGTCGAGAACCTCGTCAAGGAAATCCAGGAAAAACGCAAGGCCCCCGCGCTCCCGGACGCCCTCACGCCGGAAGAATACGCCGCGCTCATCGCGCCTCCGCCGTTCGGCGGGGCCGACTTCGAGAAGCAACTCGGCGCGCTGCCGGACACCTACCTGGCGAAGGTGGCGGCGGATACGAAGGACAAGTGGGTCGAGGCGCTCCCAGGCAAACAGGAAGGGCCGCGCCCCGAGAAGCCCAGGATGCCGGATGTTGAGGCCGTGGCCGACCTTCAGGTCTTCAAAGGCCGCGGGACGACCGCCGAGGCCGTTCCCGGGGCGGTGTTCCTGCTTGAGGGCAAACCCGCCCTGTCGGACATCGTCTGGGCGGGCGTCATCGGCCACTTCGACCTGACGGCCCAGCAGGAGGCGTTCCTGAACGCGAAGAACCCGCTCCCACCCGACGGCATCCTCCTCAGCCGCGTCGAAGTCCAGCGCCGCGAACTCAAGCCCGACGGCTCGTGGTCCGACTGGAAAGACGTGCGGCCGTCGCGGGCCGCCGCACTCGACGCGAAGTGGCCCAAACTGCCGGCCAACCCGCGCGACAAGGCCGCCGCGCGCACCTGGTACACCGCCTGCAAGACCCTCCAGGCCGAAGTCCGCCGCATGCCGTTGCACTCACTCCTCGTGAAGGACCCCGAAGGCCAGACGGCGGAGCAGGTGGTCGGGGCCGTAACCGGCGTCGAGCAGCCGCATCCGCCCAGGCCAAAGGAAGAGGCGCCCGCGGCCGCGCCCGCCGAGGCGCCGGCGGCCGCTCCGGCGGCCCCCGCCCCCGCCGCCTCGGCGTCCCCCTGGGCCACCACGGGCGTTCAGCCGACGCCGACGACCACGGCCGGCGCGACGCCCGAGCCGGCCGCCCCCAAGCACGTCCTTGCCACGCTGTGGGCCTACGACGCCACGGTCGAGCCCGGCAAGACCTACCAGTACCAGATGCGTGCGGCCACGGTCAGCCCCGTTTACAGCCACCCCGACGTGGAGGACGACAAGACGCGCTGGACGCTGGAGTTCTACGGCCCGTGGTCGAAGCCCAGCCGCGAGGTCACCATTCCCGGCCTTGCCGACTTCTTCTTCATCGGCACCTCCGGCGACAGGGCCAACGTGTCGCTGCACCGGTGGATCCTGGGCCAGTGGGTCATCCAGCCGAGCGTGTCCGTGAGCATCGGGGCACCCATCGCGTACACGCGGTCCATGAAACTCGCCATCCCCGGAGCCAAGGAAGGAACCAAGGAATCCGCCACCGCCGGAGCCGTCTCGGTGGAGATGAATCCCGGAGCGTTCGTCGTGGACGTCATCCGTGCCTTCCCGTACCTTCCGGAGGGCGGCAAACAGACGATCCGCACAAACGTGCTCGTGTTCGCCGACGCCAAGGGCCTGCTCGCGCGGCGGCTGGAGTGGGACGACAAGAACGAGAACCGCAGCGCCACTGAAATACGCAAGGGCGGCCCGGTGGTCAAGCCGCCCACGCCCCCCACGCCCCCCCCCACCCCCCCCCCCCCCAAGCCCAAGCCGGAACGGAAGCCCACCCGGTAGCGGCAGGGGCGGCACGGGCGCCCTCTGAGCCGCGACCGTGAGGGAGCGGCGCCGTAATCAGAGCCGCGACCGTGAGGGAGCGGCGCCGTATCAGTGCTGCGACCGTAAGGCAACTGCCTCGTGTCAGGCAAGTGCACGTTACACGATGTGGCACGGCCGGCTTGCCCGGCCGTGGGAATCTGCGGCGAATCCGCCACGGCCGGACAGCCGGCAGGCGGGGCCGGACGGCCGGCCGTGCCACATCCGCGGGGGGAGAAGCGCCTGAAACTGATACTTGAAAAACGGGCATGGTTCAAACAAGCCCCACGCACCGCGTGGGGATGGATGGTGCGGGCGGATCATCCCCCGGCGGTGCCGGGGGCTTTGAACCATGCCGAAAAACGCGCCGGATTTTGCTTGCCTTAAAGGCGGCGCCGGGTAGAGTGCCCGGCAGCGTGCCCGGGCGCCGCGGGGTTGCCCGACCTTATACTTGATATCATTGACCTTATGCCAAGGGGGCGCTAAGCACGCAGTCGCAGGATCGCAAGGGGGCCTACGGGACTTCGCCGTAACCGTTGTACCTACCTTAATTCCCTCCAACCACAGGGTAGACCCCGGACCGGGGCGGTCGGCAAGTCCGCACAAGGGGCCCAGAGAGAGAGGAGACTCTTGAAACTCGCCCGCCTTATCGCCGCACTGTCGCTGGTGGCACTCGTCGCAGGGTCAGCCGCGATCGGCTGGGCCGCGCCCGCGGACCAGCCGCCCGCCGCCAAGGCCAGCGGCCCCTCGGCCAAGCAACTGCTGGACGAGGCCAGGAAACTCTGCGCCGCCCATGACTACGAGGGCGCGCTGAAGCGGCTGCAAGAGATCAAGCCCGCCGACCTGGGCTCCTTCGAGGCGGCCGACCACAAGTCGCTGCTCCAGAAGGCCAGGCAAGCCGTCCCCGCCAAGACCGCCGACCAGAAGGCCTTCGACGACGGCCGCGCTGCGTACGAGAGCAAGAACTACGCCGCGGCCGTCACGAAACTCTCCCAGGCCGCCGCCAGCGAATACCTGGAGGCCGAGAAGGTCGGCGCCGCCAAGGGCCTCCTCTCGAAGGCCAGGGACGAACAGGCCGCCGCCGAGAGAATCGCCAGGGACAAGGCCGACGCCCAGGCCAAGGCCGAGGCCGACAAGAAGGCGAAGGCCGAGGCCGACGCCCGCGCCGCATCCGCCACGGCCTTCGGCGCGGCCAAGAAGGCCTACGACGCACGCAACTTCGACGAGGCCCTCAAGCAACTCAAGGCCGTCAACACCGCACACCTGAACTTCTTCGAGAAGGTCTTCTCATACGACCCGCTCCTCTCGAAGACGCAGCAAGCCGTCGCCGCCCGGGCCGCCGACGAAAAGGCCCTGGCCGACGGCAAGGCCGACCTGACCGCCAAGAAGCACGCGGCGGCCATCGCGAAGTTGTCGCAAGCGGCCTCCAGCGACTACCTGCCGCAGGACCAGGTCGCCGCCGCCAGGACCGCCCTCGCCCAGGCCAGGGACGAGAAGGCCAAGGCCGACAAGGCGGCCGAGGATACCCGCCTCGCCCAGGCCAGGGCCGAGGCCGACAAGAAGGCCCAGGCCCGGGCCGCATCCGCCACGGCCTTCGACGACGCCAAGAAGGCCTACGATGCACGCAACTTCGACGAGGCCCTCAAGCAACTCAAGGCCGTCAACACCGAGCACCTGAACTTCTTCGAGAAGGTCTTCTCCTACGATCCGCTCCTCGCCAGGACGCAGAAGGCTGCGGCGGCGAAGGCCGCCGACGAGAAGACCCTGGCCGACGGCAAGGCCGACCTGGCCGCCAAGAAGTACCCGGGGGCCATCGCCAAGTTGTCGCAGGCCGCATCCAGCGACTACCTCGCGCAGAACCAGGTCGCCGCCGCCAAGGCCGCACTCGGCCAGGCCAAGGCCGAGAAGGCCGCCGCCGACGCCCCGAAGCCGGTCGCCGTGGCCGTCGCCCCGGCCCCGAAGCCGCCCGAGAAACCGGCCCCGGCCCCGGTGGCCAAGCCGGTGACGCCGGCGCCCGCCCCCGTCGTGAAGCCGGTTGCGCAGCCGATCAAGCCGGTCGAGCCTGCGCCGGTGGCGGTCGCACCGAAGCCGCCGCAGCCCGCGCCGCCGCAGCCCGTGGCGCCCGCGCCGCCGCCCCCACCGGCGCCGGCCCCCGCGACGCTCGCCGCGCAGGCCAGGCGAGCCGAGGCCGAGGAGGAGATCAAGATGGGCGCCGACGCCCTGGCGACCCATGAGTACCAGAAGGCCCTTATTCACTACAAGAAGGCCCTTGAACTGTGGCCGGAGTCGGAGGCCGCCCAGAAGGGTTCACGCGAGGCCCAGCGCCTGACGGGCGAACGCGAGGAACCCATCAGCGACATCCTCCGCGACGTCCGCAACATGGAACGCGGACGCATCATCGCCGAGGTCCAGGACCTCCAGGCCCAGGCCGAACGGGCCATGGCCAAGGCCGTCGAGGTCGGGCGACCCGAGGACTACAACGATGCCCTGCGGCCGCTGGCCCAAGCCGACCGCACCATCGACGTGGCCACGGTCCTGCTGCCGGAAGAGCAGGAGCGCCTGCGCGAAGACGTGCACGTCCTGCGCAAGGAAATCCTCACGCGCAAGGCAACGGCCGAGTCGGCCCGCGAACGCAAGGCCGCCCAGGAAGCGGCCACCCGCGAGACCCAGCGCCGCGCCGCAGACCGGGCAGACCGCGAAAACAAGGTCCGCCAACTCTGGGAACGCGCCACAGAACTCCGCAAGAGCATGCAGTTCATGGAGGCCGTCCAGGTGCTCGACCGCCTGCTGGCGGTCGACCCGAACGACGAGCGGGCCATGCGATGGCGCGAAGACCTCCAGTACCTTGAGGCCCAGGCCCGCCAGGTGGGCGTCCGTGACGCCCGCAAGGCCGGCACCGTCGAGGTCCTGGTCGACACCGAGAAGGCCGCCACCCCCGTCGGCGAGGAGTTGAACGGGGCCGTCACGTACCTGCGCTACCCTGTCGCGCGGGACTGGGAAGACCTCACCAAGTTCCGCCGCGACTTCACGAAGGCCGTCTCGGCCGAGCCGAAGGCCGTGTCCGAAACGCGCCGCCGCCTGAGCGAACCTATTGACCTGGACTTCGAGAAGACCAGCCTCGACAACGTTCTGAAGTACATCAGCGAAGTCCATCGCGGCCTGAACATCGTCATCGACCCCGACATCGCCGCCGGCGGCGTCGACCTGACGACCCGCGTCGTGGACCTCAAGGTCAAACGCGTCAGCATCGAGTCGGTCCTGGGCCTCATCCTGGGCGCCGACCTCGGATACAGGGTCGAGGCCGGGTACCTCCTCATCACCACCAAGGACAAGTTG
>VGYT01000257.1 GCA_016872895.1 Planctomycetota bacterium
ACCGTGCCCAGCAGGTGTACCGCCTGGACAACCGGACGGAGCAGTTCCTGGAGATTCAACTGCCCGAGGGGGCGGTGCTCTGGACCGCCCAGGTGGCGGGCGAGCCCGTGAAGCCCGTGGTCCTGGCGGATGCGGCGGGCCTGCCCGCCGAAGCCGCCAGGTCCGCCGGGGCGGGACAGGCGGCGGGCAAGGGCCGCGTACGCATCCCGCTCGTCAAGACCGCCGCCGGAGACCTGGATTACGCCGTGGTCCTTAAGTACGGCGGGCGCCTGCCCCGGCTGGGCGCCATGCGCCTGGGGGTGGATTTTCCGCTCATCCGCACCGTCAACATCAGTGTGGAACTCAGCCACGTGGAACTGTACCTGCCGGAGACGGCCGAGTGGCTGTACTTCCGCGGCAAGATGCGCCGCGTAGTCGAGGAGGGCGCGCTTGAGGCCGGTTTTCTGGCGTACCAGAACAAACTGGCCCAGGCGCTGGTGCAGACGCTTCAGTTCGGCAACCCGTTCGAGAAGGCCCGCGCGGCGAGCAACCTCAAGAGCCTGTCGCTGGGGATGCAGCAGTACCAGGCCGACGTCTCGGGCTACGCGTACAACAGGGAACTCCAGGCCGAGGTCGCAGGCGCGCAGGTCATCCTTCAGAAGGCCGACAAGCAAATCCAGCAGCAACAGCAGGAGGTGCCGCCTGAGATGCTCGGCAACAACGATTTCATCCGCGATGCGTTCGCCGGGCAGAGAAACGTCCGCGCCCTGAACATCGTCAGCACGCTGAAAGACAACTGGGCCGACCTGTCCCTGGCGCCGCCGGCGGGGCCGGTTTCCGCCAGGGCCGGCGCGACGGGCGCCGTCGTATCGGGCGCGCCCGCCGACGGCCGATTCAACGTAGGCTGGCTCGCCTCCAACCGCCTCGAAAACCCGCTCATCACCCAGGAAGGGGAGAAGAGAGACGCCTGGGTCGAGAAGGCGCCCGTCCAGCAGCGGGTGGACCTCACTATCGCCGGCAAGTACCAGGCGGCCCAGCCGCAGGCAGCACAGATAAACCAGCCTGTGGCCGGCGACCTCGCGCAGGTTGAATCGCAGAGCCGCGCGGCCCAGCGCGGCCGGGGGCAGGCTGCCGAGGACCGGCAGGGCGCAGTGCAGATGCCGCAGCGCCGCGGCGGCGAAGACGTCGTCCAGCAGTACCAGCAGAAACTGGAGAAGCGGGCCGCGCTGGAGGACGTGGCCGCCAACAGGCTGGAGACGTTGCAGGTCATCGGCATCGGCGGCGGCGGCAGGGTGGTCGGCGGCTTCGAGGGCGTCGGCCTAGGCGGCTGCGGGTCCTTCGGCATCGGGGGCGGCGGCGCAGCCGCGGCCGCGCCGGCGGGCCTGGCGAGCCTCGACGTGGAGTTGCCGCTTCGCGGCCAACTGTTCCGGTTCACGACGCCGGGCGGCGAAGTCGAGGTCCGGGCCACCGCCGTGTCGCATCCGCTCATGGACGGGGCGGCCAGGCTCGGCGCGGTCGCCGCGATGGTGGCGCTCGTGTGGCTCGTGTGGCGGCTGGTTCGCCGCGGGACGTTCGGCCCGGCGGCCTGGCGGACGGCGGGCACGGTGCTGGTGCTCCTGGGGGTGGTGGGTGTTCTGTTCGGCGTCCTTCCGGTGGCGGGCCTGGCGGCCATTGTTGCGGGCGTGGCGCTGAAGGTTTACCTGCGGTTCGCCCGCCGCAGCGCCGCGGCGGCTGCGCAGGCATCATGAGGAAAAGGGCCGGATGCCGTACGTGCATCCGGCCCTTCTCGCGACCGGAGATCTCGCCACAGCGAGACCTCTGCTGCTCGGCGCGGCGACGGCGGACCGCCTGCCGCAGCGCCGGCCATGCGGTTCTACTTCGGGGCTTCGCCCCGAGGAACATCCCTGGTGCGTTCCGGCATGCCGGCCCTCATGGCCCTGCTGATGGCCTGGAATACGAACCGCGGGCCGTTCTGCTCGCCGAGTTCCTTGATGGCCTTCTCACGGAGGGCCTTGACGGCCTTCTCAAGGCCTTCGAGTTCGGCCTTCAGGGCCTCCTCCTGAGCGGGCGTAAGGACGATCTCGGGCGGGCGTTCGCCCCTGCCCCGGTCTGCCCCGCCGGCGTCAGGCGCCCGGCGTTCAGGGCCCCGGTCTGCCCCGCCGGCGCCAGGCGCCCGGCGTTCAGGCCTCGCGCCTTCCTCGGCCCAGGCAACGACCATCGGGCCGAAGACCAGCACCAGTACTCCGATAAGCCCCAACAGCCATACCTTCTTCATGGGATCTCCTTTCCTCGGCATCTGTGGCGCGAGAGAACGCCTCCCGCTAGGTTGCAAGAGGGGAAACGATGGGCGGGGAGGGTTATTGCAGGGAGAGTCGGACCGGGGCGCCGGTTGCCGCGCGAAGCGGCGCTGTTGTGCTACGGCGCGTCGGCGGGCTCAGGCGCTGCGGCCCGGGCCGCCATCGCGCCCCGGACGCGCTGCCAGTAGGCGAGGGTGGAGGACTTCCGCCATCCGGCAGGGCCGCCGTTCCAGATGCGTGCGTACGCCTCGTCGGTGGGCGTGCGTCCGGTTGCCTTCAGGTACTCGCGGCCGTAGTAATCGAGGTAGAGATTCCACATGCGGCGTGCGGCCTGGGGGTCGAGGCGGTCGGCCGCGGCGAACTCCTCCGTCCTGCCCCTCAGCCGCGCGATGCGGTTGATGTCGGCCAGGCAGACGTCGCGGATCTGGGCGGGGCCCGTGGCCCCGTCGTGCGGGTTATAGGCGCCGGCGTTGCCGCCGGACTCGACCGACACGATGGCTGCCCACAGGGCGTCGCTCGGGCCGGCGAACTGCTGGGGCGGCCTGACGGCCCACGCCGCCAGCGGGACGGCGGCGCCTAGGGCGGCCAGAATCAGCATCATGCGTCCGGTGCGCATCGGACCCCTGGATGCCTGGTCGGGGGACAAAACAGCGCGACGGATAATCGTCACCCGGCCGTACTATAACGCACCGGGCCGGCAGAAGCAAGGAATTCGGGCATGGTTCAAAGCCCCCGGCACCGCCGGGGGATGATCGGCCCGCACCATCCATCCCCACGCGGTGCGTGGGGCTTGTTTGAACCATGCCGGAATTCGTCGCAGAGTGTCGCAGGGTACGGCTTAACGGCCCACTTGCGTGCGCCGAGTCGCCGTGACCAGCCCCCCGCCACGGCGGGGGGCCTCTACGCCGCCGAACGCCGGGCGCCGGCTCGCCCCCCGCCTGAAGGCGGGGGCTGGTAACGGCGCGCGAACATGAGGCGTTACGTCGCGGGGGCGTTTTTTCTGGCCTGCCCGAGCGCCCTGGGCTAATCTACTGGCGCCTGCCGGTGCGGCCGTGCGCCTCCGCGGGGGCCGCACCGGGGGCCGCACATGTCCAGAGCGAGGACGGAATCATGGTCCAGGAGCGATGCGTCCTGATTCGCGCCGCGGCGGCGGCCTGCCGGCCGAAGCCTCGGCGCAGGCTGGCGGCGGCGCTGTGCCTGGCGGCCGCGTGGGTTGCTGCGGCGGTTCCCGCTGAGTCTGCACCGGGCGGTCCGGCGCCGTCGTCGGCGCATGCGGCGGCTCCGTCGTCGGCGCCCGTCCCCGCGCCGGCGGCCCCTGCGCCGGCCCCACCGGCTGCACCGGCGGCGGCTGGAGCGCCGGGGGCTGCGGCCCCGGCGGGGGCTGCTGCTGCAACTCCTGCCGCGCCGGGTCCCGCCCCCGCCCCCAGCCGCGAGGAGGTCGAGTGGAACCTTCGCATGAAGGACGCCAAGGAAACGTATCAGAAGGGCGAGATGGCGAAGGCCGAGGCGGAACTCCTCGGCGCACTTAAGACCGCCGAGGCGTTCCCGCCGGAGGATGAGCGGCTGCCGCTTACACTGATGACGCTCGTCATGGTCTACACCGTGCAGGGCAAGTTCGCCGAGGCCGAAGCGCCGGCCAGGCGCCTCGTCGAAATCCGCGAGAAGGGCGGCGGCCCCGAGCACCCCACGGTCGCCCTCGCCCTGAACGACCTGGGCGGCCTCCTGAAGGAACAGGGCAAGTTGGCCGAGGCCGAGCCGCTCTACAAGCGAGCCCTGGCCATCCTGGAGAAGGCCAAGGGGCAGGGCGGAGTCCAGGCGGCCATGATGCACAACAACCTGGCCGAACTCTACCGCGACCAGGGCAAGTTGGCCGAGGCCGAGGAATCGGCCCGCCGGGCCCTGGCCATCCGCGAAAAGGCCCTCGGGTCGTACCATCACCTGGTGATGTCGGCCCTTCAGACGCTCGGCACGATTTACAGCGCCCAGGGCAAGCACGCCGAGGCCGTCGCCGCCCAGCAGCGGGCGCAGGAGGTCTGTAGGAAGGTCCTCGGCTGGAGCCGCCCGGCGATGATGCAGGGCATGGCCTTCCTGGCCGATGCCTACAAGGCGCAGGGCAACTTCGCCGAGGCCGAGCCGCTCTACCGCAAAGCGCTGGCCCTGGCCGAGGGCGGACTTGGACCGAACAACCTCGTCCTGGCCATCGTTATGGAGAAATATGCGGACCTGTTGAAGAAGACGAACCGCGCGGAGGATGCGGCCAGGATCGAGATCCACGCCAAGGGCATCCGCGCGGGCGGCAGCCCGCCGTCCGCTCCGGCCCCCGCGCCCGCCCCGGCCGCGCCGCCCTCTGCGCCGGCGCCGACGCCCCCCGCCGCGCCGGCCGTCCCGGCGCCTTCGCCGCCTGCGCCGGTTCCGCCTGCGCCCGCGCCGACAGTGCCTGCGCCCGCGCCGTCGCCGGGCGCTCCCGCGCCCGTGCCCGCCCCTCCGGCGGCAGGCGCTACATGAACTGGCGGACGCGCGAGTCCGCCAGGAACATCGGCAGCGACGCCGCCAGCCCGCCGGGCGTGTAAAGGGCCTCGACCTCGCCGCGGCAGTTGTACCAGCACGCCCGGCAGCGATTTTCCCGCCACCGCTCGCGCAGCCGCGCAAGCAGGACCGGCATCGGCGTCTCGACGATTGAACCGACAGGCGATGAACGGTCCTCCACGCACTTGGCCACGAGGCCCTTCTCGTCGATGTTGAAAGTGGCCCGGCCCGCGCGGCAGCCGGGGATGCCGCCGTCCAGGGCCGCATCGAACCGCGAGAGGAAGTACGGGTTCGACAGCAGCGCACGGTAGCGCCGCCTGAGGTCCAACAGGTGGGCGGCAACGGGCGGCCGCGGCCGGTGCGACTCGTCCCCCGTCTTCAGCACGCCGTACGGCTGGACCATGAAGTTCGCGCCGAGGCGCTCGGCCAGGGCCACAACGCCCTCAAGGTCCGCCTGATTGTCGGCCGTCAGGACGGCCATGACGTTGACGCGCTGGTACGGGGCGGTGCGCTCGCGCCGGAAGACTTCCACGGCGCGGACGGCCTCGGCCCACGCGCCCGCGCGGCCGCGCTGCTCGTCGTGGCGGCGCGAGTCGGGGTAGTCGATGGAGACGCTCGCGCCCCACAGGCCCGCCTGCCACAAGGCGCGGGCCTGCTCCGGCCGGACGCCCCAGCCGTTCGTCGTCAGGAAGGGGAAGTGCTGTTGCGCGAGAGCCTCGACGACCTGCGGCAGGTCGCGCCTCACGAGCGGTTCGCCCCCCGCCAGGTTCACCAGCATCGAGCCGAATCTCGCCAGGTTTGCCGCGCCGCGGGCGACCTCGGCCGCCGACAGTTCCTCGGCCGCCGAGTGCGCCTCCTTCCAGTAATGGCAGATGCGGCAGCGGAAGTTGCAGCGATAGGTCACCTGCCACGAGCACCACAGGGGCGCCCGCGCGGCATAGGCGCGCAGAAGGCGGGCCTTCTTCTCTCCGGTTGTCAGGCGCTGAATCGTCACGTTCACGAACCGACACGCCTCGAAAGTGCCGACAGCCGCGCTATCCCCCCGCTTCCGCGGCGGGCGCGACGGCGCCCTATTTCGTCCGCCTTACGGCCGGCGCGAGGAACGGCTTGACGGCCAACTCGTACAGCGTGCCCAGGCGCCCGATTCTGACGCGCCGCGCGAGGCGTATCAAGGGCACGACGCGCGGCCGCACGACGGCGTACGGCAGTTCCTCGCAGGCGGCGACGAGGTCCTCGGCCGACAACCGCGGCAGGGCCACCGCGGGCCCGCCCGCCAGGTGCGCCGACGCCGCATCCGGCACAAGCCAGCCGTTCTCCCGCGCGATGCGGTCCGAAGGCGTCCCCGGGGCGGGGAAGTGCAGCGCGGCCAGGGCGCGGTCCGGCTCCAGGCGCCTCAGAAACTCGACCGTCTGTTCGAGGCTGGCGGGCGTCTCGTAGGGCGTGCCGAGTTCCACGGCGGCCGCCGAGCGGATGCCCGCGCTGCGCAGGGCCGCGAACGCCGCCTCCAGCGCCGCGACCGACGCGCCCAGGCCGAGCACGTCGTGGCGGATGAGCGCCGACCCGCTGCCGACGCGTATGCGAACCTCCTCGCACCCGGCGCGGGCCAGCAGCGCCGCGGCCTGCGGCGTAACGTCGGCCGCACGCAGCGTCGTGCGGATGGGCAGGCGGATCTCTCGCGGGTACCGCTCGGCAAATCGGGCGAGCCAGCCGGGCGCCGACGCCCAGCGCTCGTTGCCGATGCGGAAGCCTCCGAGGTCCAGAAGCATGTCGGCCATCCCCCGCATCTCGTCTATGACCGCCTCGACGGGCCGGTGGAGGACCGGCCATGCGGCCGTCGGCGGCCAGCACGGCTCGGCGGGGGCCGGCGGGGGCACCCTCGCGCCGCCGGCCGCGGGCGGCGCCGCTCCGTCCGCTTCTCCGCCGCGAGCCGCGTGCACCTCGGCGAACCCCGCCGCGTCCACCAGCAGGTCGGTCGGGTAC
>VGYT01000258.1 GCA_016872895.1 Planctomycetota bacterium
CAGCGGCGACCTGAACGAACTGGACTACAACCTGATAGACACGCTGTTCAACACGCTGCATCCGTCCGGCGGCGGCGGCGGCGAGGTGGGCGGCCTGCCGGAGGTGGGCACGGTGCCCGAGCCGGCGACGCTGGGCCTGATGGCGCTCGGCCTCGCGGCCCTGGCCCTTCGGCGTCGTGCGGGCAGGTAGAATCTGCGCAGCGGCTCAGGGCAGCGGCCGCGCGGCGGGTCTCCTGGCCCGCCGCGCCTGGGGCGGGGATGGGTGATCGTGAGTGAGTTCCGATTGGGCGGCAGGTCGCGGCCTGCCGCCCAGTTTCTATGAGCGGCCGGCGGCCATGGGCGAGATGGGTGGCAGACCCGAGTTTCGCGCCACGTGGCCTCGGGGCGCCGAGGGCAGGACGGGGCGCCGCCAAGGGGTGCATGACCGTAATTGCAGCGGGAACCAGGTTCTCGGGGTCGAAAACGGGGCTCTGCTGCGTCGGCCCCACGGGTGAGGCCTTTTTGGGCCCTATTTCGCCGGGGTTCAAAAGGGGCGCGCAGTACGGTCATGCACCCGCCGCCAAGAGATGCCTGGCAACCGCCGCCGGCGGCCGGTATACTGCCGCCCGACTGAAATCATCCTGGCGCCTTGCGGCGGGCCTGAATCCAGCGGCGGGCGCCGAGCCGGGAGCGCGGCATGACGCACTTCTCGTGGTATGTCGATGCCCCGATAGTCGGCCTTTACCTGCTGGCGACGATGGTCGCCGGCATCATGGTCCGCAAGTACGTCGGCAAGGTGGAACACTTCCTCATCGCCGGGCGCGAGATGAACGTGTACCTGGGAATCGCGTCGCTGGCGGCCACGGAGTTCGGCATCGTAACGTGCATGTACACGGCGCAGAACGGGTTCGACAAGGGCTTCGCCGGGGCCACGCCGGGGATTCTGTCGGCGGCGGCGATGCTTGTGGTGGGCCTGACGGGCTTCTGCGTGCGGCCGCTGCGCGACGCGGGCGTGATGACCATCCCGGAACTTTTCCAGAAGCGGTTCGGGCCGAGAATCCGCTGGCTGGCGGGCGTGGTCATCGTGCTGGGGGGCCTCCTGAACATGGGCGTCTTTCTCCGGACGGGCGGCGAATTCCTGCTCCTCGTGTGCGGCTTCCCGCCCCAGGGCGCCGCCGACCCGGGCACGCTGGGCGGTTTCCTCGGCGTGCACACCCTTGAGATCGCCATGACGGTGCTCCTGTTGACGGTGGCGGTGTACACCATCCTGGGCGGCATGCTCTCGGTGCTGGTGACCGATTTCCTCCAGTTCGTGGTCATGAGCATTGGCCTCATCGCTGTCACCGTGCTCATCCTGGCCAGCCCCGACATCGGCTGGGGCAGGCTGGTGGCGGCCGTCGAGGAGCACCACGGGGCAGGGGGCTTCAACCCCTTTGTGCATCCCCAGATGGGCTGGCAGTATGTGGCGTTCAACGCCCTGCTTAATCTTGCGGCGGTGCTCACGTGGCAGACGACGATCCAGCGCCTCCTTGCCGCCAAGGACACCCGCACCGGTATGCGCGTGTACAGCCGCACGAGTTTCTTTTTCGTCTGCCGGTTCCTGATTCCGGGCATCTGGGGCATTGCCGCGCTGGCCACACTGGCGCCGGCGGCGGTGGGCGGCAACACGCTGCACGCCATGCCGAAGTTCCTGGGCACCTTCGTGCCGGTAGGGCTGATGGGCATCCTGCTGGCGGCCATGCTGGCGGCGGACATGTCGACTGATTCCTCCTACATGCTCACCTGGGGCAGTGTCATCTACAACGACATCCTGGCCCCCTTCCGCAAGACGCCGTGGTCCGAGAAGAAGGGCCTCTTCTGGAACCGCACGATCGTGGCTCTCATCGGCCTCTTCCTGCTCGTGTACGGCCTGTGGTATCCGCTGAAGGGCGACCTGTGGACCTACCTGGGCGTCACGGGGACGATTTATTTGGCCAGCATGTCGGTGCTGCTGGTAGCCTGCTGCTACTGGAAGCGGGCGAACAGTTGGGGGGCGGCGGCGGCGATCATCTTCGGGGCGGCCATCCCCGTGGCGTACCTTGTGCTGGAACAGGTGTGGAAGGTGGAGGCCATCGGCGCCGCGGGCCAGGCGGTGACGCGGAGCGTCATTCGGGAGACCATCGGGCCGTATTATTCCGGCATCGCCACGTACGCCATCGCCGCGGCGGGCATGGTGGTGGGATCGCTCCTTAAGCCGCGGCGGGCGGGACCGGAGGGGCCTGCCGCCTGACGGGGCGGGGCGGAGAGGAGTCGCCGGCGACCATGTTCGATATCAACATCATTGCGGACCACTGGTTCTGGTGGCTGACGACCGCGGCGTGCGTGGTGTGGTACTCGACCGTCACGGTGTACGTGGCCGTCAGGGGGGTCGCAGATATCAAGAGCATGCTCAAGCGTCTTGGCGCGGGGCATGGCGGCACGGCGGATGCGCCGGGCCGGTAGCCGCGCAAACGCAACGCTCCAGCGCGCTGGCAAGGAGGCCGCAACCATGGCGGCAAAGGACAAACTGGCCATCGAGGGTGGGCCGAAGGCTGTGCGGGCGCGCCTGGGCCGCTGGCCGCAGTTCGACCGGGCCGCCATCAAGGCCGTTGAGGACGTCCTGCGCAGCGGCCGCGTCAACTACTGGACCGGCCCGAAGGGCATGGAGTTCGAGAAGCAATTCGCCCGCTGGATGGGCTGTCGGTTCGCCGTCAGCACCACCAGCGGCACGAGCGCCCTTCACGTGGCCCTTGCGGGCCTGGGCATCGGGCCGGGCGACGAAGTCATCGTGCCCAGTTACACCTTCATTGCGACGGCGTTCGCGGTGTGCCAGGCGGGGGCGGTCCCGCGGTTCGCCGACGTCAGTCGCGAGGACCACTGCCTGAGCGTGGAGTCGGCGGGCCGCCTCGTCGGCCCGCGTACGCGGGCCGTCATCCCGGTCCACCTCTACGGCAACGTGTGCGACATGGACCCGCTGCTGGCGCTGGCGCGCGAGCACAACCTGCTGGTCATCGAAGACACCGCGCAGGCCTTCGGCGGCCGGTACAAAGGGCGGATGGCCGGCACGCTCGGCCATGCGGGCGCAATCAGTTTCTGCCAGAACAAGACCTTCACCACGGGCGGCGAGGGCGGCATGGTCGTTACCGACGATGAAGACCTGGCCTGGCGCTGCCGCAGTTTCCGCGACCACGGCTACAACGTGGCTGAGCGCCTGCGGTTGCTGGAACTGGAGCAGAAACTGCCGTACATCCACCAGCGCGTGGGCTGGAACTACCGCATGACCGAGATGCAGTCGGTCATCGGCCTGTGCGAACTCAAGCGCGTAGATAAGTGGAACATGCCGCGGCGCCGCCGCAACGCCCGCGTCCTCATCCGCGCCCTTAAGAACGTGCCGCAGGTGCTGCACCTGCCGGTCGATACGCCCGAGCGGCGCAACGGCTGGTACGTCTTCCCCATCACGCTGGACATCGACCGGATGAAGTGCACCGTCGGCGAGTTCGTGGACGCCCTCGGGGCCGAGGGCGCCCCCTGCTGGCGGGTCTTCTGGCCGCAGTGCCACACCGAGAAGGCCTTCCAGGAGCACCACGGGGTGGGCCGCGCGGATTTTCCGTTCCGGTCCGCCGAGTACACCGATCCGGCCAGCGTGGATTACTCGCGGGTTGAAGTGCCGAACGCCATCTGGCACGAGGGCCGCACGTTTGTCACCTTCATCTTTCCGACGTATACAGAGAAGAACATGCAAGAGATCGCCGCGGCCATCCGCAAGGTGATCGCCGCGTACGCGAAGTAGGCGGAAGGGAGCATGAGCAGTCGCCCTGGGGTTGCCGCCGGCCGCTCAATGTTCGAGGTCGGGTTCGCCGCCGCCGGCATTACGCCGCCCGTCGGAACGCCCCTGGCGGGGAACTTCCGGGACGATTACGCCTCGCGCGGGGTGCATGACCGGCTGCGGTCGCGGGCGGCGGTGATCGGTCGCGGCGGCCGCGCGGTTGCCATCATCGTGGCGGACCTGCTGACAATGCCTGAGGCGCTCTCGCGCCGCGTGCGGGAGGGCGTCGCCCGCCGCACGGGCCTCCCGCCGCGGCACATGATGGTTGCGGCCACGCACACGCACAGCGGCCCGGCGGTTGAGCCGGTGGCGGGGCCGGACCAGGCGGCCGCGATCATCGACCAGGTCGCGCCGGCGATGGTCGCATCGTGCGTCAAGGCCTGGCGCGCGCGGCGGCCCGCCCGCTTATGGTCGGCCGCAGGCCGTGCCGAGGGGGTGTTCTTCAACCGCCGCCTGCTGCTCAACGATGGCCGCACGGTGATGAACTGGACCCTTCCATCGGCGCACGAGATAGAGCGGCCGCTGGGCCCGGTGGACGAGCAGGTGGCAGTCCTGTTTGCGGGCGACGAACTGGAGCATCCCGGCCTTGTAGTCGCCAACGCGGCCCTGCACGCGGCCATTCTGGCAGGCGACAACTGGCTTATGGGCGCCGACTGGCCGGGCTTTTTCTGCCGCGCGGTGGAGGATTTCTTCGGGCCGGGCGCCTGCGCAATGTTTCTCCAGGGCGCCGAGGGGAACGTCAACCACATCGATGCCCGCGACCGCCTCCAGGGCCGCGGATTCAAGGAGGCGCAACGGATCGGGCTGGCCGTGGCCGCCGCCGCGCGCGCGGCGCAGCACGGGGCGCGGCCGGTGGCCGGCCCCGTGGCTGCGTCGTCGGAGGTGGTCTGCCTTCCAGCGCGGCGGATTTCGCGGCAGCAACTGGCTTGGGCGCGCCGGGTGGTGGCGGCGGCCGCGCCCGGCGGGCCGCTCGGCGGACAAGTGGATGGAATCCCCGACCTTCTGTTCGCCCGGGATCAGATTTCGATGGCCCACCGCCGGACGCCCTACGAGGCAGAGATACAGGTCTTCCGCATCGGCGACGCGGCTGTCGTCGGCCTGCCGGGCGAGTTCTTCGTTGAATTCGGTCTGGCGATAAAGAAGTCGTCGCCTGCCCGCGTCACCTTCGTTGTGGGCCTGGCGAATGGAAGCGTCGGTTACGTGCCGACGCTGCGGGCTTTCCGCCAGGGCGGTTACGAGCCGACGCCGTGGCGGTACAGCCGCCTGGCGCCCCAGGCCGGCGCAATCTGCGTTGCATCGGCCCGCCGGCAGATGCAGGCGCTCTTCTGCTGATGGCCGATGCGGCACGGCCGGCTTGTCCGGCCGTGGCTGGCGCTTCTGCTTTGCGCGGCGGGTCTCCTTCCCCGCCGCGCCGACGGCGCGGGTGCGTTTGTTTGGCGCGCCAGGTTGCCCGGCCCGCCGCGGTGGCCGCGCTGCATCCGGGCGCGCAATGCGAAGGGGAACCGCCATGACCGTCCGCTGGGGAGTCATCGGATCGGGCGGCATCGCCCGCCGCCGCACCATTCCGGAGGGCCTGGCGCAGGCCGCCGGCGGCCGCCTGGTGGCAATTCTCGACGTGAACCAGCAGGTCAACCGCGATATCGCCGCCGAGTTCGGCGCGGCCGCGTGCGAGAGCCAGGAAGAGTTGCTCGCGCGAAAAGATGTCGATGCCGTGTATATCGCCACGCCCGCCCACCTGCACGAGCGCCAGGCGCTGGCCGCCGCCGCGGCCGGCAAGCACGTCCTGTGCGAAAAGCCGCTCGGCCTCTCGGTCGCCCAAGGCGAGGCCGTCGTCGCCGCCTGCCGCAGGGCCGGGGTCACGCTGGCGGTCGATTTCATGATGCGGTTCCACGCCTACCACCGTGCTGCGCGGCAGATGATTCAGGAAGGCGCGCTGGGGCGCATGGTCCTGGGACGGGCGCAACTGTCGTGCTGGTATCCGCCGATTCCCAGCGCCTGGCGTCAGGACCCCGCCACGGGCGGCGGGGGCAGCCTCATCGACATGGGCGGCCACTGCATAGACCTCCTGGAGACGTTCCTCGGCCGCACGCGCCGCGTAACGTGCCTCGCGGGCAGCCTGGTACACGCCTACAAGTCGGAAGACGCGGCCGTGGTGCTCCTTGAGTTCCAGGGCGGCGCCTTCGGCATGGTCGATGCCTGCTTCAACATTCCCGACCAGGCGAGCCGCAACCGGCTGGAACTCTACGGCAGCGGCGGAAGCATCCTGGCCGAAGGAACCATCGGCCAGGGCGAGGGCGGCGAAATGATCCTGCGCCTCCAAGATGCCGCGGCCTATCAGGCCCGGCAGGCCCGCGACCTGTCCGGCGGCACGCGCATCAATGTGCCGACCGTCAACCTTTTCAAGGCGCAGGTCGAAGACGTGAACGCTGCCATCGCGGCGGGCCGCCCGCCCTTGTGCGACGGTCAGGCGGGCCTGTGGAGCCAGCGGGTCTTGGCCGCATGTTACGAATCGGCCCGGACCGGCCGGACGGTAGCCCTTCAGACAGCGCCCTAGCGGGTGATGCGTGGGTAGCGCGGTGGGCAGTCCCGCCCACTGCGCGGCGGGCAGTCTCCCGCCGCCCGTGCCCTGCTCGGACTTGCAATGTGGGCCAATGCAGCGCCCCGGCTGCTTTTCCCGCGCAAGAATATTTTCTTGGGGGCGGTTTGATTTCCCCCCAAACTGTGGTATATTTCGGATAAGAACGGGAGTGCGGATGGTGTCTGCGCGCGCAGTGCGCGATGAAGGTGAAGACGTGTCTGCCGCGCGGCACAGAGGGGATCGTGGGTGATGCAGAGCAACCCACTCCGTGCGGACCAACAACACTGCCTGCCGAGCGGGGGAGTCGCCTTCTCGCATCCCGCACATACAGGATACCGTCTTGCCTCGCAAGG
>VGYT01000259.1 GCA_016872895.1 Planctomycetota bacterium
CGATGGGCGCAACGATGCCGAAGTTCGACGCCGCCATCATGATCAGCAGCACAACAAACGCCGGCAGCCACAGACGCCAGAAATCGCTCATCATCAGCCGCCAGCCCATCCCCACGGCCTCGATTACGCCCAGCGGCCGCACCGCCGAGGCAGCCCCGGCCGGCAAACCCGATGCGCCCTGAGACATGCGATCCTCCTTTCAACGCCGGCGCCGGCCGCCTTGCTCGCCGCACCCCCATCCGCCTTGCGCGGCAGGTCTCCCGACCCGCCGCGCAACACCGCCGCCCAAGCCGGCGCGGATTTCTATCCTACCCGCGCCGCCCCGAAAAGCCGAATCAAAAAATCTCGGAGCGGTTATAATGGCCGAACATGGACGCCCATGCAAAGATCCGTTTCCTGGCCGCCGTGCGCGAGATGGGCCTGCGCCACGGACTGCTGCCCCCGCGCCTCCGGCCGCGCGCCAGGCGCGAGCCGCTCCTGCTGGCCATCAGCGGCGGGCCGGATTCCGTCGCACTGCTCCTGGCGCTCGTCGAGTTGTCGAGAACCGACTTCGCCGTCCGCCCCGTGGTCGCCCACCTGCATCACGGCCTGCGCGGGCGTGCGGCCGACGCCGACCGGGCGTTCGTCCGGCGCCTCGCGCGGCGGCTGCACCTGCGCTGCATCACGCAGCGCATGGACGTGCGGCGGCTGGCACGACGCCGCGGCATCGGCATCGAGGAGGCCGGACGCGCCGCAAGGCGGGAGTTCCTCGCCAGGACCGCCCGGCAGGCGGGCGCGCGCCTCGTCGCCCTCGGACACACCGCCGACGACCGCGCGGAGACGGTCCTCTTTAACATCCTTCGCGGCACGGGCATCGACGGCCTGGCCGCCCCTCAGCCCCGCGCGCCGCTGGCGCGCCCTGACGAGTGCGGCACGGCCGGCCTGTCCGGCCGTGGCGAGCATCCACAGCGCTCCACCACGCGCGGCGGGTCGGGAGACCCGCCGCGCAAAGGTTCGCCGGGGCCACCGACGGTGCTGCGCGGCGGTTCTCCGCAACCGCCGCGCGCCAAGAGCGTCGAGATTATCCGCCCGCTGCTGGGCGTCACGCGGGCCGAGGTGCTGGCGTACCTTGCGGCCGAGGGACAGGATTTCCGCCGCGACCGGTCCAACGCCAGCCGCGCGTTCGCCCGCAACCGCCTGCGGCACGAACTCCTGCCGCTGGTGCGCAGGCGGTTCAACCCGCGCGCCACGGAGGCGCTCGCGCGCCTGTCGGACCAGGCCGCCGCCGCCGCCGAGGTCCTGGCCGACGCCCTCGACGACACCTGGCGCCGCATCGTCCGCGAGGCGCCCCGCACCGCCATCCTCATCGACGCCGACGACTTCGCCTCGCTGCGCCCCTGGATGCAGGGGGCCATCCTGCGCCGGGCCGTCGAGCGCCTGGGCGGGGGCCTGAAACACATGTCGGCCGACCGCACGCGGGAGGTCGCCGCGGCGCTCCTCGCCAGGCCCGCCGCAGGCCCCATCCCCCTGCCCGGCGGCCTGGCCGCCCAGCGCCGCCGCGGCATAATCACCATCGGGTAAGGGTGGCGCGGCCTTGGCTGGGGTCGCGCCGCCGCTTGCCTTTCAGCCAAGCGTCGGATATACTCACGTACAAAAGGTTTGTCGGATGCCCACGATACTGCTTGTGCGCGGCTGGCGGCTGTTCTTCTATTCGAACGAGAGAAACGAACCGCCGCACGTACATGCGCAAAAGGGCGGTGCCGAGTGCAAGATGTGGCTCCTACGGGACACGTACGACGTGGCCGAGGCATGGTCGCACGGCTTGAGCCCCGGTCTCCGCCGCGAGTTGCGACGGATCATCTTCGATCACTTTGATCTCATAATGGATGAATGGAACCGTCATCACGGAGGACATCACCATGCCGGCCACTAAACCCGTGACGGCCCGCCGGATTGAAGCCTCCGACACGCACCTCGTCCTGATCCTGGCCGACCGCGAAGTCCGCATTCCATGGTCCCGGTGTTCCTCGCCGTTGGCGAAAGCCAGCGCCGAGCAGCGACATCGCGCCGTTCTATCTCCCGGCGGTTATGGTATCCACTGGCCGCTGCTGGACGAGGATCTCTCGGTAGAGGGCCTCTTACGCCAGGTCAACCAAGATCAGACTTGATCGCGCGGAGCATCCGGGGCCAGGCTGACTGCTAACACAAGGGGGCCCCACGCCATGGCCGCGGCGAAGATTCGCCTGCTCATTGCCGGCGGGTGCGCCGGGCTTCTGCTCGCCCTCCTTGCAGGCGGCTGGTATGCATGGCGCACACTCACTGCCCGCCCGGCGGTGCACGCGCTTGCGTCCGCAACCGCATACGTTTCCACTCCGATCTTGCAGGATCCGTACCAATCAGCGGGGCGAGAGTCCTTCTTTCTCGCAGAATGCGAGCAATCGCACGCGCAGATGTTCCTGGTAGCCGAACTGGATTTTCCCCATATCGTGGGACATCGGCTTTACACGTTTCCCATGAAATGGAAGTCTCGGGGTCAAGGGGCATTCCTTACGAGCACAAGATATGGCATGGAATACGCCGACGGGCAAACGCCAGATGGGCGAGGAATCGGTCATGGCCTGGGCGTGAACTTGGTTAGTTCGACAGATAAAGATGTGACCATCAACATCTTCTGCTACTGGACGGCATCGGACGGCAGCAAGGGCTCCTTCGACAGAAAGGTCGTCGTGCCAGTGAGGGAATCCCTGGATGTTGTCTTGCACGAGGGCGCACGTCTCAGGGCCTCTTGGCGGCAAGCGCCGGGGGAAATCGAGAACGACCCCTGGTTCCAATCGAGAAACCACGATAAACCCTAGCGGCCACCTCCGCGGAAGCATTGCGCCCTACCGCATCAACTTCGCCAGCGCTTTCCGCATCTTGCCGCGCGCGGCGGCAAGCCACCGCTCGGCCGCGCGGGTGCGCTTCCCGAGCCCGGCCAGGCCCAGGTTGCCCGGCCCGCCCTGCAACTTCTTCGACTTCAGGTTGGCCACCGGGTCGCGGGCGCGGAGTTCCCCAAGGTGCGTTCCAACGTATCTGTATGCATCGCGAAATGGCATGCCTTCCCGCACGAGTTCCAGCGCCCGGTCGGTGGCGTAGATTTCCGGCAGGAAGCCCCGCCGCAGGTTCTCTTCAACAACCTGGAGCCGCTCGATGCTCAGGCGCATCACGGAAAGGCTTGCCGCGGTCATTTCCACGCCGCGCATGAACGGCCCCTTGGTCTCCTGGAAATCGCGGTTGTAGCCGCCGGGCAGCGCACGCAGGATGCCCGCCACCGCCGCCTCGCACCCCAGGACGGCCGCGGCCTTCGCGCGCACCAACTCCAGGCCGCACGGGTTCCGCTTCTGCGGCATCATGCTTGAGCCGGTGCACAGTTCCTTCGGAATGCGGAAGTACCCGAACTCGGGCGTCGCCCCGATCATTAGGTCCGCCGCCATGCGCGAAAGGTCCGTCATCACCTGCACGCACGCCGCAAGCGCCGCCAGTTCCGCCTTGCCGCGCGAGTTGGCGCAATAAAGAACGTTGTTCTGGACCCGCGCAAAACCCAGCAGCCGGGCAACCAGCGCCCGGTCAAGCGGCAGGGCCGACCCGTATGCCGCGCCCGACCCAAGCGGCGACTGGTCCGCCAGCGCGTGGGCCGCGCGCACCAGTTCCAGGTCGTCCAGGATCGCCTCGGCCCACGCCCCCGCCCACAGGCCCAGGCTCGACGGCATGGCCACCTGCATGTGCGTGCGGCCAGGCATCGGCGTGAATTGATATCTCTTTGCAAACGCCGCCAGCGCACGGACAAGCCCGATGCACCGCTCCGCAAGCAGGTGCAGTTTCTCCTTGCCGTACAGGCGCAGGTCCACGAGCACCTGGTCGTTGCGGCTGCGGCCGGTGTGAAGTTTCTTGCCCAGGTCGCCCAGCCGCGCGGTCAGGCGCTCCTCAATGGCCGTGTGCACGTCTTCCTGGTCGGGGCGGATGGCGAAGCGGCCGGCCCGGTGGTCCTTCAGCACCGCGCGCAGGCCCGCCAGCAGCCGGTCGCGCTCACGCGGCGTAAGGATGCCGATCCTGGCGAGCATCACGGCGTGGGCGGCCGAGCCGGCCACGTCGGCCCGCACCAGGTCGCGGTCCAGCAGGTAATCCTCGCCGACCGTGAACCGCTCGATTTCGGGGTCGATTGAGTAGCCCTTGTCCCAGAGTTTGGCCATGAGAGCCCTCGTGCCTGCCGGCACATCTCAGAAGAGGGTGACCGGCGACGGCGTTGCCGCCTCGCGCTCTTCCGTTCGGAGTATGTCCTGCAAGCGGTCGCGCACCAGAGGCGGACAATCGCTTAGGAACTTCTCCCACGTTGCCTCCCGGGTAAGTCGGACGGCACGTCGGCTCCCGGCCAGATGGACCAGCACCGGCTTCGCCCGGCGGACGAGCCGTGCCACGTTGGCAAGAGTGCCGGCGCTCCGGCCGTCCCAGATCATGAAGCCCGTCGTGGCCGTCTCGGCCATGAGCCGATCCTTCATCGCATAGTAAGCGAAATCCTTCCGGCGGCGGCCCGAGGCCACCGTGCGCAATGGCCACCGGCCGACATTGTGTCGGCAGCACCCATCCATGCAGAACACTTCCACGTTGCGGTAACCGCAATGGTGAAGATAGTGCTGCACAGCCTTGTCCGCTCCGCCGGCGTCGCCGATGACCACGGGAAACCGCTGGGCCATGATCCGGTCGAGCCGACGCCGGACCGCGCCGTCCAGAAGAACGACGCTCTTGGAACCGCCGATGAATACGGTGTTCATCCGCGCCTCCGCGTGCGAGTCAGGGCCAGGGCGTAAACGTCCGCCGCTCCGCCCTGGTCGTACAGCGCCGACGCCGCCGCATTCATGGTGGCCCCGGACCGATACAAGTCGTCCAGCAGAAGCAGCCTGAGCCCGCGCACCTGCGAAGGCTCCACGCTGAACGCCCCATCCAGAAGGTTCAATCGCTCGTTGTAGTCGAAGACGTCCTTCAGTTCCGGCGTCTCTCTGACCTTAATCAAGGCGTCTTCGAAGACCGGCAGGCCCAGCGCCCCGCCCAGGGCCTTCGACACCAGCAAGACGGGCTGGTGGGCCCTGCCTGCCCGAGTCGGCGGAATGGGCACAATAGCCTCCACGTTCTTGTTCCATCCCTGCACGAACTCTGATGCCGCCAGGGCAATCTCCCGTATGGCCGACACGTCCGACTGGTACTTCAGGCGGTAGAGCAACTCGCCCAGTTCCGAGCGCTTGGTGTCGAACCGCGGGTGACCGAACTCGTCGTCGCCCACGTACATGCTGCTCACGACGTGGAAATCAAGTGCGAAGCCCTCTCGCCACCGACCAACGATTCTCGTGGGGTCCGTCCGCGCCATGGCGCCGGTTCATCCTGTGCCGCGGTCCTGGTGCCATAATAACAAGAGCGAATGCGCAGCAGAATACCGCGCACTCGCCGCGTCTGCAATCGCTCTTGGCAGGCGTGCCCGGGGCCGGCGCTCCCGCATCGCGCTGGCGACGACTCGGCGGGTCAGCCCTCGATGCCGCCGCGGCGGGCGAGAATCTCGAACGGCAGGCCCCGGATGACCGCCGCGTCCTTCGCCATCTTCTGCGAGAACCCCTTCGACTTGATGCTGCGGATCTCCGGCGAGAACAGGCCCGTCTCGCTCTCCCGCTTAAGTATCTGTATGTTTCCCTTGTAAAGGCCCGCCTTGTACGTGCCGCTCACGAACCGGCTGGCCTCAAGCACGAACGCGTCCAGTTCCCGCTTCAGCGGGTGGAACCACATCCCGTGGTACGTAAGGTAGGCCCACTTCCGGTCCACCATGGCCTTGAACGCCAGTTCGTCCTTCGTCAGGCACCACTGCTCAAGGTCGCGGTGGAGCCGGAGGATGACGTGTGCGGCCGGGGCCTCGTAAATCTCGCGGCTCTTCAGGTCCATGATGCCGTCTTCAAACATGTCGATGTACCCGATGCCGCTGCGCCCGGCCAGGACGTTCAGGTCCATGATGAGCCTGTCGAGCGGCATCTTCCGGCCGTTCATCCTGGTCGGGAGGCCTTCCTCGAAGGTGATGGAGACCTCCTCGGTCCTGTCGGCGGCCTTCTCGGGCGGCACGAGCCACATCCAGATGTCCTCGGGCAGTTCCTGGTCCAGCCCGATTGCGCCGGAGGCTATGGAGCGGCACCACATGGTCTTGTCGTCGCCGCCGGCGATCTGCTCGTCCACCGGCACGCCCCAGGCCTCGCACAGCGCCCGCTCCTCGTCGCGCAGAAGGTCGAAGTCCCGCACCGGGGCAAGCACCGCGCACTTCGGGGCGAAAATCTTGAACGTGTTGTGCATCCGGTACTGGTCGTTGCCCTTGCCGGTCGAGCCCTCCATCAGCCCGTCGCAGCCCATTTCGACGGCCTTCTTGGCCACCTCCCGGGCCACCAGTTGCCGGGTCATCGACGTCGAGACCGGGTAGCCCTCGTAGTCGGAGTTTGCGCGGATGGCCTTCGTCAGCCAGTTCTCGGTGAACTCGCCCTTGCAGTCTATCAGGTGCATCCTGATGCCGAGTTTGCGGGCCTTCTGCTTCGAGACCTCGACCTCTTCCTTGCCCTGGCCCACGTCGATGGTGATGGGGATGATGTTCTCATCCTTCACCTTGTACTTGCGGCGCAGCAGTTCGATGCACAGGCTGGAGTCCAGCCCGCCGGAATAGGCTAGCGCCACCCGCGTCACT
>VGYT01000260.1 GCA_016872895.1 Planctomycetota bacterium
AACGGTCAAAAAACGCAAAATCGGACCACGTTCCGGTCAAAATCGATCAAAAACGTTCAAAAAGCGCGCGATTTTGCCTTACCTATCTTAACATTTCGGCCCTCCACCCCCTCTGGCGCTAGCGCCAGGGCCGTTTTGCCCCTCCGGAAGGGGTCAAAAACGCCCTTTTCGGGGCGCGCAGGCGCGGTCAAAAAGTTATCCACAGGTAGGGCAAAGGCGGGAAGCAGGCGCTTACCCGCCAGCCGGCGGCGAGCGGGAACCGGCATCCGGCAGCGGAGCGGGTGCGCGTTTGCTTGACCCGGCCCGCCGGCGGACGCATAATCGGCGGATGGAAAGGGGTTCCCCATGGCGCCAATTATTACGCTGCTCACGGACTTCGGCGTCGAGAGCACGTATCCGGCCCAGATGAAGGGGGTCATCCTGGGCCGCTGCCCCGGTGCGGTCATCGTTGACATCTCGCACGGCGTGCCGCGCCACGATGTGCGGACGGCCGCGTTCATGCTGGCCTCGGCGGCGTCGGCGTTCCCGGAGGGGACCATTCACGTGGCCGTGGTGGACCCGCAGGTGGGCAGCCAGCGGCGCATGCTGGCGGCCGAGGCTGGCGGCTGCATCTACCTTGCGCCCGACAACGGTCTGCTGACGCTTGTGGCGCACCGTGAACTTCTGCCGTGCTTCGGCGGCGGGGCGGCGCGCCTCGTCGCGGTCGAGAACCGCTCGTTTTTCCGGACGGACGTGTCGAGCACGTTCCACGGCCGCGACATTTTCGCCCCCGTGGCGGCGGCGGTGGCGAGCGGCACGGATATCGGCGACCTCGGCCCGCCCGCCGCGGGCATCGCGCAGTTCGACTTCCCGCTGCCGGCGAAGGCGGATCGCAACATCGACGGCCGCGTCCTCTACGTGGACCCGTTCGGAAACCTGACGACCAACATCTCCAAGACGCTGCTGGACGGGTGCGACCCCGCGCGGCTGAAGGTTCGCGTGCTGGGGGCGGTCATCCGCGGCCTGTCGCGGGCGTACAGCGACGTGGCCGCCGGGGCGCTGCTGGCGTACGTGGGCAGCGCGGGCCTGCTGGAGGTGGCCGTCAACCGCCAGAGCGCTGCCGCGCGCCTGGCCGCCGACATCGGTACGCCCGTCAGCGTGAGCCTGGCCCCATGAGCGCCCCGTCCGCCGCCCGCACCCGCCGCCTGCGCGACGCCGACAAGGCGCACCTGTGGCATCCGTTCACGCAGATGGCCGAGTGGGCGGCGGGGGAGCCGGTGGTCATCGAGGCGGGCGAGCGAGAGTTCCTCATTGATACCGACGGCCGGCGCTACATCGACGGCGTCGCCAGCCTGTGGTGCAACCTGCACGGGCATCGCCGGCCGGAACTCGACGAGGCCGTGCGGCGGCAACTGGGGCGCATCGCGCATTCCACGCTGCTGGGCCTGACGAGCGCGCCGGCGATTGAACTTGCGGAGCGGCTCGTCGGCATCGCCCCGCGGGGTCTTACGCGGGTATTCTACAGCGACTCGGGCGCGGCGGCCGTCGAGATCGCCCTGAAGATGGCCTTCCAGTACTGGCGTCAGTGCGCGCGGCCGGAGCCGCAGCGCACGAAGTTCGCCGGCCTGGCGCTCGGATACCACGGCGACACGCTCGGGGCCGTGAGCGTGGGCGGCATAGACGTTTTTCACGGCATCTTCCGGCCGCTGCTTTTCGAGTGCATCCGCGCGCCCGCGCCGTACTGCTACCGATGCCCGCTGGGGAAGCGGCGCGAGTCGTGCGGCATGGCGTGCGCCGATGCGCTGGAGCAAGTTCTCGCGTCCCGCGGCCGCGAGGTCGCCGCGCTCATCCTTGAGCCGCTCGTCCAGGGCGCGGGCGGCATGATTGTGCACCCGGAAGGATACCTGGGCCGCGCGGCCGAGGCGTGCCGGCGGCACAACGTCCTGCTCATCGCCGACGAGGTGGCCACCGGCTTCGGCCGCACCGGCCGCATGTTCGCCTGCGAGCACGAAGGCGTGCGGCCGGACATCATGTGCCTCGGCAAGGGCATATCGGGCGGATACCTGCCCCTGGCCGCCACCCTGGCCACCGAGCGCATCTACGAGGCCTTCCTGGGCGGCCCGGCGGAGAACCGCACGTTCTTCCACGGACACACGTACACGGGCAACGCGCTGGCGTGCGCGGCAGGGCTGGCGAGTCTCGACATATTCGAGAAAGACCGCGTGCTTGATCGCATCGCGGGACTTTCCGCCCGCCTGGGCGCCCTCCTGGAGCCGCTCGCCGCGATGCTGCACGTGGGCGAGGTGCGCCGGCGGGGCCTGATGGCGGGCATCGAACTGGCGGCCGACCGGGCGACGCGCGCGGCGTATCCCCCGGCGGAGCGCCGCGGCCGGCAGGCGTGCCTTGCGGCCCGCGAGCGCGGCGTGTGGCTGCGGCCGCTGGGCGACGTGGCCGTCATCATGCCGCCCTACTGCATCTCGGATGAGAGCCTCGCGCGGCTGGTCGAGGCCGTGCGGATGGGCATAGAAGAAGCGACGGCAACGTAAGCCGCAAGTCGTTTCACCGCGGAGAGCGCGGAGAACGCCGAGGGAAAAGGCAAGACTGAAATGCTGCTTTGTTCTTCACTAAAGAAAATCTTCTCTCTGCGTTCTCTGCGGCCTCCGCGGTAAGAAAGACGGCCGGACGGCGCTGGAAGGCAAGAGGCGTGAGATGAAGCAAGGGCTTTTCATCACGGGCACGGATACGGGCGTCGGCAAGACGGTTGTTGCGGGGGCGATTGCGCGGGTGCTGCGCGAGGCGGGGCGCGACGTGGCTGTGATGAAGCCCGTGGCCGCGGGGTGCGTGCGGCGGCGGGAAGGCCTTTTCTCGGAAGACGCGGAGTTCCTGGCCCACTGCGCGGAGGCCGCCGAGCCGCTGGAAGAGATTTCGCCCATCCGTTTCGCCGAGCCGCTCGCTCCCACGGTGGCGGCCGCGAGGGCGCACGTGGAAATCGACCTTGCGCCCATGTGGGCGGCGTGGCGGCGGCTGCGCGATGCGCATGAGTTCCTCATCGTCGAGGGCATCGGCGGAATCCTGTGCCCGGTAACGCGGAAACTCTTCGTGGCCGACATCGCCGCCCGGATGGACCTGCCCGTGCTGGTCGTTGCGCGGCCGCACCTGGGCACCATCAATCACACGGCGCTGACGGTTGAGGCGGCCCGCAGCCGCGGCCTCGATGTGGCCGGCATCGTCATCAACCGCTACAACCGCGACACGGAGGACGTTGCCCAGTTGACCGCCCCGGACGAAATCCAGCGCGTAACGGGCGTGCCCATCTGGGGCCTCGTGCCCGACGATCCGCAGACCGACCCCGCGCGAGCCGCCCTGGGCGAAGACGTGCTTGCCGCCGTGCGGCTGATTGCCCGCGAGCGGCTGGCGGGCGTGTAGTTATGAAGAATGCGGAATGCAAAATGCAGAATGTAAAGCGTCGGACGGGGGCGGTGCGAGGCTGCCCGGCCCGTGCTCGCCGGTTTCTGCCGGGCATTCTGCATTTCCAGTCGGACGCTATTGCCAAGCCGCCGCGGCGCATGCATAATCGTGGCTGCGGACCAGCAGGGAGCGGGCACTGCGTCATAGGCGCCCGATTGCGGAACTGTGTTGAGGAGAGCGGCAAGTGCCCCTTCAACTCTCAATCGACCGCCAGTTGATTGAAGCCTTCTGCCGCAAGTGGAAAGTGAAGGAACTCTCCATCTTCGGCTCCGCCCTTCGGCAGGACTTCCGACCGGACAGCGACGTTGACGTCCTCGTGTCTTTCCAAGAGGATGCGCCGTGGAGCCTTTTCGACTGGGTGGACATGATTGACGAACTGAAGGGCATATTCGGGCGCGAGGTGGACCTGGTGGAGAAAGATGCCATCCGCAACCCCTTCCGGCGGCATCACATACTTCACAACCATGAGGTGGTCTATGTGGCTGAATGAGGGGGACGCCGGGCGCCTGTGGGACATGCTTACGTACGCCCGCCAGATCAGCCAGGGGGTCTCCGGCATGACGTTCGCGCAGTATGCGGCGGACGGGGACCGGCGGCTGGCCACCGAGCGGCGGCTGGAGATCATCGGCGAGGCCGCCCCTAACGTGTCGCAGGCGTTCATGGAGGCCCATCCGGAGATTCCCTGGCGGCGTATCATCGGCCTGCGCAACGTGCTGGCGCATGAGTACGGCGATATCAGACAGGAACGCATCTTCCGTATCGTGCGCGAAGACATCCCCGCGCTGGTGCGGCTGCTGGAACCGCTGTCGCCCCCGCCCCCGGAGTCCCGCGAGTGATGGAGTTCCAGCCCCACGCCGTACGCCGCTGGAGCGAATTGCGGTTGACTCTGCGCGGCGGGGGGGTATGCTTATGCGCGGCGGCCCAGGGGCGATTAGCTCAGACTGGCTAGAGCGCCTGCTCGACACGCAGGAGGTCACTGGTTCAAGTCCAGTATCGCCCACCACGCCTCGTTTGCCGCGAGCCTTGCGGGCGGCGAAGGAAACCTGCCGCGGCGGAGCGGCCGCCGCCCCGCGACCAGGCCGCTTGCTCGCCCGTCGGCGAGCGTCCCCTGTGCGCCTGCATTCTTCTTGGCCGCAGACGGGAAAGGCGTTTGCATGGCCACGGTTCGTGATGTATATCGCAGCCTGCGGGGCGGGTCGCAAAACGCTTACGCGTACCACCTGAGTGCGCCGTGTCGGGGGGACACCTTGTACTCCCCGACGCACGAGGGAGGCATCGGTTTCCGCATCTCCCAGGTTCCTGAACCGGCCGCGCTCTCGCTGCTGGCCCTGGGCGGCCTTTTGGCGTTGCGTCGCCGCCGGTAGTTCACCACTTTTCTGACGACCAGGCGGGCTTGCGGCGTTCTCCATCGGCATGGCGGGGCTGTTTTTCGCCCCGACGGGGCGATGGGGTGCAGCCACGGGTGGAGCGGTTTGTCTTTGCCCACATTCTGGGTGGTGATGGCGACAGCCGATGTGCTGAGGAATGAGGATGGGCCAGAGGGAGAAGAGGCGGCTTCAGCCGCCTTTCCGCCGCGAAGCGGCGTCCAGGCCGGGGCTTTCAGCCCCGGCATCGTGCGAGGGCCGACGCGCTCAACCTTTTTTCTCCCCCCTGGCCGGCCCTCAAGCGGGCCGGCGAGGGGGGAGAAAAAAGGAGGCTCAGGGCGCGCGGACGCGTCAGCCCGGCCTATAAGGCCGGGCCTAGGCGCCGCTTGCACGGCGGAAAGGCCCTGAAGGGCCTTCAACGGCGGGTGCCGTCGTAATGTGATCGTTTTGTGTCGCACTCTCTTCGTGCCCTGAAGGGCCTTCAACGGCGGGTGCTCCACCCGTGGCACATTCCGCCGCCACGGTGGGGCGGTGAGTTTCTCCGGCGACCACGCAGGCTATTGGAGAAGATCGTGCCCCCGGAGGAATAGAGCCGGGGGAGTTCCGGGGATCACCCATAACGGCGCCTGTCAAGGGCTGATGCTGCCGCCGCGATGCACCGTGCGCGCACCAGGCAGGCACCGCGATGCAGAGAGAGCGGCGGCGGCCAAGTCCGGGATCGCCGGCTGGGCCGGGGAGCGCGTCGAGGAACGGCTCGGCCGCGGCCGCGCCTGTCATTCCGCGGGCCGCGGAGGAGAAGAAGTCCGGCGCGCGGGAATGAGCGCCCGGGAATAACGCTCGGGAATATATTGACGCAGCACCCTTCCGGCGGCAGACTGGGCAGCAAGCGGGGCCCGCCGGCCGGCGCGGCAGAACGCACGAGGGCACGATCGCCATGGAAAAGACCATCAACTTCACCGTGAACGGTCAGCCGGTGGCCGTCGTCACGGAGCCGGAGAGGTCTCTGCTGGAGGTGCTGCGCGAGGACCTGGAACTGACGGGCACGAAGCAGGCGTGCGGCGAGGGGAAGTGCGGCGCGTGCACGGTGCTCATCGGCGGCAAGAGCGCGGCGGCGTGCGTCACGCCCGTGGCCGCGGCCGAGAACCAGGCGGTCCTGACCATCGAGGGCCTTGCGGCGGGAGACAAACTGCATCCCGTGCAGGAGGCGTTCCTGGCCGAGAACGCGTTTCAGTGCGGCCACTGCACGCCGGGCATGATCATGGCCGTGGTCGGCCTGTTGAACGAGAAGCCGCGGCCGGCCGACGCCGACATCCTCGCGCGGGTGGATGGCCATATCTGCCGATGTTGCGGATATCCGAGGATCCTGAAAGCGGTGAAGCGGGCTGTTGCGCAGGGCGCGAGGCAGTCGTAACGGGCCCGCCCCGGAAGCGGCGGCTTGCCTTGCAGGCACGCAGGGCCGGGAGGCATCAGCCATGAAACCGGAATCGCGCACGAACGAGCGTCGGCCCGCGGAGTGCGGCGAGGCCGCCGAGCAGGTCGCCTGCGACTTCGGCCTCAGCCGCCGGCGGTTCCTGCGGGTGCTCGGCGCGGGCCTGCTTATCAGCGTGAGCGCCGGCCCGGCCGGGGCGCAGCGCCGCGCCGCGGGCGGCGGCGGGCGCGGCGGCGGAGGGGCGCGAAGCGTTGCTGCGCGCATCCACATCGCGCAGGACGGCGCCATCACCGTTATGACCGGCAAGGTGGAGATGGGCCAGGGCTCGCGCGCGGAACTGTCGCAGGCCGCCGCCGAGGAACTGCGCGTGCCCGTCGGCCAGGTCCAGATGGTCATGGGCGACACGGGCCTCGTGCCCGACGACGGCGTCACGGCGGGCAGCCGCACGACG
>VGYT01000261.1 GCA_016872895.1 Planctomycetota bacterium
AAAGCGTCGCTCAACAAGGGCTTGGCCATGGCGCGCTCCGAAGCACTGGACTTTCACCTGCCTCGGACATCGGCCACCTTGGCCCGTCGGCTGAAGTCATTTTGTTAGGCGCTCTTAATCTTTTTCCGTTCGCCTGAAGGACCGCGGCCCACTAAGATTCCGTGCGCATGGATAAGGCCCCTGCGTTCAACCCGCCGACACGAGGGGAAGCAGGCCCGCCGGCCGTGCGGCGTGCGCGGCCGCTTGTGGCCGCCCTGGCCGCGTTGGCGGGCGCATGGACGGCCGCAGGGTCGGTCGGCCTGCTGGCCCATCCGCTTCGCCACGCGCTGGTTGTTCTGGCGGTGATGGCGATCATCGCGGCGGCTTGGCCGGCGGGCGCGGCGTGGCGGCGAGTCCTTCTGCTCCTGGCGGGCGGCGGCCTGGCGCTGGCGATGTCGGCCGCCGCGATGCCGGTTGTCACGGTCCTGGCGGTGGCCGTCGCGGCTGATGTTGCGGCGGCGGCCGCGGAGGGACCCGCACGCCGGCTCCTCTCGGCCGTTGCGGCGGCCGTGTTTGCCTTCGCGGCATACCGGCTGGCGGTGACGGCGGTTCCCGATGTGTGGCTGGCGGCCGACTGGGTGGGCGGCGCGATGGGGCGCCTGGCGGGCGGCATCGCGGGCCGGCCGCTCTGCGTCGGCGCGACGTTCGGCGGCGTGGACTTCCTGGTGCTGATGGCGGCGGCGTACGCGGCGTGGCTGGCCGCGGCACCGCGGCCGCGGTGGGCCCGTGCGGCCCTCGGGGCGGCCGCCATCCTGGCCGCGAACGTTCTGTACCTGGCGGTGCTCGCCTTCGCCCCGGCGATGGAGGCGGCGGTTGAGTTGCTGCCCGCGCCCGCTCCCGATGCGGGGGTGGTCTCCGCGCCGCCGTGGTCGTGGCGGGCGGCGCTCGGGACGCTCGTGCCGTGGAACCTGCCTGCGCTCGGGGCGGCCGTGGAATTGCTCGTGGCGGGGTGGATGTTCCGCCGCACGCTCGGCGAGGGCGGCGGTGCGCCGGTGCCCGCGCCGCCCGCCGGACGCGCGTCCGCGGGCCTCGCCGCAGCGGCCGCCGTCCTGGCCGCCGCTGCGGGCGCCGCCGCCGTCCTCCCGTCCGGCCGCTGCGATCTCCACGGAAAGAAGATAGTCATATATGAAAAGGGATTCCTCAACTGGCTGAGGCCCGTCCACGGCGAGTACGGCCGCATGTCCGCCGGCATGTACGGTATGCTGCCCGACTTCCTGGAGAGCCTGGGCGCGGGGTGCGCCGTGTCGCCGGACCTCTCCGAGGCCGACCTGCGGGGCGCCGACGCCGTGGTGCTCCTCTATCCGAACGAGCCGTGGGCCGCGGGGCAACTGGAGCGCCTGGGGGACTTCGTTCGCGGCGGCGGGACGCTCCTGGTCATGGGCGAGCACACGGTCCGCGAGGCCGACGGCGGCTGCCGCTTCAACGACGCCCTCGGCCCGACCGCCCTGCGCGTGCGGTTCGATTCGGCCACGTTCGCCGTGGGCGGGTGGCTTGCCTCTTACGAGGCCCTCTTGCACCCGGCGACGGCGGGCCTGACGGACGAACGCAACGCCTTCGGCGTGGTCATCGGCGCGTCGGTCGATGCGCCGCGGCCCGCGCGGCCCATCCTCGTCGGGCGGTGGGGATGGGCCGACCCCGGCGACCCGTCGGCCGGCGAATCGATGATGGGCAACCACCGCTACGACGCGGGAGAGCGCCTGGGCGACCTCGTCCTTGCGGCCGAGGAGCGCCTCGGCGCGGGCAAGGTCATCGCCTTCGGCGACACGTCGAGCCTCACGAACGGCATCACCGTGGGGGCGCACCCCTTTACGTCGCGCCTGCTGGCGTACGCGGCGGAGCGGTCGGCCGGGCCGGCGCCGCCGTGGCGCGACGCGCTGGTGCTCGTGCTCGCGGCGGCGCTGGCGGCCGTGGTGGCGTGGCGCCCGCAGCCGGGGCGGGTGGTGCTTGCCGCGGCGGCCCTGGCGATGGCGGTGCTTCTCTCGACCGACGCGGCCGCCCGCGCGGCCGAGGTCCTGCCCGACGGGCGCGGCCGCACGCCCAACAACCTGGCCTACATCGACACGACGCACCTGGAGGCCGCCGGCGAGGAGTCCTGGCGCCCCGACGGCATGATGGGCCTCGCCATGACGCTCATGCGCGAGGGGTGCCTCGTGCTTAATCTGCGCGAGTTTACGGCCGAGCGGCTGGTGCTCGCGGGCCTCGTGGTGTCGGTTGCCCCGTCGCGGGCCTTCACGTTGGCCGAGCGGCGGGCGGTTCGCGAGTTCATCGAGGCGGGTGGCATCTTCATCCTTACCGTGGGCTGCGACGACGCCGGCCCCAGCAGCGAACTCCTGGCCGACCTGGGCTTCCGCATCGGCGAGCCATCCGGCGCCGCCGGGGCGGCCCCGGCCCGCGACCCGGAGCCGCTGGGGCACTTCAAGTGGCCGTACCTCGGTGCGGGCGAGGGGGCGGCCCACGTGCGATTCCACTCGGCGTGGCCGGTGTCGTGCGGCGACGCGGAGGCCCGCGTCATCGCCCGCGGGGCGGACGACCTGCCGGTTATCGTGATGCGGCGGGTGGGCCGCGGCAAGGCCGTCGTCATCGGCGATACATGCTTCGCGATGAATAAGAATCTTGAAAACGAGAGCGGCGATCCCATCGAAGGGATGCGCGAGAACGCCGACTTCTGGCGCTGGTTCCTGCGCATTCTGCGGGACCAGGAGGCGGCGCCATGAACCGCGCGCACGCTGCCGTAGCGCTGCTGGCGGCCTCGTGGCTCCTCGGCCTGCCGTACTACCGCGCCGAGAACTGGACGGCGTGGGCGGCGCTCGTGGCGGCCGGGGCGCTGCTCCTGGCGGGGGCGCCCGCGCGTCTGCCGGGACGCGGGCCTTGCGCGGCCGTCATCCTTCTTGCCTCGGCTGCCGCGTGGGTAATGCCGTGGCCGCACCGCGCCGGGCCGCTGCTGCTGGCCGGCGGCGCGGCGTTGGCGATGCTGCCGCCGGCGGCGCGGCGAGTGCGGGCCCTTGCGGCGGGGCTGGCGGCGGCAGGCGCGGTGCTGCTCGTTCAGGCGGCGGCCGTCGAGGCGTACGCCTGCCTCACGGCCCGGTCGCACGACCTGCCGTGGCCGCTGCCGCACGTCGTGTGGGCGGCTGCGCGCATCCTGGGCGCCGAGGCCGCCGTGGACGGCCCGACGGTGGCGCTGTTCACGATGCGCCAGGCGCACCGCCTGGCCGCCACGTGGGAACTTTTTTTCGACCCCGCGACGCTCGCCTTCCTGGCGGGCGGCGGGGCGGCCGCGGCCCTTGCGGCCTGGGCGCGGGAGCCGGCCGGGGGGCGAGCGGAGGTGCTGGCGGGGTCGCTCCTTCGGCTGGGGGCGGTCGTCGCCGCCTGGCTGCCCGTGCGGGCGGGGCTGCTCGTGGCCCTGTACCTGCACCGGGCCCTGCGGACCGATTACGATGCGCCGCTGGCGCTGATGGACCAGTTCTGGAGCCCGTGGGTGCTGGGGGGCCTCCTGGGGGGGCCGGTGCTTCTGGCGTGGCGGTTCGTGCCGCTCGCAGCGGCCGCGCGGGCGCAGGCGGAGGCGGCCGGCTCGGCGTGGCGGCCGCCGGCTGCGCGGCGGGCGCTGGCGGGGGCCCTGGCGCTCGCGGCCGGCGCGGCGCTCGCGGGCGCCGCCTGCTGGGACGCTCCGGGCGAGCGCAAGGCCGGCCGCGTGCTCGTGGACGAGTTCCACTCGCGGTGGGAGCGGACGGACCGGCCGTTCGACACGGAGTGGTACGGCCGCCTGTCCGGTTACAATTATGCGTGTATTTATGATTACTCGTCGCGCTTCTACGAGATGGGCCGCCTTCAGGGGCGCGCCGACGACGAGGCCCTGGCCGCCTGCGACGTGCTGGTGGTCAAGGCGCCCACGTCGCGCTGCGCCCCGGAGGAGGCGGCGGCCGTGCGGCGGTTCGTGGAGCGCGGCGGGGGGCTCCTGCTGGTGGGCGAGCACACCAACGTTTTCGGCACGAGCGACTACCTGAACGACCTTGCGCGGCCGCTGGGCTTCGAGTTCCGTTACGACTGCCTCTTCGGCATAGATTCGCTGTTTGAGGAGCGGCTGCGCCGCCCAGCGGCGGCGCACCCCATCCTCCAGCACGTGCCGGAACTGGGCTTCGCGGTGTCGTGCTCGATTGCGCCGGGCGCGAGCGCCGGCAGCGCGGTCGTCCTTCAGACGGGCCTGAAGAACCTGCCGGCCGACTACCACGCGAGCAACTTCTATCCGCAGCCCGAGGACCGCCCGGACATGCGCTACGGCGCGTTCGTCCAGTTGTGGGCCGCGCGCCACGGCCGCGGGCGCGTGGCCGCGTTCACAGACTCGACCATTTTCTCGAACTTCTCGGCCTTCGAGCCGGGCGCGAGCGAACTGTGGCTCGGGATGCTCGAGTGGCTGAACCACGCCGGCGGGTGGGACGCGCGGCCGTGGCTGGCGCTGGCCGCGGCGCTGCTTGCGGCGGGCGCTCTTGCGGCTGCCCGCGGATGGCCTGGCGCCTGGCTGGCGCTGGCGGCGGCCGGAGCGCTCGGCGTGGCCGCGGGCACGGCCGCCGCCGACGAGGCCAACCGCCGCGCGATGCCGCCGCCGCAGGCCGCGAGGCCCCTGGTCCGCGTGGTCATCGACCGGACCGTCTGTGATGCGCCGCTCGGCCGCGCAGGGTTCATCGGCGGCCGGCGCGACGGCTTCGGCATCTTCGAGCAGTGGGTTCTGCGGCTGGGGTACTTTACGGCCCGCCGCGCGGGCGCCGAGGCGCTTGCGGGCGACGCCGTCGTGTTCCTTTATCCGAACCGCGAGCCGCCGCCGCGGTTCCGCGACGCCCTGGTCCGCTACGTGGTGGCGGGCGGCCGGGTGCTGGTGGTCGATTCGGCCGAGAACGAGAAGTCCGCGGCGGACGCGCTGGCGGCCCCGTTCGGCCTGGCGCTGGGCCCCGCGCCGGGCGAGAGCGGCGAGTTGGCGATGCCCGAAGGCTGGCCCTCCGCGGCTGTCGAGGCCGCCCGGACCGTAAGCGGCGGCACGGCTTTCGCGCGGCTGGGCGGCAAGCCCGTCGCGGCGTTCGCCGAGTTCGGCAAGGGCATGGTCGCCGTCGTGGGCTTCGGTGCGCGGTTCACCGACGCCAACATGGGTGTGACGGCCGACGTCGTGCCCGACGCGGCGATGGAGCGGGTGTTCCGGTTGGAGTACGCGATTATTCGCGGCGTCGTCGCGGGCCGCCTGCCGGAAGTGCCGTAGCATGGCGGGCGGTTCCCGGCGCGGCGGGTCGGGAGACCCGCCGCGCAAAATCAGTTGGCCGGAACAGAGCCGCGACCGTAAGGGAGCGGCGCCGTTGACGTGGGCTCCGCACTCGCGGCTCGGAACGGCGCCGCTTCCTTACGGTCGCGGCTCGGATGCCGGCCGCAGGGCGAGCCGGCCGGTTGCACCGGGGGCGACGGCGTGCGGGTGGCGGACGAGGACGTCCGAGCCGCAGCACTCCACCATAAGCAGGTATGTATCTCCCTGGAATTCGCACCGCCTGACGGACGCCGGCCCGGCGCCGTCCGCCTGGAACCGCACGTCTTCCGGCCGCAGGATGATGCGCCGCGGGCCGGCATCCTCCGGCGGCAGGCCTTCCAGCGCGGGGCGCCCGCCGCACGAAAGAACGCCCGCCGCCGCTTCCCCGGCCAGTTCGCCGGCCGGCCCCAGCATCCGCGCGACGACGAGGCTCGCGGGCCGCCGGTACACCTCCTCGGGCGGGCCGGCCTGCGCGACGGCGCCGTCCAGGAGGACCACGATTTCGTCGGCCAGGCGCATCGCCTCGGCGGCGTCGTGCGTGGCCAGGAGCACGCCCGCCTGCCGGCCTGCGGGCTGGGCGGCCCGCGTGTCGGCCAGCAGGCCGCGAAGCAGGGCAAAGAGTTCCTCGCGGGCCGGGCCGTCGAGGTGCACGAGCGGCTCGTCCAGCAGCAGCCACTCCGGGTCGGCCGCGACGGCCCGCGCGACGGCCAGGCGGCGGCGCTCGCCGCCGGAGAGTTCGCCCGGCCTCCGCCGCCGCAGCGCCGCGAGGTTCAGCCGCGCAAGCGCCTCTTCAGTTCTCCGCCGGCGCTCGCCGCGGCCGAGGCCCTTGCCGGCAAGCACGAGCCGCAAGTGCTCCTCGGCGGTCAGGTGCTCCCACAAGGCCGACGACTGGAACACCATGCCCAGGCGCAGACGCCCGAAATCGACCGGCTTGCCGCTCGCCTGCGCCGCGTCGGGCGACTCGGCCAGGACCACGCGGCCGGACTTCGGCACGAGCAGGCCGGCCATCAGCCACAGGAGCGTCGTCTTGCCCGATCCGCTCGGGCCGACGACGGCCGTGACGCGCCCGGCGCGGGCGGCGGCCGTCGCGCCGCGAAGCACGTCGCGGCCGCCGTAGCCGAACGTAAGGTCGATTCCGGCGAGCGTGGCGGTCACGGTCGGCCTGCCTTTCGCCCGCGCGATAGCGCCGCCAGGGCCGCCAGCGCCGTCACGGCGGGCGCCGTGAAGAGCAGGATGCCGAGGGCCAGGGCGCTGGTCATCGCCTCGGGCGCCGTGTGGATGAGCGTGTACAGGCGCACGCCCAGGGTGCTGCCCCCCGGCGGCGCAGGCAGGATG
>VGYT01000262.1 GCA_016872895.1 Planctomycetota bacterium
GCCCGCCCGCCTGGCCGCCGGCGCCGCCGAGCAGCCCGGCCTTGCCTTCAACCGCCGGTTCCACATGAAAGACGGCTCGGTGCGCTTTAACCCCGGCCCGCTGAACCCCGACATCGTCCGCCCGGCCGGGCCCGTGGATACCGAGATGGGCATCGTCCTTCTGCGCACCGCCGACGACGCCCCGCCCGCCGCAGTGCTTGCCAACTTCGCCCTCCACCTCGACACCACCGGCGGCACGCTCTACGCCGCCGACTACCCGTACCACATGGAGCAGGCGCTCAGGGAGTCGCTGGGCCGCGACCTTGTGCTCTTGTTTGCCACCGGCACGTGCGGCGACATCAATCATATAGATGTAACGAAGAAGCAGCGGCCGAAGCCCGACGCCATCGGCCGGACGCTTGCAGAAACCGCTGCCGCTGCCGCGCCCGGCCTGAAGCCCGTCGCCCCGCCCGCCCTGGCCGCCCGCAGCCGGACCGTCCGCGTCCCGCTTCAGCGATGCACGCCCGAGCAACTGGTAAAGGCGTGCAGCGACATCTTCAAGGTGGGCACGCGCCAACTTCCATTCCTGGAGGAAGTGGAGGCGTGCAAGATACTCGCCCTGGACGCGGAGACAATCCCCCTGGAGGTCCAGGTCTTCCGCCTCGGCCGCGACGTGGCCGTCGTCGGCCTGCCGGGCGAGGTCTTCGTGGAACTCGGCCTCGCGATCAAGCAGGCGTCGCCCTTTGCGGTGACGCTCGTGGTGGAACTCTCCAGCGAGAACCCCGCGTACGTCCCCACCCGCAAGGCGTTCGCCGAGGGAAGTTACGAGACGGTCAACTCGATCATCGCCCCCGGCGGCGGCGAGAAACTGGTCGAAGCCGCCGTCAGGCTCCTTAAGTCCCTGGCCATGTAGGACGGGCTGAAATCCCGGCGCTCCGTGCGCCCGCGCCGCACCGCGGCGGGATTTCATCCCGGCACGCGCGGCCCGCCGCCGCCCTGCTTCGGCCCCTCGCGGACCAGGACGTAGCCGCTGTCTTTCAGCACCCCCGGTATCTTCTCCACGATGGCCCGGTCAATCTTCTTGTCCTCGGGGGGCACTTTGGCAAACGGGGCCATGTCTCGATGGCGGCGGACGTGTTCCTCCGTTGTCCCGGCCCACTCGTAACCCTTGAGCAGGTGATCGCGGAGCCAGATGTCGTGCTCGATCTCCATGAGGCGCTTGCGGTCGTCGCCGCTCAGCGTCGCGTGCGGGCCGGGGCCCGCCTCCTGCTCGCGCTTGAGGGCAAGGCCCACGCTGAGCAGTTTTGCCCGCGTCACGCGGGCGGTCAGGCGGTTCCGCTCCTTGTCCGGCTCCTGGAGTTTCGGGTACTCCGTCATCAGGGGACGCAGTTTCTTCTTGTAGTCGGGCTCGGACGCGTAACGCCATCCTTCCTCCCATCGCACCTCGTACCACGCCTGGTGACAGGCCTCGGCCAGTTTCTCGATGACGCCGACCTCCAGTTCCCCCTGCCGCACCTCTTCCATCAAGTCGTCGCTGACGTGAAGCCGCAGCAGGTCCTCCGACGGCAGTTCCGACGGCCCCAGGCACCGCCCGGACCCCACGGCGCTCATGCTGACCAGCGCCGCCACCGACCGCGCCCCGTGCAGGAACCGCTTCACGCGCAGGAACCCCCGCACCACGCCCGCGCTGACCGCCGCCATGCCCGTCTTGGAGTCAATCAACTGCCGGTCCGGCCACTCCAGGGCCGCCCGCAGCACGATCGCCCGGCGGATGAGGTACGCCGGGTCGTCGCGCCGCGCCTGCCCCCACTGCTCGGCCGACAGCGGCCCTTCTGCCGCGCACTTGCCCTCCAGCAGCGGCTCCAGGCCCTTCAGGTTGATGTAGCCCCGCAGGCGGCTCTTGAAGTCCGGGCCCTTCTGCTCGTCAAACTCCTTGCGCGGCTGGCCGTCGGGCGTCTTTCCGAAGCACTCCATGCTGTAGGCCGTCCCGCCCGCGAAGACGAAGATGGCCTTGCCGAACGGGTGCTCCCCCGTGCCCGCGTGGAACCGGGCATCCTGCATCGGCACGAGGAAATATTTCAGCCACTTCAGTCCTTCGGCGTCGAACTCGTCCCAGAAGACCAGCGGAACCTGGCCGTACACCGACGCGTCGCGCACGCGCTGGAACGCCGCGTGAAGGTCCTCCACCCCGTTCATCTGCGAGAGGTTGAACTCCAGGATGGCCTTGCGCGCCCCGAACAGTTCCGACGCCACTTCCTTGATGGCGAACGATTTGCCCGACCCCGGCGGGCCGAAGACCGCAAGGCTCAGCGGCCGGCGGTCCTCCGCCGAGGCCTGGTACTCCAGGATCAGGTTCCGCACCGCGCCTATGCGCTCGATCTCCTCGCGGTCCACCGTCAGCAGCCGCCCGTACTTCGCCTTCGGGACCATGCCGAGGGCGAGGTCGGGCCCGCAAATAACGACCTCGGCCGCCTTGGCGGCCACGTATTCCTCGCCCGCCCCGGTCACGTCGCGCAGCAGGTCCGACTGCCGCGCCGGCTGCTTGCGCAGCACCTCGTCGGCCAGAATGACGTGCGGAAACGCCGTGTAGAAATCGCCGGCGGGCTCGGCATCCACTTCCTTCGTCTTCGGGTCCGCCGGGGGGTGCAGGCACAAGCCGACCACCGCCATCGCCGCGGCGTTGTCGAGTTCCTTCCCTTCCCCGCCGCCGCACTCATGGGCCGCACGCATCGCCGCAAGCGCCCGCCCCAGCGCGATGAAGAGAGGATACGCGGCGGGATCAAGTTCGTGGCGCACCATCGCGGCCGTCAGGATCGACTTCGAGCCGAACGTGCGTCCAGGCCGGCCCGCCTCCCAGGCGTCCTCCAGGTCGCGCGGATGGTATAGAAACTTCTCCAGTTCCGCGCGGGCCTCACTCCGGGACCGCGTGAACACCGCCGCGCCGTCGGAGCCGAAGTGAACGACCACGCGGCGGCAGAGGGCCAGGTCCCGCGACGACGGGCCGCCCTCGAACTCCGCCGCCGTCTCCTCGATTGCCCGGTCCCACGACAGCGCCCGCGAAATGGCGGCGCCCCGCGCCCGCAGCGCCGCCACCGACACCACGACTGTCAGCCGGTCGCCGTGGCCCTCCAGGAGCCGCTCCCAGAACTTGCCGCGCACGGGCGCAGACGACGACTTCACGATAACGGCGCCCGGCCGCCCTTCCGTCAGCGACTTCGGCCAGGCCCCCGTGCCATCGGCCCCGCGGAAATCCAGGCACAGGTCGTCCAGCACAAGGACGGCGGGATCGCCAGCGTCGGGCGACACGCGCGGAACCTTTCTCGCGGCCTCCGCTTTCTTGGAAAGCGGCGGGCATCCCATGAACTGGCCGATCCGCCAGACCTTCGCCTTTGCGCCGCCGTCGCGGACCTTGTCGTGACGCCACCACAACTGGTAGGCCTGCCGCACATTGCAGCCGCCCAGCGGGTCTGCTTCCAGCGGACGCGGCGGCGTCACAATGTTCGGCGCGGGACTCATGTCGCCGCACGCGATCTTCACCAGGTCCGCCAGGTACCACGCCCCGCCCGCCGCGGCCTTCAACACCGTCGGCGGCATCGCTTCGTGGTGGTAGGACGGGCTTCGCGGCTGCTGGACAAGGTTGCAGTCCCAGATCAGATCGCCCGTTACGACAACCGTCTTGGCTGCGGCCATGACGTCCCCCTTTGTCGGCCTGTTGGCGGGGCCGACCCGCTCGGCCCCGGAATCCGCGCCGACGGATGTACCGCCCTGCCAGCGCAAGCCTGCCGTGACTTGACCGCACCCATGATACCGCGCCCCCCGCAAAGTGCAACCATGCAGCACTGTTTCATGACCCGATGTGACACGGCCGGCTTGTCCGGCCGCGGCCGCTCTCTGCCCCTTCCCGCACGGCCGGACAACCCGGCCCTGCCACATGGCGTACGATGCAAGAGAGGTGGCGCTTTTTGCTTGCCCCGATTGCGCGAAGGTTTAAAGTTTTTCCTGTTGGCGGGACGATAATCCTGGTGTACCATTAAAGCAGGAGAACAGGAATCGGCCTTCTGCCGTGACCGTGTTTAGGATTCATAATTGGAACAACCGATGAGACCTGCTGAGGGCATCCTATCCGGCGGTCGAAGGCACGGTCGCTCAGGCGACAAGCCCGAAGCCGCCCCTGGGGCCCCAATTTGAAGGCGGGTTGATTCCAAGACATCCTTACGGCACAAGGGTGGAAGCCGATACCTATGAGGAAGCCCGGCCCTGCGTCGGGCTTCTTTTTTTGCCGCCGCGCCCGAACGCCCGGGCGCCGTGCAATTGCACATTTAACATTGTGCATTTCACATTATTTCCTGCCCGCCGCCGTGAACCGGTACTCGTTCGCCCAGGTCTTCTCCTCCCCCGGTCCGACGGCCGCCCGGATGAACGGCTCCGGGCACGCCCCCGTCTGCTCGGCGTAGAACCGCCACTCCACCACCGGCTGGTCGCCCGTGATGCGCACGGCCGCGCCCGTGCGGCGGTTCTCGACCGTTGCCATGTGGTCCTCCGTGCGGCCCGTTCCGCCCTCAAGCGCCATCCACACGGAACTCTTGAGTTCCTGCGGCAGGAGGATCTCGCGCCCTTTCACTTCCACCGGCCCGCGCGACTTGGCGACCTTGAAGTCGAACGGAAACGCAATGCGGTAATCCGCACCCACCGGCCCGTCGTCGAGTATAATGAAGTTATGGCAATAAACAAGCGAGTCTATCGGCTCCGTCCCGGTGTTCCGCAGGGCGTGGGCGATCGTGAAGCCCGGCCCGCCCCCCGCCAGCGCCACGCGCTTCGTGTACCTGTACGCCCGCGCCCCCGACCTGGCGTCCTGCCGGAACTCGATGAAGTCCTTGCCGCGCGCAACCTTCCATTCCGGCGTCTCGGCCGGCGCGTACGAGCGCCAGAACTCGTACTTGGGTTCCTTGCCCCTCAGGAGCACCCCCACGCCGATCTTCAGGAACGGCCCGCCCTCCCCGGCCTCGGCGTAGCCTGGCGGCGGGCTCTCAAGATCGAACTCCTCGGCCGGGCCGACCGCGCTGTCGTGCCCCGTGGGGCTGCCCTTCGGCCGGAACGGCGCGAACGCCGTGTGCCCGCCGAACTCCGCCCGCGCGATCATGCCCGACCAGTCGAACCGCGCGCCGCGATAAAAACCTTTCTCGGCGTCCGGCAGGTACACCGTCAACTTGATCGCGTCGTTGGCGATCGTGGCCTGCGGCGGAGGCTCGGTCGGCGTTGCCGCGCCGGTCGGCATCTGCTGCCCCGCAGGCGACCCGCCCGCCGGCTCGCCTGCAAGCGCCGCCGGGCAAGCCGCAACAAGCGCCAACCCGAGCGCAATCATGGCAAACGTACGCATAAAGGCCTCCCGTCTCGCACTTCGGCGCAGCGGGCGATGAGAATCGCACGCCGCTGCATCGCAGCGCACAACGTCTTTGTCGGCGCTCAGCGTCGGTTCTTTCATCATCCGCGCGCCCCCAGCACGTGTCACACCCTCAGATATACGCACCGCCCCCGCCGAAGGCAAGCGCAAACGAACCATCGGCGGCGCTTGGCCGCACGCGAAAAAACCGCCCGTTTCTCGCCCCCGTGCCGCAGGAACCACGCCACGGAAGGCAAGAGAGGCCCGATAGAAACCTGCCGGTGCGACTCGATAACCTCTTGTCATTGCGCGACTTATACGCTCTTTTCCGGCCGTGAGCCGCAGGGCTCGCACACCGCCCGCCGCTGCGTTTGACCGCCCACCAAGTGCGCGTAAAGTTAAGGAAGATGGGCAAGATGGGCAGACCGGCGGGTCTGCGTTGCCGTTTCCGGAGTCAGCGCCCTATGAAACGCCGTCGGCAACCTCTCATTGAGAACCTGGAACCCCGCGTTTTCCTGGCCGGGGGCGGCCTTGCCGCCCCCGCCCTGGCCGACCAGGTCATGCCGCACACCCAGGACCTGCTCGTCCTGGCGCTTCCGGAGACCGACGGCGAGGGCACGCCGCTTGCGTACACCGCGGCCGCCCGGTCTCCGGCGGCCGAGGCGTACGCCCTGAGGACCAGCCTCGGCCTCTCCCGCTATGTATCACAATACGATAATTACTCCGGACGCGGCGAACGGTGGTTCCAGGACGCCCGCGCCGGCTGGCACTACCTCCTGCCCGACGGCCGCCTGTACCGCTGGGGCAGCGGCGCCCTGGAAGGCGCCGTCGATGCCGCATACTGGGCCGACCCCCTCGGCTTCCTCGCGGCCCAGGCGGGCGGCGCGCCCGCCGTCGCCCTCGACGTGGCCGGCAGCCGCCTTATCATCGACCCCGACGCCGCCTTCGCCGGGCGGTTCCTGGTTGACCTGACCGTGGCCAACGGCGCCGCCCAGGCGACCGCGAGTTTCTCCGTCACGGTCGTAAACGCGGCCCCCATCCTGGACATCGCCGACCAGACGATGCCGCACACCCAGGACGTCCTCCTGCTGGACCTTCCGGCGACCGACGCCGACGGCGACGTCATCACCTATGCGGCTTCCGTCCTCACCGGCGACGCCGCCGCATACGAACTGAAGACCCGCCTCGGCCTGGCCTCCTATGCGGCACAGTACGACAACTGGCTCGGCCGACGCGAAAAGTGGTTCCAGGACGCTCGC
>VGYT01000263.1 GCA_016872895.1 Planctomycetota bacterium
GGCCGGTACGGCCGCGGTCGTGTCCGGCTCGCCCGCGTCCGCTCGCGTCGCCGTACCGGCGACGGCTAAACAACGGCGGCGGGCGGTGACGTTAAGCCGCGGCCGGTACGGCCGCGGTTGTGTTCGGCTCGCCCGCGTCCGCTCGCGTCGCCGTACCGGCGACGGCTAAACAACGGCGGCGGGCGGTGACGTTAAGCCGCGGCCGGTACGGCCGCGGTCGTGTTCGGCTCGCCCGCGTCCGTTCGCGTCGCCGTACCGGCGACGGCTAAACGTTTCGCCCGAGCGCCGCACCGTTACTTGCGCACTTCGGTCCGCGCGCCGGGATTAGTTGGCCGCGGCGGCCTTTTCGAGGGCGGCCAGTCGGCCCTGCATGCGGCTGATGAGGCGGGCGGATGCGTTGCGGTGGAGCGGGCCCCGGTTGGCGGCGCGGTGCAGCAGGCGCTCGCAGGCGCGGAGCCGCTGTCGTGCCGCCTCGGGGTCCCTGGCTTCCAGGGCTTTCGCGAACGCCCGCCGGGCGGTGCGGATGCGGCTCTTTACGGTACGATTATATACGCGGCGTCTTTCGTTCTGGCGGACGCGCTTCTTGGCGGACAGCGAATGCGGCATGTGACTCGGTCTCCTCTTGGCGGCCGGGCTACGATTTGCTTTCGGTTTCGGCGAGTTTGCGGCGGAGCGCCTCCAGGTGCTTGGCCGCGTCCCGGTACTGGTAGTCCTGCTGGACGATGACGCTGTACCATTCGAGGGCCTGCGGGAACTTGCCCTGGGCCTCGAAACTCATGGCGAGATTGTACCGAAGTTCCTTGCCCAGGGGGTCGGTCGCCATTTCGTACTGCTGGATGCCGGTCTCGAACTGGCCCTGTGCTTCCTGGAAGAGTTTCTTGGCGAAGAAGCAGCGGCCGAGCATGTTGAGGGCCGGAATGCGCCGCTTCGGGTCCCGCGTGGCCTGCTGGAACGACACGATGGCGTCGTCGTGCTGGCCCTGGCGGAACTGGCGGACGCCGAGTTCGTACCGGACGTTCATGTCGGTGGGGTACTGTTTCTGGCGTTCGGTGAAGACTTCCAGTTCGAAGGCGTCGCGTTCGGCGCGGCCCTGCTGGCGTTTGGCCTTGAGGTCGGCGCGGCTTGGGTCGGCCGCGAGTTGTTCGGTCAGTTCGCGGTCGGCGCGGCGGAACTCGGCCATGCGGATGTCGTCCATGCGCGCCTTGAAGCGGTACTCGCGGTTGCGGTCGAAGGCCGCCTGGAGCAACTGCATGGCCGCGTCGATGTTGCCCAGGCGGGCGTGGCAGTCGGCCAGCGCCAGCGTCTTGGCCGGGTTGCTCTGGTCGGCATCCCACGCGGCCTTGAGTTCCTGGAACTGGGCCTGGAGTTGCTCCTGCGTCCGGATGACCTGCTGCGTGGCCGACTTGGCGGCCTGCGCCTTGTCCAGGATGATGTCGTGGAAGCCCTTGACGGATTCCAGTTTCGACGACGCGATGCTGACCTGCGCGGCCAGGTTCTTGGACCGCTGGTCCAGGGTGCGGTCGCCCGGATCGGTGCGGATGGCGAGCGTAAGGCAGTCCAGCGCCTTCTGGAAATCCTGCTTGCTTTCGTACATGTCGGCCAGGGTGGTGAAAATCTGCTTCTGCGGCCTCCGGACGCGCATCGTTTCTTCGGCGGCCACCTCGCCGTAGTAAATAGCCACGTCGATCAGGTTGAGCCGCCGCGCAGTCTGCATCATCTGCATCAGCAGGTTCACGCCCTGCGGGTTGCGCGAGAGCGTCTCCAGGAGGTCCAGGTAGGCGTCCTTCGTCCGCCCGAGCGTCTGGCTGAACATGCCCTTCATCTGGCCGATGAGCGACCCGACGCCGCCGCCCTTGCCTGAGCCGCGACGCTTCACGGCGCAGTCGTGGAGGGCCTTGTGGCCCTTCTCGACCTCGCGCGGGTCGATCTTCAGGCCGTCCAGGTACAGGCGCAGGGCATAGTCGTAGTTGCCGCGGACTGTGGCCTGTGCGGCCCGCTCGAAGTAACTGTCGGCCATGTGGCGGAGTTCCGGCGAGAGTTCCCCCGCCGGCGCGGGCTGGCCCCCCTCGGCCCCCTGGGCGCCCGCAGGCTTGCCTTCGGCGCCGCCGGCTGTCTGGTCTTTCTTCTCAGGATCCGGCACTGTGGCCGCCTCCCCGGAAACCAGTTCATCAAGCCCGGTCTGCGGCGTCTTCGCCGCCGCAAATTACCCTAGTTTATCCGGCAGCGGCCCCGTGTCAACCGCAAAGTCGGCTCGAACGTATCGCGGCTCGGCGTTTGTCTCCTGTTCCTCGTGCCTTCTTCCCTTGGCCGTTTCGCGGTTCCCGACCTACGATTCCCGACTCCCGACTCCCGCCGTTACCCTACCTGTGGATAACTTTTTGGCCGCGCCCGCGCACCCCGAAAATGCCCGTTTTGACCCCTTCCGGAGGGGCAAAACGGCCCTGGCGCTAGCGCCAGAGGGGGTGGAGGGGCAAAATGTTAAGATGGGTAAGGCAAAATCGCGCGCTTTTTGAACGTTTTTGACCGGTTTTGACCGGAACGTGGTCCGATTTTGCGTTTTTTGACCGTTTTTGACGACCTGCCATATTGGCAGTTATAGATACTTCTTTGTGGAAAACTTTTTCCGGGGCCGAGTTTGCTGTGGCACGGCCGGCTTGCCTGGGGCCGAGTTTGCCGTGGCACGACCAGCCTGTCCGGCCGTGGCAGGCTCGGCGCAGGTTCCCACGGCCGGGCAAGCCGGCCGTGCCACATCTTGGCGGGCCGGCCGTGCCACGTCCTGGCCGCGGCAGGTCCGCCGCAGGTTCCCGCGGGCGGACAAGCCGGCCCCGCCGGCCGGCGGGGCTCAGAGCGCGCGGCGGAGGCATGGCGCCCGCAGGAGGCGTCGGCCGCCGAAAGTAACGCAGTCCTCGCCTTCCTTGCTGATGCTTGTGCGGCCGGACGCCGGGGCTACAATGGTTCTCAGGCCTTGCCTGCGACCTGATTACCCGGCACGAAGGGGGAACGTCATGCACCTTCTCGGGATCCGATCCGCCGTCCTGTCCGGCCTGCCGGCCTGTGCTGCGCTGGCGGCGGCAACCCTCGGCTGCCTGCCCACCCGCGGCGACGTCTCGCCCGACGGCCGCACGTTCTACTTCTCCATGATGGTGCCGTCCATGCTGGTGGCGGGCGAGAAGAACAAGGTCGGGTCGCCTATCCTGGCCCTCGACGCCGAGACGGGGCGCCTGCGGGCGCTCACCGAGGGCGTCGGCTTCTGGTGCTGCCTCTCGCCCGACGGCAAGTTCCTGACCTACATGGGGCCCATCGGCGCGGTCAGTATCATGGACCTTGAGGAAGGCGAAGCGGCCCCACTGACCGGCATCCTTGACGGCTACGGCTACCCACGGATGATCCAGGCGGGCGACGGCGAGAAGGTCTTCGGCCTCCTCGCCAAGACCACGCGCGGCCTCGGTTCCCCTGAAGGCGAGGCCGCGGACAGCCGCTGGGCGGTGCTGAGTCCGACCGGCGCGGTGCCTCTGCCGGACCTGGAGGGCTACGAGGCCGGCCAGGGCGAAGCGGTGACGATCCCCGGCGGGGCGCTGGCGCTGCCCGTCCGCCGGGTCCTCGGCGCGGCCGAGGCCGACAAGGGCCGGCCGAAGAAGTACGAGTCGGCGGTGATCCTCCTCATGGTGGCCGAGCACCTGAAGATCGTCAAAGAGGACGCGGCAAAGGACGCCGCGCCGCCGCCGCCCAAGGGCATCGTCATGGCCAGGTGGACGAGCGAGGGCGACCCCGCGCCGACCATCGACGTGGCCGCCACGGGCAAGGACAGCAAGACCGACCGGCTCGTGGCGGCGGTCTCGGGCCAGGGGCCGGGCAAGGACATCACGCAGTTCTTCGAACTCTTCCCGCCCGAGAAAGGCGCGCCGAAACTCCTCTTCGAGGACGCCAAGGCCGGCCGCCCGCAATGGACGCCCGACGGCCAGGCCGTCGTGTACCTGCGGGCCAACGCCGCGAACAACAAGTGGAACGATGTGGTCCTCTGGCGGCCGGAGCAGAAGGAGCCGCTGGTTCTGGCGCATCTGCCGGGCAAGGCGTCGGGCTACGGCGAGCCGATCATCGCGTGGCGGTGGCTGGCCGACGGGCGGCTGAGAATCTTCAACGTGTCCAAGGACGGGCTGCGGCAGGTCGAGACCGCCGCCGACGGCGCCGGCGCCAAGGCCCGCCTTCTGAGGGCCGAGCGGCTGAACCTCCAGGTCGGCCTCGCCCTGGCCGACCGGGCGAAGCGCGCCCCGCCGCCGCTTGAGAAGTTGCAACTCGACGGCCTGGAGGAGAAGGCGAAACCGTCGCTGGAGGCCGCGGCCGCCGCCTCCAAGTGCCTCGATGCGGCCCACGAGAAGATGTGGCTGCTGGCCGCCGAGTGGGAGGACGCGCCCTCGCTGCCCGATGTGCCGCCGCCGCCCAAGCCGTCCGCCCCGCCGACGGGCGCCCAGACCGCACCGGCGCCCGAAGAGGCCAGGCCGTAGCATCGCGGTTACCCGAAAGCGCTTGCAGCCGCAATGCAACAGATCAATGGCGCGCTGGTCGAGCGTACCCGGGTTTTCCGCGGGCCGCGCTGGCGCGCTCTAGGCGGCCAACTCCTCCTTCACGGTTTCGCGCGCGCTCCAGACGACGGGGGTCACATCATAGTTATGCAATGCATCCACAACGCCCTGCGGCACATGCTGCTCCTGGTCGTTGAGGAATGCGTAGGCTTGTGAATCGGGCGCCCTCACGTCTTTGGTGTCAATCCACTTGAAGGCTATGGCCTCCGCGGTGTCCCGGCTGGGCCGCGTGATGGTCTGCAAGATCCGCTCCGGGCGTCTTCTGGACTTGGGAATGACAAAATCGAAGAGGTGGTCGTAGCCGCTCTTGCCGGTGAATTTAACGTTGGGTGTGTACCGGATTTCATTGGCGTCCAGCCAGGCAACAACATCCTCGTAGAACAGGCTGGCCACCATGGGCCCCGACAGGTAGAAAAGGTCGTTGACGGCGAGCATGGCCTGAATCAGGTTGTGCTTGCGAAGCGCGAAGTTGTCGGGCGAGGCTCGCACCTCAAGGGCGCCGCCGTTGTTCGTGACGCCGAAACCGGCCAGCGTCACACGAAGCAGATCCTGACGCTTGGGGCTGTCCAGTTTGCACCCCGACTGCACAAGGTCCTCAATCACGTAGCCGTCGTCCGTCAAGACAAACCCGCCGTCGCCCTTCTTGGCATACATTTGTAGATAGTCATTGTGCCTGTCGAGATACGGCGTTGTAATCTCGACCCAATCGCCGGTCACCTGGCGAAGCGTCGTCTTGTCCCTCAGCCACGCCGAATACCGGTCCAAGAGGCTTTGGATTTCGTCGATCATGGGAAGAGCCCTCTCCTGATGTTCGGGCGCTCAGTGACGTTGCAGTACTTCATGAAGTCCTGGAGCGTTTGCCAGAGGTCGGCCAAGTTGGGGAACTTGTCGTGCGGCACAGGAACAGCCCATTTGTCAGCGTACCCCTCACGGTAAACATGGATGTGGGCGCCGGCCAGTTCCGTGTCGTCCGGGTTCCGATGCCGGTGGCATGGGTTGCCGAAGTCGAGACGCACGAGAATGACCACCTGTCTGCCGCGGTTCTGGTACTTGCCCTTGAGAAGGTCAATCCGGCCCCGGCTTATGTCCAGGAAAAAACCTTCCCGCTTGTCCTGCGACACGAGCGGAACACAGATCGCGCCTCCCATGCCCGGGTAATCCCACGGGTCGTCGTTCACCCGACACTTCGGCATGGCGATCAATGCATCCGCTTCGGCCTGCGTCAAGGCAATGTCGGCCATAGTGCCACCTCCCCCAAGGTCACGCAGTCATTTCAAACGTGGGGATGCTGCTCAAGTTCTCCTGCAAGACCTGGGTGGTATGCCCAGGTTTCTGCATGATGGGCCGCCTGGCGCGGCCGAACAATGGCAGGGGCCGCAGCCCGCCTCGATGGGGCCACTATACCGGGATGCGCGGCGGTGGCAAGAATGAAAGTACATGCCGGCGGTCGAGAAGAACTGCGGGTGCGGGGCATCATTCCGGCGACGCCGGGGCGGGCGCGGGGCCTGAGCCCAGGGCGGCGCGAAGGTGGGCCAGGGCCTGCCGGCAGTCCTTCGGCCCGACGTACTCCAGGACGAGCGGCGCCTTGGGCGTGCGGCTTGCGGCCAGGCGGACGAAGGCGGGGTAGTCCAGGTCGCCCTGGCCGGCGGGCACTCCGCGGTCCACGTGCAGTTTGCGGTCCTTGGCGTGGATGCAGTCCACGTAAGGGGCGAGTTGCCCGAACATCTCATCCAGGTCATTGATTTCCAGCAGGTTGGCCGGGTCGAGCAGACACCGGACGCGGGGCGAGCCGACCTCTTCCAGGAAGACCCGCGTCCGCTTTGCGCTGGCAAGGAAGCCGCGATAGAACGGTTCCAGGAGCACCGTTGCGCCGTGGCGCTCGGTCAGGCGGGCCAGTTGGCCGGCCGTGGCGAGCATGGTTTTCCAGGTGGATTCCTGGAAGTGGTGGGGCACGGGCGGCTCGGGCGCGCCGGAGTGATAGTGGCCGGCCTCGGTGATGAAGACGCGGAC
>VGYT01000264.1 GCA_016872895.1 Planctomycetota bacterium
AGCCGAAGGCGGACCTGCGGACGTTCGACCCGGATTACTTCGAGCGCCTGCGGCGCCGCGCCGAACAGGCCGGCCGGCGCGGCATGTACGTGGGAATCATGCTCTTTCAGGGGGTGGCCAGCAACGGCCCCAGGACGTGGCCGGGGCACGTATTCAGCAAGGACAACAATATCAACGGCATCGACGGCGGCGGGATAGACGCCCAGCGGCTGAAGTTCCCCGCCGTCACCGGAGTCCAGAAGGCCTACATTTGCAGGGTCATCGGCGCCGTGAACGACCTGGACAACGTCCTTTACGAGATTGCCAACGAGGCCCATGCGTCCACGGCCGAGTGGCAATACGAGATGATCCGCCACGTGAAGGACTGCGAGGCGCAGAAGCCCAGGCAGCATCCGGTCGGCATGACCTGCCGCGCGGATGAGCCCGACAACGAGGTGCTTTTCCTCAGCCCGGCCGACTGGGTCTCGCCGGGCACCCACGAGATTTACGCCCGCGATCCTCCGGCGGCGGACGGCCGCAAGGTGAGTTTGCTCGACACGGACCACGTGTTCGGCGTGGGAGGCGACGGCGACTGGATATGGAGGGCCTTCACGCGGGGGCATAACCCCATCTACATGGACCCTCTGTGGGGGCACGTTCCCGACAAAGGGCCGTGGAAGGGCCATGCTCGGGCGGCAGAAACGGCCCGCGCAGCAATGGGACACAGCCGCCGCTTTGCCGAGCGGATGAACCTGGCCGCCATGACGCCGCAGAAGGACCTCGCGTCGACCGGGTATTGCCTGGCCCATCGCGGCCGGCAATGCCTCGTGTATCAACCTGCCGGAGGCGCCTTTGAGGTCACGCTGGACGAGGGCCGTTACGAGGCGGAGTGGTTCAATCCGGCCCTCGGGACCTCCTCGGCCGGCGGCACGGTTCTGGCCGAGGCCGCCGGCGCGGTCCTGGCCGAGGCGGGCGCCACGGTCCCGGCCGAGGCCGGCAAACGCCGTTTCACCCCTCCCTTCAGCGGTCCGGCAGTGCTCTATCTGCGGCGGCAACCGGCGGGAAGCGGGAATCGTGGTTAGGGAATCGGCGACCGGCGGACGGCAACGGCGGCTCACGCAAAGCCGCCAAGACGCAAAGAAAGCGGGGCAAACGACGAACAGGTAAGGCCCGCAATTGGCAGCCGCAGTCGCAATGTTCAGCAAGCGGCAGTATAATGACCGATGGCGGGCGATTCAGGAGGGGCGCTGGGGCCGCCCGACGGCAGACAGCGGGCGTCGGCACAACACAGGAATGCATTTCGGTTGACAGGGCCTGCGGCGATAGTGGCATGGCCCGCGCGAAGATAGAAATGCTTATCGCCATTTGACCGGCGGCCGATATGCTGTATAATACAAGAGCATTGCAACCCCGTCGGCCCACTGGGCAGGCGGGCGTATGACCTCCCGAGGGCTGCTTGGCAGCCCTCGGTTTTTTCCTGGAACCTTAAGACGGCTGCTGTGCGGCGGCTGCCCGCCCGGGCGGGTGAACATCAAGCCGTGGCGCGAAGCGGCGTGCAGCACCGTGTGCTTGATGCCGCGCAGCTCGCGGCAGTAGGAAATGCCCGCCCGTGGTGCAAGGGTGATGCAGAGCCCATGTTCATGGGCGCACAGATGCGCGGGCAAGTGTGGTTGAACGGAAGATACGTTGTGCGTCGCTGAACCAATCACCGAAACGCGGACGTTTTCTGGCTTGAACTTGGAGGCTTGAGTGTTAGACTATGTGGATGAAAGCACTGGGGCCGGGAACTTGGCGGCACAGGGCAGCGAAAGGGCGCGGCCGCGGGCCCCATGGTAGGAAGCTCGACAGGGGCGCTTACTGCTGTGCCCCCATCGCTCTTTCTAGAAGCGACCACTGTGAGTTGTGCAAGAAGGCACGGCGCATATGCTGTGTTGCCGTCCGATTTGGCGCGGTGGGGCAAAAGGTCTATAATTGACTGCGCCACGGCCGCGAGTTTCGGCTAAACTGCGTGTTCTGCGGTGCTGCTTTTCGCCGGATGGGAGGGCGTGCCAATGGCCACACATCTTTCAGCGATTCGCGGCAAGGAGGCCCTGCTTCAGAAAGTAGTCTTTGAAGTGCGGTACCATTTCGGGTACGCTTACCTTGACAACTGTGGCCGGTGTCTCAACATGATAACGCGGGATCATCCGGAGTGGTTCATTCGGGGCAATGTTTCGCCCAGCAGTGCGCCGCTGTTGAGCTCCAAGAACTCGGCGTGCCTAAACTTTTCCGCGGCTAAGTATGATCTGTCAATCGAGAGGGTTGCGGGCGAAGGGCCTGTTTCCGATAATGATATAGGCGCGTTTGTTGACCAAGCGGACTATATACATGATATTATGTCAACATGCTTGGGGCTGGCCGAATTCGCTCGCGTGGGGTTCCGTGCGTGGTACTTGTTCGGCTGTGATACCGAGGCTGACGCAGAAGACTGGTTGAAGGGACTTGCGTGCTACAACATTTCCGACAGACTCGTCGCCGCATTTGGGCGCAGCCTTGAAAGCAGTGGCGTGTCGGTTGTTGTTGCTGGCGCGGACAGGAAATACCGGATCGCGTTTCACGGCGTGCAGCGTACTGCCCAGATTGACTTTGCTGAGGGGGTTCTGAGCTTGCAGCCCCGTTACATGCATAGTGGGCAAAGGGAGGCCCTACTGGAGCGTGAGCGGGCTAAAAGACGGATGCGCCAGAACCCCGGCTTTGCCGCCATGATAGATATTGATGCTTATCAGGAGAACGCAGAAGTGATTGAGCCTGGGCGCTTTGTTCAGAGTAGCAGAGAGCAGTTCTTGCCCATGCTTCAGAAGGCTTGCGAAAGGGAGGGTTGAGACCGTGACACACGCAGGTACTGGAGATGCAGTACACTCCGACGCACTGATTTACGATGCGCCGGCTTTTGTGCCTAACACGGACGTGCAAGGTGACCGGTGTGGCGGCTACGGTGTTATTCATGAGAAGTCCGGCGGTCCGGCGCTAGCGGTTGGCGTGCCTTCCCGAAAGCGCGGCCTCGCGCCGGCTGCTCGGCCAACTGCCGCGCAATTGTACAGCCTTGCAGCATCGGTGGCGCAGGCCAAGCGAGATGCCAGGCGAATGGCGGAATCAGCCGGCCAGGATGATCCCGTAGAGGTAGCCCGCGCGGGCATGGCTCTGTTTGACGACCTGCGCAATCTGTGGAAAGCCCGTACGCTTCGGGAAGACGAGTGGGCAACCGTCGTGACTTTCCTGCAGGGCGTGTTGCATCGCAACCACTTTGAGCGGCTAAGCGCGACCCAGTGCGCGGCGATACGGGCCATCGTTGATGCTTATGTGGCCGGCGGCGGCGTTCGCGACAGCGACATTCAAAACGTGACTCGCATGCTGCGCCGGGTGCGCCTGGACCCGTATGAGCCACTTGCAGTAGCCGAGCCATGAGAACCCCGCGTTGTGGCACCGCCGTTTTCCTAGACACAACAATTCAGATCGCGCGTTTAGTGCATTCGCGACAGATGAAGGACCTCATTGCGCAGCGACTCGCGCAATATGATGTGAGGGTTACCAGTTCGGTGGTGAAGCAAGAGTTCAAACGCCGGCTGCTTCGCGATGCGGCGTACCTTCTTCAGACACTTGCGCGTGTCGGCTCCTATCAGGGCGTCATGCGCCACGTGAGCGATGTGCTGCCGCCAAAGCAGAATCGCAAGAGGAATATCTGCATACAGGTGCTTGAGACGGTCGACGAAAGCGACACCGATGAAGACAGGACGGACCGACTGAAGTTGTACCTCCGCTCCCTTCTGACAGATGGGATCAACCAGTTTGAGGACATGGTAGATTCGGTGTTGCCCGGATGTGGGTGTGCGTGCGCCAACGCACCAATCCGAGAGGTGAGAAAATACGAGCGATATGAATTCGGCACCGACAAGTGCAGCCGCGCAAAAGGAGAATGTGGCGTCATCGAGTTTCTTCGCCAAAACGAAGCGCGTTTGCGCAATATCGTTGGCGTGGTAAGGGGCCTGTCGCCCAAGGATAAGTCTATCGAGCTGCGGCAAGCGGAAGAGTTCATCGAAAGCGTTCTTGCGGATGCGCAGTGTGCCAGAAGACTGAATCCCTGTTCCCTGGTGGGGGATCTTCTGATTGCCCTGGAGAGCGCTGGCATCCCAGTCTTCTACACCATGAACCGCGCCGAGAGTCAGTATCTCTGCCGAGCGCTCGGTCAGGAACTGGTCGTTAGGCCGCGCAATCCCGAGAAGGCTGATGAGGAGTAGATTGGCGCAGCGCAATTACGCGCGAGCATGCAGACGCCGTGCTTGCCGAGCAGGCACCAAATGCCGCTGTGCTCATGCGCCCGTTCTAAAGCGCGCACACGTCGCAATCCGGACAACGTTTGTCTCAAAACTGCCGCAGGAAGCGCAGGTCGTTCTCGAAGAAGAGGCGGATGTCGTTGACGGCGAACTTGAGCATGGCCAGGCGGTCGATGCCCATGCCGAAGGCGAAGCCGGTAACCTGTTCGGGGTCGTAGCCGACGGCCTCAAAAACGTTCGGGTCAACCATGCCGCAGCCGAGGATTTCGATCCAGCCGGTGCGTTTGCATACGGGGCAGCCGGGCGCCGGGGCGTCGGCCGGGCGCACGCCGGAGGTGGAGCCCTCCGCTGCGGTCTTATCGTCGGGCCCGCCTGGCCCGCCTTCGGCGGAGCGGCCGGCGGCGGCCGCGATGCCCGTTCCGGCGCAGAGAAGGCACGAGACGTACATCTCGGCGCTCGGCTCGGTGAACGGAAAGTAACTGGGCTGAAAGCGGGTGCGGACCTGGGGGCCGAAGAACGCGCGGGCGAACGTGGCAAGCACGCCCTTAAGGTGCGCGAACGTAACGCCCTCGTCCACCCACAGGCCCTCCAACTGGTGGAACATGTTTGAGTGGCCCGCATCGACCGTGTCGGGCCGGTACACGCGGCCGGGGGCGATGATACGGACGGGCGGCCTGCGGCTCTCCATGACGCGGACCTGGACGGTTGAGGTCTGCGTGCGCAGGAGGACGCGGTCGGTAAGGTAGTAGTTTTCGAGCGGGTCGCGTGCGGGGTGCTCGGGGGGGATATTGAGGCCGACGAAGTTGTGCCACTCGTCTTCGACCTCCGGCCCCTCGACGACCTGAAAACCCAGCCGGCCGAAAATCTCAACCAACTCGCGGGTTGCGCGGGTGACGGGGTGCAGGCGGCCGAGGGACGGCCGGCTGCCGGGCATCGTAACGTCAACGAGCGGGCCGGGCGGGCGGGCGGCCTCAAGGGCGCTCTTGCGGGCCTCCAACTCGCGCGTGACGGCGCCCTTGAGTTCGTTTACGGCCTGGCCGAACGCGGCGCGCTCGGCGGGCGGCAGGGCGGGAATCCGCTTCATCAGGTCCGTGATGCGGCCGGCCTTGCGTCCGAGCCACTCTATGCGGACGGCTTCGAGGGCGGCCGCGTCGCGCGCAGCGCGGACGGCGGCGAGGGCCTCGGCGCGAAGCGGCTGGATGTCGGCCGGCCCCATGGTCAGGTTCCAAGTGCTGCGCGGGCCTCGGCCACGACGGCGTCGAAGGCGGCGGGGTCGTTCAAGGCGATGTCGGCCAGGCGCTTACGGTCGAGCGCGATGCCGGCCTTCTTGAGGCCGCCCAGGAAGGTGCTGTACGAGATGTCGCGGAGGCGGCAGGCGGCGCTGATGCGTGTTATCCAGAGGCGGCGGAAGTCGCGTTTCTTGGCGCGGCGGTCGCGGTAGGCGTACTGCTCGGCCTTCATGACGGACTGCTTGGCCACGCGGTACAGTTTGCTGCGCGCGCCGTACATGCCCTTAGCGCGCCGGAAGATGCGTTTCTTGGCCTGACGGCGGGCGGCGCCTTTCTTGGTTCGAGGCATAGCGGTTCTCCTTGCGAAGCGCCGGCCGGCGTCAGCCGGAAATGAGGCGCGTGTAGACTTTGACCTGGGTTTCATGGACGGCGGCCTTGCGGCGGAGTCGCCTGCGGCGAGCGCCGCTCTTGCCGCTCATCAGGTGTCCCGCGCCTGCGCGGCGGCGGACGACCTTGCCTTTGCGGGTAAGGCGCATGCGTTTGCGGATTCCCTTATGCGATTTCGCCTTGTGCATTCCAGGCTCCTGCCTTTCTCTTGGGTCGGGAAAATCAAAAACGCCGCCCCTATTCCGGGCCGGCCGCCGGCGGCGGTTACGGCCTGCCTGTCGGTTCGGCTCCTGGGTGCCATGCTGCCCGCGCCGCTCGGGAAGCACGTTCTTGCGCTGATGCCGGTCAGGGCGTCTTTTTTTTCGGCGTCAGAAGGAGGATCATGCGGCGGCCCTCGCGGTGAGGGGTGCGCTCCACCAGGCCGACGTCGGCCAGTTGGTCGATGAAGGCCAGAAGGTTCTGCTGGGCGAAGTCCATATGTGCCAGTTCGCGGCCCTTGAACATGAGGTTCACCGAGACCTTGTCGCCGGCCTCAAGGAACCCGCGTGCCTGGCGGATCTTGGTGTCGCGGTCGTGGGCGTCCGTCTTGGGGCGGATGCGGATTTCCTTGATTTTGACCTCGTGGCTCTTGGACTTACGGCTCCGCTTGGCCAGGCGGTACTTGAACTTGCCGTA
>VGYT01000265.1 GCA_016872895.1 Planctomycetota bacterium
ACTGGCGGTCGGCGCCTGCCGCTCTGCTGAGCCGCAACCCGCCGAGGTCAAACCGACGGTTCCTGCAAGTGCCGCAGCGCAGCCTGCTGGAGCGCAACCTGCCGCAGTGCAAACCGCTGCGCCCGCCGCGCCCGCGGCCGCCGGGCAACCGGCCCCCGCGGCCAGGCTCGCGGAGCAGGCTGCCGCCGCCTCCGGCACGGTTCACCCCTGCGCGGGGGCCGGCCGCTGGTTCCCCGGCGATCCGGAGAAACTCGGCCGCGCGGTTGACTCGTACCTGTCGGGCCTTCCGCCGGCGCTCGCGCGGCCGCCGGTGGCGCTGATTGTGCCGCACGCGGGGTATGATTACTCCGGCATGGTCGCCGGCAAGGCTTATGCCACGCTCAAGGGCCGCACGTACAAGCGGGTGATCCTGCTGGGCATCAGCCACCAGGTTCCCCTGCGCGGTGCAAGCGTGCTGCGCGTGGATGCGTATGAGACGCCCCTGGGACGCATTCCGGTGGATACCGAGGCGGTGGATGCCCTCTTGAAGTGCCCCGTGGTCAAGCAACTGGAGGCCGCGCACCGGACGGAGCATTCCGTGGAGAACCAACTGCCGTTCCTCCAGCGCGTGCTCGGCCCGTCGTTCAAGATGGTCGAGATGCTCGTAGGCGAAATGGCCGCGGACCAGCGGACCATGCTGGCCGATGCCCTCCGCCCCCTCGTGGACGACGCTACGCTCGTGGCAGTCTCCTCCGATTTCACGCACTACGGCCCGAACTACGGGTACCTGCCGTTCCGTGACCGCGTACCGGAGATGCTGCGGGCGCTGGCCGACGCCGCGGTCCGCGAAATCCTTGAGATCGACGTGCCCGGCTGGGACGCCTACCTCGAGCAGACGCACGACACCATCTGCGGCCGCGCGGGCATCGGGCTGCTCCTGAAGACTTTCGCGCCGTGGGACGACGTTCGCGGCACGCAGGTGGCCTACGAAACGAGCGGCCGCCTGACGGGCGACTGGACGAACTCCGTCACGTATGCCGCAGTCGCGTTCTGGCGGGCCGGTGAAGGGCTGGCCAGGGAAGAGCAGGCGACGCTCCTGCGCCTGGCGCGCGACACGGTGGCCGAGTTCCTGAAGAGCGGCCGGCCGCCCGCCGCCGACCCGGCGAAATATGACTTGACGGCGGCCCTCAAGACGCCCGGCGCGGCGTTCGTGACGCTCAAGAACAAGGGCGACCTGCGCGGGTGCATCGGCCACGTCATCGCCGCCGTGCCGCTCTACGAGTCGGTCATCGAGAACGCCTGCCACGCCTGCCGCGACCCGCGCTTTACTGACAATCCTATTACGGCCAAGGAATTGCCCGAACTTTCCGTCGAGATATCCGTTCTGGCGCCGCCGCGCCGCTTGGACGACCCGAAGAAGATCCAGGTTGGCCGCGACGGCCTCGTTATGGCTCGCGGGCGCAGCCGCGGCCTTCTGCTGCCGCAGGTCCCAGGCGAGCAGGGGTGGAACCAGGAGCAGTTCCTCCAGGGCACCTGCCGGAAGGCCGGCCTGCCGCCCGACGCCTGGAAGGACCCGCAGACGGAAATCTATCGCTTCAGCGCCCAGGTCTTCGGCGAGGAGAAGGCGGCAGCGAAATGAACGCCGCGACGGGCATCACGCGACGGGCCTTTCTGACCGGCGCTGCGGCCGCGGCGGGGGCCGGCGCCGCCGGAGGACTCGCCGCAGGCTGCGCGGCCGAGGCGCCGACGGTTGCCCCTGCCGGCGGAGGGCTGCGGCCCGCGCCCGTCGGCGGAACGCGGCCGGCCGCGACGCCCGGCGCAAAGTCGCGCGTCGTCGTCATCCGCCACGACGCGCTGGCGGCCGACGGGCAGGGGCCGCCGCCTGGGCGCGTCCGCGAACTCCTCGATGAGGCCGCCTGCGCGCTCGCGGGCGACGCCAGGGCCGCCGACGCCTGGGCCCGCTGGTTCAAGCCCGCCGATCGCGTCGGCATCAAGGTGAACTGCCTGGGCTACCCCACGAGGCCGGCCGTGGCGGCGGCGATTGCGGCGGCGATCGCAGGCATCGGCCTCGCGCCGGAACAGGTGATTATCTGGGACCGCACGGTCGATGAACTCCGCCGCGCAGGATACGAGCCGCGAGCCTCCGGCCGCGGCGTGCGCTGCTTCGGCACCGATGCGCTGGCGCCGCGCGGCGGCGGGTACGGCACGGAGATCATCACGAGCGGCGCCATCGGCAGCCTTTACAGCCGCATCGTCACGGATGAGACCACCGCGCTTGTGAGCGCCTGCGTGCTGAAGGACCACAACCTGGCGGGCCTCACATGCGCCATGAAGAACTTTTTCGGAGCCATCCACAATCCTAACAAGTATCACGACGACGGCTGCGACCCGTTCATCGCGGACGTATGCGCCGGGCCGCCCGTCCGCGACCGGCTGCGCCTGGCCGTCTGCGACGCCCTGCGGCCGCAGTACCAGGGCGGCCCGTCGCACCGCACGCAGTGGCAGTGGCCCTACGGCGGCCTCCTGGTGAGCGCCGACCCGGTGGCGCTGGACCGCGTGGCCCTGGAGGTCCTTGCGCGAAAGCGCGCCGCCGCCGGCCTCAAACCGCTGGAGGCCGAGGGCCGCCCCGCCCGGCACCTCGCCAGCGCCGAGGCCCGCGGCCTCGGAGCGGCCGACCTGGCGCGGATTGAAGTCATCGGCATCGGAAAGACCTGGATGGACGTGGCATGAACCCTCGGGACGGAAAGACGCGGCGTGAGTTTCTGCGTGTAGCGGGCGCCGCGGCGTGCGCGGCCTGCGCGGCGTGCGCCCCCGGCCGCCGCGCACATGCTCAATCGCAGCCGGAGGGGCAGGCGGGCGGGCCGCGGCCACAGGTGGCCGTCCACGACGCCATGTGGTACGACCGTCTGCCCGACAAGGCCGTCAAGTGCCGCCTGTGCCCGCGCGAGTGCACCGTGGCCGACGTGGAGCGCGGCTACTGCGGCGTCCGCGAGAACCGCGGCGGCGACTATAAGACCCTCGTTTACGGCGCGCTGTGCAGTCTGAACATCGACCCCATCGAGAAGAAGCCCCTGTTCCACTACCTGCCCGGCACGACCGCCCTCAGCGTGGCCACCGCGGGCTGCAACATGGAGTGCAAGTTCTGCCAGAACTGGAACGTCAGCCAGTACCGCCCGGAGCAGGTGGACAGCCTCCTGGTGCCCCCCGAGAACCTCGTGCGGATGGCCGCAGCGCGGCGCTGCCCTAGCATCGCCTACACGTACACCGAGCCGGTCGTCTTTGCGGAATACGTGCATGACACGGCGGCGCTCGGGCGGCAGCAGTCCGTCGGCAGCGTCATGATCTCGAACGGCTACATCCGCGAGGAGGCCCTGCGCCAACTCTGCCGCCACCTTACGGCCGTCAAGGTGGACCTGAAGGCCTTCACCGAGAAGTTCTACGCCGAGCAATGCTCCGGCAGACTCGCCCCCGTCCTGGAGGCGCTGGAGGTTCTCAAAGACATCGGCATACATACGGAGATCGTCGTCCTTATCATCCCCACGCTGAACGACTCGGCCGGGGAACTTGCCGCGATGGCCAGGTGGCTTGTCGCCCGCCTGGGGCCCGACGTGCCGGTGCACTTCTCGCGGTTCCACCCGATTTACCGCGTCAAGAACCTGCCGCCCACGCCGGTTGAGATGCTCGACCGCGCACGCAAAATCTCCATGGATGCCGGCCTGCGGTACGTGTACGTCGGCAACGTGCCGTTCCACGCGGGTGAAAGCACGTACTGCCCCTCGTGCGGCAAGACGGTCATCCGGCGGGTAGGCTACAACGTGGATGCCTCCGGCCTCCGCGACGGCGCGTGCCGCGCTTGCGGGCACAAGATTCCCGGCGTCTGGTCGCAGGAGCAGGCGCTCGCGTTCAGGCCCCGGGAGAAGTCGGCGCCCCCGTCTCCGCCCCCGCCTCCGGCCCGCGCCCCGGCCGCATCATAGCCGCAGCGCCCGTCCACAGTGCGCTGGCCGCCTTGGTGCCGGCAACGGCCAGGCACGCCCCGGTTACGCCCAGAACGGGCACAAGCAGCACGCCCGTGGCGAGTGCGCCGATGCAGGCGCCGGCGCAGTCTGCGGCATCGACGGTCCCGGCCGCGCGTGCGGCGGATGGGCGATCCACCAGCAGGATCGAGGCGGCCAGCGGGAAAATCAGCCCGCCTAGGACGCCTGCCGCCGCAACCAGCCCGAACGTGGCCGCCTGAACCGCCCAGTCGGAAGCGGACGACCGCAGCGCCGTCAGGACCGGCACGAGCGCCACCGCAAAGAGTATCACCGTCACATCCAGGACGGCCACGCGGCGGAGGCCGCGCGTAAAGGCGTGCTCGCTGCCCGGCGCCGGCGCGCCGGGGGCCGCCGGGGCCTCGTCGCGGCGCAGAAGGCGGTTCATCGCAAAACTGCCCGCCATCAGCCCGAACATGAACACGCCGACGATGAGGCCGACCATCCCATAAACATATCCATATAGCGTCTGAAATGAATAGAGGAGCGCTACCTCCAGGGCCATCGTGGCTAGGCCCGTCGTGGCGAGGGACCACAGTGCGGCCGCGCGGCCGAAGGCGGCGCGCCCGCGGACCGCCCCGGCCGCCGCCGCCAGCGCCGCCGCCGCCCCCGCCGCGGCCAGGACCCATTCCAGCCGCAGGCAGAGGACCGCCCCCAGCACGTCCGCGCGGGGGGCAGGGGCCCCGGCATCGGGCCACCGCGACTCGCTTGCCTGGAGCCAGAACCGCATGTGGTAAAGCGCCGCCGCCGGGCGGTCGTCGGCGTTCAACATCGCCGGCGGATGCCGGGCCAGCGATGACGCCAGTTGTTCGCGCTTCGCCGCGTCCAGCAGGTCCGAAGCGCCCTTGAACCAGAGCGGATGAAAGTGCGGCGACTCGACGCCCCTCGCCTCGTACCGCCGCGAGAGTTCCTCGCCGCTCCCGGCCAGCACGCCCGCCCGCCTGGCCGCAAACACCCGCGTCGGGTACCCGAACGTCAGCACGACCTCGGGAAACGCCTGCTCCAGCGGCCGCACGATGCTGCCGACGTACTCGGCCGGTGCGGGGTCCCAGTGGCCGACCGACCCGCGCAGGGCGAAGGCCAGGACGCCGTCGTCGGCCAACAGCGCGGCCAGTTCCGCGAAGAACTCCGCCGTGTACAGCCGCGCCTCGAGCGTCGAGGCCGGCTCGGGAGCAGCCAGCAGGATGAGGCCGTACCGCTCTTCGCCGCTGGCTACGCTGCGGTTGACGAATCGGCGGATGTCGGCAAAGTGCACGCGGACGGCCTCGTCGAGAAGCGCGCGGCGGTCAGGTTCGTCAAGGTGCGCCGTGATGAGCGCCAGCAGCCGCGGGTCGAGCGTCACGTAGTCCAGGCGCTCGGGCTTATGGCGCAGGAGTTCCTTCAGCATTCCCTCCGCGCCGCCACCGAGGACCAGGATGCGCCGCGGCGACGGGGCCTCGCACGCCGCAAGGTGGGCCTCGACTGCAAGGTCCGTGTGATTCGGCCACGTTGCGGCCACGAGGCCGTTGACGTACAGGCTGAACTGGCTCTCCAGGCGGCCGAGGGCCAGGTTGTGGTAGCGGGAGTCCTCGCTCCGCAGAAGATCCAGCCCCGACGCGAAACTCTGCCACCGCAGGCCGACCGTGGCGTCGTTGAACCGCGCGGCCCGGCCGGACACGACGAACAGGGCGGCCAGCGCCGCGCAGCCCACGGGCAGCAGCACCGCCTCGCGTATTCGGCCGAAGGCGTGGGCCGCAGCGGAGATCGCGCCCGCCAGGATCGCCCCGCCCGCCAGGGCCAGCGTGACGGCATCCACGCGCTCGACCAGCACGAATGAGTACAGCACGCCGCCGGCCAGGCTGCCGCCCGATTCAACCAGGTAGGCCCATCCGACGGCCCGCGCCCTGGCGGCGGGCGTCCGCGCCTCCTCCGCCGCCAGCGCGCTCGCCGCCGGAAACGAGAGGCCCACCCACAGGCTTACCGGCAGCGTCGCGGCAAGCGAGACAAGCGCCATCTGACCCGGGCCGACGTACTCGCCCGGCCCGACGCCCAGCATCATCCGCGCCAGCCGCGCCAGCGCAACCGCCAGCACCAGGACGAGCGGCATGGCCAAGCCCGCCCCCGTGAGAACGGGCCACGGCCGGCGGGCAAGCCATCCGCCCGCCTGTGCACCCAGCGCTACGCCAGCCAGCCAGAAACCCAGCACCAGGCCCCACGCGAGTTCCGAGCCGAACAGGATGACCTGCGCCTCGCGCAGCAGCGTCGCCTGGGCGCACAGCGCGTACGCCCCAATCACGAAGAGGCAGACCAGGATGCTCACCCTGCGGGCCATGCCGGTATCGTAGGCCGCGCGCGGCCGTGCCGCAAGCGCTGTAATCGTCCACGCTTCGTCGGCAAGACAGGGCCGCGACCGCAAGTGCGCAACGTTTAGCCGTCGCCGGTACGGCGACGGCCGCGGCCGTACCGGCCGCGGCTAAGAAGCTGTTTCACAGCCCTCCGGTCACTTGCCGGAGGCGGTTGAAGCAAATGATGCTGGCGGCCAGATCGTGAAACGCCTGAAAA
>VGYT01000266.1 GCA_016872895.1 Planctomycetota bacterium
CGGGGGCCGGCCGGCCGGTCATGGATTCCAGATCGGCGGGACGGCCCGCCGTCACCTGGACCCGCGTGCGACAAAAAACTCATTCGTCAGGGCTGGCGCCGCGGCTGCCAGTACAGCGCCAGGCGGCGCGGCGGGTCTCCTGACCCGCCGCGCAAAGGCCGGTTGATTTCTGCGGCACAAGAGTTTTCCGCGCTTGAGATTGCCGTGGAAACCTGCGGCCCGCGGGGTAAACTTGCGGCCGCGAGCACGTCGTTCATGGCGGTTCGGGTACGGAGAAACGGCCATGCCTGCGCGTCATCCGATGCTCCTTCCGATTGCAGGAATCCTGGCAGGGCTTGCTTCAGCCGCCGGCGCGCCCGCAGACAAGGCACAGGTCGACGTGGCCGCGCCGGCCGGCGCGGGCGCCATGCCCGCGGGGTTCACCGTCCGGGCCCGCGTTACGGCCATGCAGCCCGCCGAGGCGACGGCCATCGCCTGGCGCCACGGCGGCGAGGGCCTGGGCGGCGAAGTGCATCGCGGAACGCTGGCCGACAAGGTCGGCATCGGCGAGTGGACGGCGCCCGCCGCGGTCCGGTCCTTCGCGGCCGGCCGGTTCCCGGAGCGGCTCTTCGTCACGTTCACGGCCGGGCGTCCGGGCAAGTCGTCGGGCAGGGGCGAGGCCAGGACCGACTTCTCCACCGCCGTCGAGTTTGAGTTCGAGTTCGCCTGGAACGGCCGGCCCGTCAAGACGCTCCGCGAACTCGGCCCCGACGGCGGCACGGTCACTGTTCTCATTCCGGCCTACCGGCTGGCAGCGGGCGCATCGCCCGACAGCCCGGCGTTCCTGGACGACCTGGTCGGCGTCCTTGAGTACGCCCGCCGCCGGGCCGACTTGCTCGAAAAACTCCCCTGGGCCGCGCAGCCGGTGCCGAAGAAGTTCATGATCCTTACCGACTGCGGCGGGTACGGGCAGGGCAGCGGCTACTCCATCCGCACAACGAACAAGGCGGCCATCGAGGCCGAGTGCCGCAGCCTGCGGCAACTGGGCGTGAACGCCCTCCGGTCCGCGCCGGCGTACCTCCTGGAGATGGCCGCGCGCGGCGAAGGCCACGCACGCGAACTCGGCCGCGCGTGCGACGTCGGCGTCATGGGCTACCCCGTGCCGGTGTTCCGGGCCGACCGCAAGAGCGACCCGGAAGCGGGATGCCCGTTCGGCAGCCAGGTGGCCGCGCTTACGCAGGAGGGCGTCCGGCAGTCGCTTGAGGCGATGCGGGCGACCGGCATGCCCGAAGTCTGGGGCCTGACCGTCGATGAAATCGGCGCGGTCATCGACCGCTCGGCCGAGGGCAAGGGGCACATGGCGGCATGCCCGCGCTGCGCCGCCGCCTTCCGCGACTACGTCAAGGGGCAGGGCCTCTCGCCCGCCGACTTCGGCAAGAAGGACTGGGCCGACGTCAGGCCGACCGACCTGCCCGCCAGGCAGGGCGCTGCCCCTGCGGCGGCCGACTGGTCCGACCCCGGCGTCGCCCTTGCGGCGTATCAGACGCGCATGTTCCTGAACTACGCCAGCGCCCGCCTGTTTACGCCGCTCCGCGATGCCTGCGCCCAGGCGAACGAGGCGAAGCGCAAGGCCCTCGCCGCCGGCGACCGCGACGGCCCCGACGCGCGGCAGCCGTGGATGTACTCCTACGCCCTTCGCGGCAACACGTTCCTCATGAAAGGCCACAGCCTGGATTTCTTCGACTTCTACCGCCACGCCGACAACGCCTTCTGCTACGAGACGTCCAACCGCGAGCCGCGCATCTGGCAGTGGGACTCTTACCTGTGCGACGTGGGCCGCGTCGTGTCGGCCGCACAGGGCCTTCGGTTCGGCGTCTATGTCAAGCCCCACCGCGGTGCGCCCGTGCAGCGGGCGCTGGCTGCCGTCGGCCGCGGGGCACGCATGATCTACTGGTACACCTACGGGCCGGACTGGAAGAAGGGCGACTCGTTCTCCGAGCGCCCCGACGCGCTGGCCCTCGCGAGCAAGGCCGCGAGACTCATCGGCAAGTCGGAAGACGTCCTCTACGGCGCCGCCTGGGCCGCTCCGGCCGAGGTGGCCGTCCTGAAGCCGCGCACCAGCGAAATCTGGATGGGCCTGGCGGGCAGCCCCGAGCACCAGGCCGCCTGGGAGAACGCCAAGTGGATTTACACGGCCCTGGCGCACGCCCACGTTCCCGTGGATGCGATTGACGAGGCGATGCTGGCGGGCGGGGACTTGTCCAAATACAAGGTTATCTACATCAACGGTCCGCACGTCACGCGCGCGGCGGCCGAGAAGGCCGCCCGCTGGGTCGAGGCGGGGGGCACGCTCTGTACGAGCGGCGGGGGCCTCGCGGCCGACGAGGCCGGCCGCCCCCTGAAGGCGCTGGAGGCCGTCCTCGGCCTGGCGGGGCGCGCGGGGCCCGAGATGTATTACCGCGTCGCGCTCTACGGCGCGACGGCGCTTGAGCCGTACGACGACCCGCGTGCGGTCCTGGCCCCGGCGCCGGCGGCGGCGCAGATTGTGGGCGGCAAACTTGGCCCATCGTTCGTGCCGGTCATCGGGCGCGAGGTCCTCCGGCCGGCTGCCGCCACGGAGGTCCTTGCGCGATTCGCCGACGGCGGCGCCGCCGTCACGCGCTCCGCGGCGGGCAGGGGCCAGGCGTACGTCGTCGGGTTCTTTCCGGGCCTTGAGTACAGCGCGACGGTGCGCGGCGATTCTTACGACATGTCAAAAGACTTCGATGCGGGCCGGCGGGCGTACTGCACGCTGGGCGCCGCGGGCCTCGTGCGTCCGGCGGTGGACGCATCGCACCCGCTCGTCGAGGGGCTGCTCGTGCGGCATCCGCAGACGGGGCGGCAGGCCGTCATCCTGATGAACTGGGCCTACCGCATCGCGGGGACGAAGACGGCGGGCAAGGCGGCCAGGCCGGCGGTCGAGCACGTTCCGCTCAGGGACGTGACCGTGTCTGTTCGCGGCGCGGGCGCCGCCGCGAAGGCCGTCTCCGCGGCGCTCGACAAGCCCCTGCCGCTTGCCCGCTCGGGCGAAGCGCTGACGCTGACGCTGCCCGAACTGGCCGAGGGAGACGTGCTGCTCCTGGAATGACGCGCTCCCCTTCGGGTCGCGGCTAAGCGTGCGCGGGTCGCGGCTAAAAGCGCGCCCTGTGCGCACGCGCCGTCGTTTAGCCGTCGCCGGTACGGCGACGCAAGTGCGCCGGCGCGTCACAGCCCCCGGTAAACGTCTTTGCGGTGGGCAACGCGGATGATGTAGATGATGAGGACCCGGTCGGCGACTTCATAGACTACGCGGTAATCTCCGATGCGGATGCGGTAAGCGGCTTCCGCGCCCGCCAGTTTGACGCAGCCCGGCGGCCGGGGATTGCGGGCCAGGGCGTCTATCGCCCTGGCGATGCGCCGGCGGTGCGGATTAGGTATCCTGGCCAGCGCCTTCCGGGGCTGGGGCTTGACCTCGATGCGGTAGGTCATGGATTAGAGGCCCAGGGCCTTCTTGACTTCCTTCCACGGCTTGGTCGGCAGGCGCCTGGCGGCCCGGATGGCGTCCAGGTCCAGTCTGTCTTCCAGCCGCTCCAGCAGTGCCACGTCCTCCACGGGCACGAGGGCGAACAGGCGCTTGCCGCGCCGCTCGACGACGAGCCGGTCGCCCCGCAGCGAAACGCGGTTCCCCAGGTCGGCCAGATGGTCGCGGGCCTCGCTGATGGGTATCGTGGTCATCGGCAGTCCTCCAATCTTACGTCCCGTACGGATTGTACGATTCGGCAAGTTCCGCGTCAAGTTGTTCTCTACGGCAGACTGCGCAGTTCCAGGTTGTCCAGGTGGAACGCCGCCGCTTCCTTCGCCGTCGAGCAGAAGCCCAGCCAGCCGAGCGACTTGAAGTCGGGGCTGCCGTTCCTGAGGCCCTTGAACTCCTTCGGCGCCTGGCCCGGCAGCGTGACTGCCAGGTCCCACGTGCCGGTCGACCTCGCGCCCAGGCCGCAGGCCATATCGAAATGAATCCACTGCCCGGCGGGCAGGTCCACCGTGGGGGCGTCCGGCCCGCGGCCGATGCGGGCCTTGCCCTTCTCGACCCACAGCGTCGGGCCGACGTGGTACGGCTGGCCCTCCGAGCGCCACTCGACGAACATGACGGTCGCCTGCTCGATGCGCAGGTCGAAGGCGAAGCGCGTGAGGCCGCTGCTATGCCGCGGGGCATAGAAAAAATGCGGATTGTACGCCGCCGCCAGGCCGGGGGCGTCGGTCACCTTGAGGCTCCGCTTGCCGCCCGCGGCCTGTTCCTCCGTGACGGCGATGGCGTCGCCCTTGCCCTCGATGTAGATACCGGCTGCGCCGGCGGGCCTGCCGCCCGCCTTCGCGGCCTCGAAGTCGTCGCGGAACGCGAGCGGCGGCGGAGGCGGGGGCGGCGGCGCGGGTTCCAGCGCAGGGTACGTCTCGTCGGCGGCCAGTTTCACCCACGCGGCGTCGCCGTACACGCCCGCCTTCGTGTAATCGAAGGGCTTGAAGCCCGCCTTCGCCGCCGGGGAATCGTCCCGCAGGCGGAAGTCGCAGCGGTCGGCATCCGCGAACTTCGGGTCCGCGACGAGCGACCCTTCGTCCTTGCCCGTCTTCTGCCACTCCTGGAAGGTCATCTTGCCGAACGCCGGCGGCCCTGCGGCGTTCCAGTAGAGGTTCTGCCGGAGGGCCACGTTCGCATCGTCCCACCTGCCCGTGAAGAGCGTGCCTTCTTTCCAGTAAACGATGTTATGCTCAAACGTGAATGAGAGGTGCTGCTCAACGCGGCTGCGCTGGAGTTGCCCTTCCCTGGAGAAGGCCAGGATGTTGTTGCGGACGACGTTCTCCCTGCCGTAGTGCTGGTGGTAGCCGCCCGTCTTGGTGTTATAGACCAGGTTGTTCTCCATGACGATCTGGCTTGAGCCCTCGTCGTTGTACAGTCCCCATCCGCCGTAACTGTAGGCGTACACGTCGTGCATGCGGTTGTTCGACACGGTCGTGCCCGGCGACGGGCCGAGGGTGTACACGCCGCCCATGTCGCTCAGGACGCCCCAGCCCAGGTGGTGGATGTGGTTGAACTCGATCTTGTTGCGCACGGCCAGGCTGGGGCGGTAGCCCCATATCCAGCCGACGGAGACGCCGGTGTAGTAGAAGTCGGCTATTTCGTTGTGCGTCGCCTGGTTGTCGCCGCTGTGTGCGATGAACACGCCGCAGGCCTCCGGGTGCATGCGCCCGCCGTGGCGGATGATGCAGTTGTCTATGGTGATGCGATGCGTTTGCTCGGCCTCCGGCAGGGCGGCCGTGTCGGCCACGCGCACGCCGCCCGCGCCGAGGTCGTACAGGTGCGACCGCTCTATGCGGCAGTCGCGGCATCCGCGGCGGAACCAGACTGCATACGTGCCGACGCGCGAGACCTCGCAGCCCTCGATGGTCACGCGCCGTGCGCCGTCGAGCATGATCGCCCCCGGCACGCTGAACGCCGCCTGAACGGTGCTGTCGCCCTTCGGCGGCGTAAGGTACTGCCCGTGGCGGAAGGCGAGGCCCTTCAGCGTGATGTGCTCGACGAACCTGCCCGCCGCCGGGCTTGCCGCGGCGTCGTCCTGGCGAGCCGGGTCGCCGGCGAATGCGACGAGCGGCGCGACGGCCGGCGCGATCACCTCGGCCGACGCCGGGTCCTCGCCCGGCAGCGGCTTGTAGTAGAGCGTGCCGCCGCGGTCCAGGAACCACTCGCCCGGCGCGTCGAGGGCCTCGCGGAAGTTCTCCAGGTGATACCGCTGGGCAGGCTCCCACCGCATGAACGGGAACGCCGACGGCCCCGCCGTGGTCACGATGCCGGTCTTCGCGTCAACCGACGCCACCGGCAGCCGCCCCGTGGACCACGAGTGGTAAGGCATGACCATGACATCGCGGAGTTGCTCCCTGGCCATCGCCAGCAGGGGGCGGATGTCGTCCGGGCGGGCCGCGAACGCGCGGCTGGCCAGGTCCGCCTCTTTCCCCGTGTCCGGGTCCGTTCCGCGCAGCACCTTCCCCGCCATGTGGAAGTAGAACTTGTTGGGCGAGCGTGCGCGGGTTGCGCGGCGGCCGTTCACGAAGAGTTGCTCGAAGTGCCACCTGCCGGCGGCCACGTCGGGGATGTGCGCGGTCCACAGGCCGGCCGCGTCCGCCTTGAGGCCGGTTATTCGCCGCCCGCCGCTGAAAACTGGTTGCGAGCCCGGCGCGGCCTCATAAATTATCGGCGCGGCCTCCGTGCCGCTGTCTTCGGGCGAGAACATCACAGTGGCCGCCAGCGGGTACGTGCCGCCGGCGATGATGATGCGCACTGGTTCCTTCAGCGGCCCGGCGGCCCTGAGTTTGCGGACGGCGTCGCGGGCGTCCGCAAGCGACGGGAGCGGCCCGTCGGTCCCCGTGGCGTTCCGCTTCTCCAGGCGGCCGGACCACTGGACGCAG
>VGYT01000267.1 GCA_016872895.1 Planctomycetota bacterium
AAGATTTTGGGGGGGCGGGGGCCGGCCGGCCGGTCATGGATTCCAGATCGGCGGGACGGCCCGCCGTCACCTGGACCCGCGTGCGACAAAAAACTCATTCGTCAGGGCTGGGCCGCCGGCGTGGCGATTCACCGCGCGAAGATACCGGCGACCTTACGGTCGCGGCTCGATGCCCTCGGCCTTTGGCCCGCCGCATTCCGGGCTTGGCGCGATGCTGCGCAAGGCATCCTCCACCGTCGGGTACAGGTCGAACAGCCGGTCCAGCCGCGACAGGCGCAGCACCGTCGCGACGGCACTGTGAAGGTCGGCGAAGGCGACCCGCCCGCCGCGCGCGGCAAAATGATGATGCACGCGCACCATGGCCGCCAGGCCCCAACTGGAGGCGTAGGTAAGGCGCGACAGGTCCAGCACGACCCGCGATGCGCCTTCCTGGAGGAGGGCGTCCATGCGGCTGACGAGAAGCGGCGTGGTCGTGTGGTCAAGGCCTCCATCGACGGCCAGGAGGGTGACGCCCTCGACCGCGCTCGGGCGGCGGCGTATTTCCATGATGGTCCTTTCCGGTTGGGCCGCGGCGGCCCGTCGGCAGGGACCATCCTAGCGGCTGGAAGGCGGGTGTCAACGATTCGGCCAGGCAATGCGTCGGTTAGGGGGGCACGAAACAGAGCCGCGACCGTGAGGGAGCGGCGTTGTTGGCATGCGCCCGCCACGGAACCGCTCCCTCACGGTCGCGGCTCTGATACGCGGCGTGGCTGAGCGACCGCCCCGGCCGGCGGTATTCCAGGCCGCCGGTATTTCAATGACAGCGCGCGGGCTGCGGCGTAGAATGCCGGCGGGCGCGCGGCAGTGCCCGCCGGCGGAGACACTGAACCATGAAAACACTGTGTCACATGTTAGCGGCCGCGTGCCTGGCGGCCGGGCTTGCCCCAGCGCTGCCCTGGCGAGCCGGGTCGGGCGTCGCGGCTGCGGCCCCGGCGGCCGACGCCGAGGCCGCCCTGGCGCGATTCGACTTCCGCCAGGTCATCTCCGCTGCAAAGGACAAGGTCTTCCCGGCCGTCGTGTACATCAAGTGCCTCCAGGAGACGCACGAGTCGGGCCGGAAGATCTCGCAGGAGGCGGCCGGCAGCGGCGTCATCATCTCCCCCGGCGGCGAAGTGCTGACGAACTGGCATGTCGTGGACAAGGCTGTCGAGATCCGCTGCCTCCTGCTTGACGGCCGCGCGATGGACGCCAAAACGGTCGGGTCGGACAAGGACACGGACCTGGCGCTGCTGCAACTTGAGTTGCCCGCCGGCACGGCCTGTGTGCCGCACGCCGTCCTGGGCGATTCCGAGCGCCTCAAGGAAGGCGACTTCGTAATGGCGATGGGCGCCCCGTGGGGCCTCAGCCGCTCGGTCTCGATGGGCATCATCTCCTGCTCGCGGCGGTTCCTGCCGGGGGCGAGCCAGTATAACCTGTGGCTCCAGACAGACGCGTCAATCAGCCCCGGAAACTCCGGCGGGCCGCTCGTCAACACCGAGGGCGAGGTCGTGGGCATTACCACCCGCGGGGCCATGTTCGGCGGCGACCTGGGCTTCGCCGTCCCGGCGAGCATCGTGCGGGACATCATCCCCCAGTTCCGCGAGTGCGGCAAGGTGAACTGGAGTTGGACGGGCCTGCAACTTCAACCACTTAAGGATTTCGATAGGAACATGTACTTCGAGGGCGCGGAGGGCGTGATCGTGGCCGAGACCGACCCGGAAAGCCCCGCCCGCCGCGCGGGCATCCAGGCCCGCGACCGCATCCTGCGCATCGGAGGCCGGCCCGTGACGGCCCAGACGGCGGAGGACCTGCCCGCCGTCAGGCGGCTCATCGGCCTGCTGCCCAAGCACCAGAAGGTGTCGATGGACGTTCTTCGCGGCAGCCGGGCCTTGAGCGTCGAAATCGAGCCGCGCGAAAAGGGCAAGGTCGAGGGGGCCGAACTCGACTGCCCCCGCTGGGACCTCACGATCCGCGAGATCAACCAGTTCGACAACCCCGACCTGTACTTCTACCGCGCGAAGGGAGTGTTCATCTACGGCGTCAAGGCCCCCGGAAACGCCGAGGCGGCGGGTCTGCGGCCGCAGGACATCATCGTCAGGATCGACGGCCGCGACGTGGCCGCGCTCGACGACGTTCGCGCCCTGCACAAGGAAGCCCTGGAGAATCTCAAGACCCGCTCGCGCATCATCTTGCAGGTGCTCCGGAACGGCCTTGCCCGACAAGTGGTGCTGGATTACTCTCGAGACTACGCGAAGGAATGACCCGAAGCGGGAATGACTATAGTCATCGGAAAGGGCGGACCATGGTCAGATACCTGCTCGTCTTGCCGGCCCTGGCGATGCTCGCGTCCGCGGTGCAGGCGGAGGAGCCTTCCTCTTCCGAGATGGCCGCCGCCATCGCGGCCGCGGCGCCGTCGCTCGTGCGCGTGGAGTACGCCCTGCGCTACGACAAGGGCGAGCAGCCGCAGTCCTTCGGAGGCGGGGGCAGATTCATGCACGACCTGCACGGTCTGGCCGAGGCCGTCCGCGAGGAACGCCCCGCCGAATGGGGCGGGTTCCTCGTCGGCCCGACGACTGTCGTGGCCCCGGATCCGGTGATCCATCCGCGGTTCGTCGAGAGCATCGCCGTGCGGTTCGGCGAGGACGTCGTCAAGGCCCGACCCGCCGCCTGCGGGCGGGACCAGGCGGCCGTGTTCCTGGAACTGGAGCGGCCCCTGAAGGGCGCCCGCCCTCTTGCCTTCGACGCCGACCGCAAGGGGCCGTATATGGAGGTCACGTACAGCCGGTCCGACGGCGTCTGGACGGCCACGGCCAGTTCGGTTGCCACCGTCCTGTCGGTGACCGAGACGGGGCGAAAGACGTGCCCCGCGCCGCACAGCGCCCTGGTTGTCGATAAGCGCGGTGGGGCGGTGGCGCTGTCGATGGGCGGCGAATGGCCGGCCGACGATTCATGGAAAGGCCCGCCCTCCGCGTGGAAGGTCGTGACGGCCGACGACCTGGCCGCACACCTGGCCGACGTCGAGAGACGCATGGCGGCCGGGGCGATGCGCGTGACGCTCCACTTCCGCAGCCCGAAGCAGGAGACCGGCCGCCGCATGTTCCGCTCGCGCGACGACGACCGCAGCGCCACCGAGCAGCATGCCGTCGGCGTCTTGGTAAACCCGCGGCGGGTGCTCGTCCTGGCCAACCTCAAGCCCAACGATACCGCCCGCCTGGAACGCATCGTTGTTCATCCCGCCAAGGGCGAGCCTGCGGCGGCGAAATTCGACGGTTCGCTCAAGGACTACGGGTGCTTCGTGGCGGCGCTCGAGAAGCCGCTCCCCGGGGCCGTTGCAATGTCGGGCAGGCCGATCCTCGACTGCCGCTGGATGCTGCTGCCTGCGGCCGAGGTCCGCCTGCACGGCGAGGACTGGACGGTTTATTTCAACCACTGCCGCATCGCGGGCTTCGATGTCGGATGGCGGCGCCAGGTGTACCCCCAGATGAGCGGAGATGAAAGCAGGCTGGTGCTCTTCGACGAAGAAGGGGCGGTGCTGGCCCTGCCGGTGGTCCGGCGCGAGCGGGTTACCACCGAGGAGCGGTACTCCGACGGCCGCCCGTTGCTGACGCCCGTGGCGTACCTGAAGGCGGTGCTCGACGACCTGGCAAGCCACGTCGATGCGCACAACGCGCCCCTGACGGAGGAGGAGGAATCGCGCCTGGCCTGGCTGGGGGCGGAACTCCAGCCCCTGGACAAGGAACTTGCGCGGGCCAACAAGGTGTCGGACCTGACGCACGACGGCGAGTCCGGAGCGATTGTTTCGTATGTCTATCCGAACTCGCCCGCCGCCGGGGCGGGGGTCGAAGCGGGGTGGATACTCCTCCGCCTGCGCGTCGAGGGCCAGCCGAAGCCCCTCGACGTGCGCCTCGACCGCGACGACCGCTTCGGCGGGCCGTTCCCGTGGGACGAACTCGACGAGGTGCAGGAACAGTACTACGAACGCATCCCCACGCCGTGGCCGGGCGTCGAGAACCAACTGACGCGGGCGCTGACGGACCTGGGCTTCGGCACGAAATTCAAGGCCGAGTTCTTCCGCGACGGGCAGACTGTCCTGAAGGACCTGGAGGTGGCGCCCGGCCCTCCGCACTACGAGTCGGCCCCCCGCGCGAAGAGCGCGGCGCTGGGCCTCACGGTGCGCGACCTGACGTACGAGGTCCGCCGCTATTTCCAGAAAAAGGACGACGAGCCGGGCGTGGTCGTATCGAAGGTCGAGCCGGGCGGCAAGGCGTCGGTCGCCGGCCTCAAGCCATACGAGATTATTACTCATGTCAATGACAAGCCCGTGGCGAACGCCGGGGACTTCGAGGCGGCCGCGGCCGGCCAGGACGAGTTGCGGCTGAGCGTGAAGCGCATGACGCGCGGCCGGGTCGTCAAGATCAAAATGGCGCCCGCGGCGGGCCCGGCCCCGAAGGCCCCCGGGGCCGCCGGGAAGGCCCCGTAGCCGCCGCGCGGCCCCTGCTTACGCAGGTATCTGTTTGGCGCCTCCTCGCGCGGTGTGGCACGGCGGGCTTGCCCGGCCGTGGGACGGGCGCCATGCTTTCCGCGGCGCTTGCGAAAGCACGGAAGAGCGCGCCGGCGACGCTGCTGCGGCGCGGACCGCTTGCGGCGCCGTCACGCCCGCTCGACCACCGTGTAGTACGCGCCGCACAACTCCTGGCCGTCCTTGTCGTACAGCCACGTCTGGATGCGCGTCTTGCCGGCCTTGAGGGCGACGGTGAACGTGACGGCCTTCTGCCCCGGCGCGGCGGGCTTCGATTCGTCCAGCGCGCCCGCCTGTAGCCGCGCCTTGGCCACCGGCAGGGCCTTGCCGGGGGCGCCCTTCGCGGTGGGGCCGCCTGCGCCTGCCAGCGGGGCGTCGAGCGCCGCTCCCGACTCCGGCGGCCAGCGGTGCAGTGCGAACGTGTAGATGCCGTCGCGCTCGACCCGGACGTTCCAGTAAGAATTGTTGCCGCCCTGGAGGTGTCCCGAGTTATCAGCATAAATCATGTACCAGTCGGCGCAGCAGAGCGTGACGGGGTTCTCGTGCTGCGAGCCTATGTGGACGCAGCACGGTTCCCTGGCGACGGGTTCGACCTCGGCCCACCATCGCTCGTAGTGGTCGCGCATGGCCTTCAGGACGTCGGGGCGCCTGTCGGCCACGTTCGTCTGCTGGCCGGGGTCGGAGGCGATGTCGTAGAGTTCCTCGCCCTTCACGAGCCGCCACTTCTTCCACAGGACGGCCGCATTCCACTTGGGTATCTCGATGTGATACTGTACGACGACCATGCGCTCCGGCGGCGTCGCGCCCGTGCCGCGCAAGATGCCCGCCAGGCTGACGCCGTCCAGCCGCGCGCCCGCAGGCAGGGGCAGGCTGCACAAATCGGCCAGCGTGGGCACGAGGTCCTGGGCGGCGGCGAGGTCGGCCGCGTCGCCGGCGGGGCGAAGGCCGCCCGACGGCCAGCGGACGAAGCACGGCACGCGGTGCCCGCCGTCGTACAGTTGCGTCTTTCCGCCGCGCATGCCCGCGTTGTACAACTTGACGCCCCCCGTGCCGCCGTTGTCGGTCATGAAGACCAGGATGGTGTCCTGCGCGAGGCCGCTCTCGTCCAGCCAGGCCATCAGGCGCCCCATGTTCTCATCTATGCATGCAATCATTCCGAAGAAGTTGGCGGGCACGCCGGGCTTTCTGTAGGGCTCGGCATACCTCTCCGGAACGAAGAGCGGCCCGTGCGGGGCGTTCGTGGGCAGGTAGCAGAAGAAAGGCTCGCGGCGGGCCGCGCAGGCCTTCATCCACGCGGTCGCCTCGCGGAACCAGACGTCGGTGCAGTAGCCCTCGTAGCGCCGGAGGCGCCCGTTGTGGAGATACTGGTCATCGAAGTAGTCGTTGCCCCACGCGTCGGCCGCCGACGTGATTCCCCACGACTTGTGGTGCACGGCCTCCTCGAAGCCGCGCTGGTGCGGCAGATATGGATATTGATCGCCCAGGTGCCACTTGCCGAAAATGCCGGTGCGGTAGCCCCCGGCGCGGAAGATGTCGGCCATGGTGGGCACGTCGGTCCGCAGCATCGTGAGGCCGCCGCACACGTGCCGCGCGCGGTTCCGCAGGGCATCCAGGCCGCTCATGATCTGCCCGCGCGTAGGCGTGCACATGGGGGCCACGTGGAAATCCGTCAGGCGCACGCTCTCGGCGTGAAGGCGGTCGATGTTCGGGGTCTTGAGCACGGGGTTCCCGAGGCAGGAGAGGTCGCCGTAGCCCTGGTCGTCGGTGAGGACGAGGATGACGTTCGGCCGCCGCCCGGCCGCGCGGCCGGGGGCGGCGTCGGCCGCGCGCGCCGCCCGTCCCCCGGCCGTCGCCGCCGCGCCGGCGGCCCCGGCTGCGCCGAGGCTCACGCCTTTCAGGAATGTTCGCCGCTT
>VGYT01000268.1 GCA_016872895.1 Planctomycetota bacterium
CGCGCGGAGCATTTCCATGGCGATTGCGCGGTTCTGGTGCTGCGATCGCTCGTTCTGGCACTGGACGACGATGCCGGTGGGCACGTGCGTCAGGCGGACGGCGGAGGAGGTCTTGTTGACGTGCTGCCCGCCGGCGCCGCCGGCGCGGAAGAAATCAATCTTGAGGTCCTCTTCGGCGATTTCCACGTCGCCCGCGTCCTCCATTTCGGGCAGGCAGTCAACGCTGGCGAACGACGTGTGGCGGCGTGCGGCCGCGTCGAACGGGCTGATGCGGACCAGGCGGTGGACGCCCGCCTCGGCCGAAAGATACCCGAAGGCGTAGGCGCCGACGACCCTGAGGGTTGCGCTGCGGAGGCCGGCCTCTTCGCCGCCGACGCTGTCGATGACGGCGGCCGTCCAGCCCGCGCGCTCGATATAACGAGTGTACATGCGAAGAAGCATGGAGACCCAGTCGCACGATTCCGTGCCGCCGGCCCCGGCGTGGACGGAGAAGTAGCAGTTCTTCGGGTCGTCGGGCCGCCAGAAGAGGGCCATGAACTCCAGTCGCCCGAGTTGCCGCCCGGCGGCCTCCAGGTCGCGCGCGAGTTGCTCGAAGGCGGCCTTGTCCCGCTCCTCGGCCGCCAGGTCGGCGAGCATCCGCGCGTCTTCCAGGCTGCGCACGATCTCGCGGGCCGGGTCAATCACGGCCCGGAGGCCCTTCAGGGCCTGCACGGTCTTCTGGGCCGCATCGGCGTCGTTCCAGAATCCCGGCGCGGCCATTTTCTTCTCGATCTCGGCGAGCCCGCGCTCTTTGGCGGCGAGGTCAAAGAGAGTCCCGGAGCACCGTCAGGCGCTCGCTGAGGGCCTCCAACGTTTCGCGGATTTCGTTTTCCACGGCAGACCTCGCGGGGCGGAACCTTCCGCCGTCGCGGCATTATAAAGGGCCGCGCGGGGGAGTCAACGGCGGTCCGCATGCATCCGCGCGGCGGGTCTTCGTACCTGCCGCGTTACGGCACGGGCTTGCTTGCGCGACCCAGGGGACCTTGACGGGCGGCCGCCGCCGTACCGGCCGCGTCGCCGTACCGGCGACGGCTAAACGTTACTGTTGCTACCACGACAGGCGCATCTCTTTGACGCCGACGGGCTGGAACTCGACGCCGGCGAACAGCCCTTCCTTGTACGACTCGTGCTGGAACCGGATGCGCATGAGCCAGCGGTGCATGCGGCGCGTCAGGACGACGTCGCTCTGTGCGTTCTCGCGCTGGTCCCAGTCGTACTGTTCCATGACCGTCAGCCGCCACTTGTCGTTGAAGCGGTAGTCGAACCCTAAGAGCATCTGCGCCGATTCGCCGTCGGGGATGTAACGGTGGCCGACGATATAACTTAATCGCGGCGTGTGAACGAAGTTGGCGCCGACGGCGACGCGTTCAAGCGTGCCGCCGTCCATGTTGTAGGTGGTGTTGGTCCAGGTGGTGACGACGTCCGTGGTGCGCCAGTCGGTGCGGAACTCCAGGCGGTTAAAGACCGGCCGGTTGTCGGGCGCGATGCCGGGGACCTGGCGGTTGGAGTAGAAGAAGGCTTCCAGGTCGGCCTTGATCCAGTCGACGAGTTCCCTGCGGTCGGGCGGGCCGCGGTACGTCTGGAACCGCTGGCGCCAGCCGAGTTCGACGATGCCGGTGTCGTCGACGCCGATGACCTCGTGCGTGCCCGCCTCGGTGGGGTCGAACGGCCAGAGGTCGCGGCTGGGGGTGGATACCTGGGCGGCCGATGCGCTTGCGTCGAAGATGTTGACGTGGCGGAGGCGGTGGACGTCCCAGAACTCGCTCTCGACGCCGTCGAAGACGCGCCAGAGTTGGGTGGCGGCGCGTGCGCCCTCGCGGGCGGCAAAGCGGCCCTCGGCCCCCCCGCGGATGCTGTCGCCGAAGTACGACAGGCGCCCCTCCAGGAACGGGATGACGTTGACGGGGCCGAGTTTCAGCGGCAGGTCCACCTCGTGCACCGTGTCGGCCACGAGCGTGGGCGGCGACTGGCGCGCCGTGCGCATGGCCTCGGCCGGGCGGAACCGGGCCACCGCCAGTTCGCTGTCCTGGAAGTAGGTCAGGCGGTCTTTCCAGAAACTGTGCCCGATGACGTTGTAGCCCACCTGGGGATAGTACTCGGTGCGCGTGTAGAAGTCCTCGACGCGTGCCGAGGCCAGCAGGGTGAGGGCCTGCTCGCGCTCCTGCTTCTTGAGGTACACAAGGGTTTCCTGCTGCTTGCCGGCCTCGTTTTCCTCCTCGAAGTATTCGTTCAGGAAGTTGGCGTCGGATATGTAGGAGCCTTCGATGGTGAGTTCCCAGTTTTTCGGCAGGTAGTGGCGGTGTCGCCAGGTGGCGCGGCCGCGGCCCCTCTGTGGCGGGTCAATGCTCTCGCCGTTGACGGTGTCTTCGCCGCCGTCGTTGGGGAGGTAGTACGAGAGGAACTCGCCGTAGTAGTCGGGGCGCTTGTACTCCGACTGGACGCCGAAGGCCGGGCCGGCCTTGGACCAGGCGTCCAGGTCCAGGTAGAAGTCGAAGCCTGGGGGCTCCTGCTCGATGCCCAGGAGTTTCAGGAGGTGCCACTGCGTGGCGACGCCCGCGCCGCGGTTGCGGCGGTGCTCCAGGCGGATGGTGCGCAGGGCCGTCGCCTCTTCGCTTACGTCGCCGGCGAGTCGCGGCCAGTGCGTCAGCGGCATGCCGCGGATTTCGGCCTCGACGTCCGTGCCGACGAAGCGTACGCGGCGGTGCTGGGGCTTTTCGCCCGTCTCGCCCACCTCGGGCGTGAGGTCTTCCAGGCGCATCTCCTTGGCGGCCACGTCATAGTGCGGCTCGGCGAACTCGCACGTGCTCATCCAGGAGTCGGTCCCCACGAACACGCCGCGGGCCAACTGCCGCACCTCCTTGGCGTAGTAGTACACCGGCACGTTGCGGCCGAGCGCGAACGACCGGATCTTGGTATTGATGGCCAGGGCCTTCTCCTGCTGAAAATCGTAGTAGAGTTGGCTGCACTGGAGGACCCTGCGGCCCTGGATGGCGCGGACGTGGCCTTCCAGGTAGGCCTCGGCGGCGAGGCGCGTGCCGGCCTTCGCCTCGGCGGCCGCGCCGCCGGGTTCCTGGGCGGCGGCCCCTGCGGCCGCGCGGCGGAGAGCGTCTTCGGGGGTCCAGATAATCAGGTTGTCGGCGGCCATCTCCAGGTCGCCGCGCGTGATGTACACCCCGCCCGACCAGGCGCTGATGCGCGTGCCCTGCTCGACGAAACTCGTGAAGTTCACCTGCCGCACGTCGTCCTGCGCGACGATAGTGATTTCCTGCGGCACGCCCGCTTCGCGCACGCCGGGCGGCTGCACCTTCGGCCCCGGCACGGGCGCGGGGGTGACGGCCGTCGGCGTCTCCCGCACGCCGCGAGTCAGGTACTCCTGGCGCAACTTCCTGGCGCGCAGGAACATTTCCGTGCCGTCGGCCCGGCCGCGGAGCGGTTCATCGGAGTGGAGGCTTATCTCGCCGGCCGTCGCCATCTCGGCGAAGACGGAATCGTACTTTTCGACCTTGCCGTCTGCGCGGCGGTACTCGACGCCCGTCTCGGCGTAGACGCCGAGGGCGGCCTTGCCCGTCCGCCGGGCCGCATCTTCGTCGAACCAGATGACCCCGTCGCGGGCCGTCAACTGCTCGTCGCGCGTCAGCACCGTGAAACCGTCGATCACGAGGATGATGCGCAGGCCCGGCTTGTCTTCCCACGTGTGGACCACGCGGCCGGTGACCTGGATGAGGGGCTCCGAAGAGGCCGGCTTCTCAGGCTCAGCGGGTGCGGCACGGCCGGCTTGTCCGGCCGCGGGCGGTGAAAGGGCCGACGGTTGAGGGTCGCCGGCGCGCGCCAGGCCCGCCCCCGCTGCTGCCAGGAGGGAGGTACAAAACAACCCCACCGCGACCGTGCGCTTGAAGTTCCTCACGTCGCTCCCGCGGCCGGCCAACGCGCTGCTCGTGGATTGACGACCTGCTCGGCAGTATGCTCGTCGGCCAAAAAAGTGTCAACAGAAATGGGCGGCAGGCGGGCGAATCAGAGCCGCGACCATAAGGGAGCGGTGGTGTTGGCCTGAGCGCACGGCGCCGCTCCCTTACGGTCGCGGCTCTGAAGCGGCGCCGCTCCCTTGCCGATACGGCTCTAACTTCTCGGGCGGGACGTTCGGGAAGAGTTCTCCCGGCGGGCGGTCGCCCCAGTCTCGCTTGGACGGCTTGGAGGCGGGCGGCGAAGGCTCGGGGTCCGGCGGCTGGTTCTTTTTCTTCGCGGCTCCCCCGCCGCCGACGAAGAGCAGCGCCGCCAGAAGGATGATTACGATGCCCACCGCCGCCGCAATCGCGATGGCGATCGGGTTCTGCGCGAGCGGCCGCCTGGCGGGGCCGTTTGCCTGGACGGGGGTGCGGCCGGGCGCGGCTGCCGTTCTGCTCTCACGCCTCGGTCCTCGGCCCTCAGCCCTCTTCGCGGCGGCCGGCTTTGGCGGCACGGCACGGGCCAGCGCGTCGAGGCCGGCCAGGGCTGCCGCCTCCTCGGGGGAAAGAGGCCGCGCCTTCTCGGCCGCGCGCGGCGTCGGGGCGGCAAGCGGACCGGCGACCACAGGCGCTGCGTCGGGCGGGGCATCCACGACTTCCGCCACGGGAATGTCGTCGCCGTTGGCCTCGTCCGGGTCGGACGACTGGGCCAGTTGCCGCATCGCCGCCGCAAGGGCCTCCGGCGCACTCAGGGCCGGGGCGCCGCCGGGGGCGGCCGTCCTGGCTCCGCACTGCGGGCAGGTGACGGTGCAGCCGGCGTCTTGGGGGCGCGCCTTCAGCCGCTTGCCGCAGGAACAGTTGAAGCGTATCAAACCGCGGCCCTCCGCCCCCGTGGCCCCGCCACGTTATACGCTCTGGCCCGCGTAAGAAGCAGGGTCGACGCGGCGCCGGCGCCGCTCAGAGGCGCAGGAAGTTCCGAAGGATTTTCGGCCCTTCCAGGGTCAGGAAACTCTCCGGATGAAACTGAACCCCTTCCACCGGCCACTGGCGATGGCGGATGCCCATAATCTCGTCCTGGTCCGTCCAGGCCGTGACCTGGAACTCCGGGGGCAGGGTGCCCCGGCGGACGATGAGGCTGTGGTAGCGCGTCGCCTCGAACGGGTTCGTGACGCCTTCAAAGATGGTCCTCCCATCGTGATGTATAAGGCTTGTTTTGCCGTGCATCAGCCGGTCGGCCCGCACGATGTCGGCGCCGGACACGTACCCGATGCACTGGTGGCCCAGGCAGACGCCGAGGATGGGCGCCCGCCCGGTGAAGCGGCGTATGACGTCGTTGGACACGCCGCCCTCGCGCGGCGTGCAGGGCCCCGGTGAAATGATGATGTGCGTCGGCCCGAGGGCCTCGATCTCGCCGGCCGTCACCTTGTCGTTGCGGAACACGCGCAGGTCCAGCCCGCGGTCCAGTTCGCCGAGGCGCTGGACCAGGTTGTAGGTGAATGAATCGTAATTGTCGATAAGTACGATCATTTGTCATTCGTCATTTGTCCTTTGTCATTTGTCATTTGTCCGCGGCGGGCGGCTGTGTTGCGCCGGGCGGCACTCAGCCTCGCCGTTACAAATGACAAATGACCAGTGACAAATGACGTCCGTTAGGTCTTCCCGGTCATCGCCCGGACGAAATTCCGCACCGACCGGTCGTACGTCTTCTCGGCCTCCGGCGGGAACAGGCATCCCGGCAACTGGTCGCTCGCCCGATGGTAGGCGATGCACGCGCAGCAGATGCCGTGCCGCTCGCACGAGAGGTACGTGCACGTGCAGGCGGCGGCGTTCTTCTTCTGGTTGGCGCACTCCACTTTTCTCATTCCTCCGCTCCTTGTTATCGTCCGTTCGGCGCCAATCATACGGTTTGCCGGGAAATCTGTCCAGCAGTCTTGTCCGGAGGATGCGGGCGCTTCTTGAATATGGCTTGTCGGGCCGGTAGTATGGGGGCAGGCGCAAGCAGGAGATGCCGGCGTGGTTTGCCGAAACATCGAGATTCCGGACGCCGGGCTGGCCGAGTTCTGCCGGCGATGGAAGGTCGTGGAACTCGCCCTCTTCGGGTCCGTCCTGCGCGACGACTTCCGGCCCGACAGCGACGTGGACGTTCTCGTCACTTTCGCCGAAGGCGCACGCTGGACGCTGTTCGACATGGTGGACATGCGGGACGAACTGTCGCGCGTGCTGGGCCGCCCCGTGGACCTCGTCAGCCGCCGCGGCGTGCAGCGCAGCCGCAACCATCTCCGTCGCCAGGCCATCCTGTCCTCCGCGGAGACGATTTATGTCCAGGGATGACGTTTACCTGCTGGACATTCTCGACGCGGCCCGCCTTGCCCTCCGGTACGTGCGCGGCAAGTCGCGTGAGGAGTTCCTCGACGACGTGCAACTCCAGGACGCTGTCATCCGTCGCCTGGCCATCATGGGCG
>VGYT01000269.1 GCA_016872895.1 Planctomycetota bacterium
CATCAGCCAGCGAATTGCCGTGGACATGCTCCGCGATGCCCGAGCCCACGGCCGGCTCCTGACGACCCAGATGCTTCACTATGCCAGGACTGGATAACATGTTCTCAGGTAATGGTGCTACAGTGTCAGTTCTTTGGAGATTTTCGCAGCGGGGAATGGCCCTGGCGGGGTCGCCAGCGGGGGCGGCCGTGCGGCGGCGGGGCGAAACGGTCGTGTGGTGAAAACCTTGCCTGTTGCGGCGGTCGGGCGGCGGCCTAAAATGCAGGCATGTACGTGCGACCGGTCTACGTCACCAAGAACGGCAAGCGTCATGCCTACTGGGCGCTGGTGGAGTCGTACCGGACCGACCGCGGCCCGCGGCAACGGGTGGTGGCGTATCTGGGGCAGATGGACGAGGCGGGCCGGCTGGGCGTGCAGGCGGCGGCCGGCGGTCTCCGCGCCGACCCCGGAACCGCCGGCCCCGCCGCCGGCGCCCTCGACCTCTCGCGGCCACGGCCGCCGCCGCATCCTCCAGGACCTGCCGCGCAGGCGCGTCGTCCACGACCTTGCGGAGGACGAGAAGCCGTGCCCGTGCTGCGGGAAGATGCGCGAGGTGATCGGCGAAGAGACCAGCGAGCAACTCGATTACGAGCCGGCCAGACTCTCGGTCATCCAGCACGTGCGCCTCAAGTACGCCTGCCGGGCCTGCGAAGAGGCCGCCGCCGAGGACGGCCCGCAGATCGCCACGGCCGAGAAGCCCCTCGCGCCCATTGAGAAGGGCCTCGCGGCCCCGGGCCTCCTGGCTTATGTGATCGTCAGCAAGTATTCCGACCATCTGCCGCTGTACCGCCTGGAGCGGATCCTGGCGCGCCACAAGATCGACATCGCCCGCTCGACGATGTGCGACTGGGCCAGGGACTCGGCCGCCGCCCTCAAACCACTCTATGACTTGATGATCCGGGAAGTGCTTGCCTCCAAGGTCATCCATACCGACGACACGCCGGTCGATGTGCTCGACCGGCAGTTGCCCCAGACCCGTGTCGGCCGGTTCTGGGTGTACGTCGGCGACCGCGATCACCCCCACGACGTGTTCATCTACACCGCGAACCGCTCGCGCGACGGACCCATGACGTTCCTGGCGGGTTGGGGCAAGGACACGCGGCGGTTCCTTCAGGCCGACGCCTTCGGCGGCTACGACGGAATATACGCTGGTCAGGCCGGCGGCCGGGTGACCGAGGTCGCCTGCTGGTCGCACGCGCGGCGGAAGTTCTACGAAGCCCGCACGAGCGACTCGGCTACCGCCACGCAAGCCCTGGCGTACATCAGGCTCCTCTATGATGTCGAGGACGAGGCGAAGGCGCTCGTCGAGAAGCGGTTCGATGGCGCGGCGGCACCCGCCGCCGACCAGGGCGAAGCGCAGCGACGCCTGGCGGCCATCCGCCTGGAACTGCGGCGGGCGAAGGCCGTCCCGATCCTCGCCCAGTTCAAGACGTGGCTGGAATCGCGCCAGGCAACCGCCGGCGGGCCGGTCCTCCCGAAGAGCCCGATGGGCCAGGCCATCGCCTACGTCCTCAACCAGTGGGACGCCCTGAACGTGTATGTGACCGATGGAGACCTCGCCATCGACAACAATCTCGCGGAGAACGCCCTGCGGCGGATTGCGATCGGCCGCAAAAACTGGTTGTTCTGCGGCTCCGACAACGGCGGCCACACCGCGGCCGTCCTCTTTTCGCTCATCGCCAGTTGCGCCCGCCACGAGGTCGATCCCTTCGCTTACCTCAAGGACGTGCTCACGCGCATCGCCGCCCATCCGATGCACCGCCTGGCGGAACTGCTGCCGGAGCGGTGGTCGCTCGCCAAGGCAGATACATGAGACCGCGACTCTCACCACGGGCACCATCTTACGGGGTTTGAGCAAGGTGCTCCAAGAAGTCAATGAACGACGAGCCAACTTCCACAGCGTATTTCAGCTCCAGCGGAATTGATGGCACCATGACCACCTTGGGGCGGTTGCCCCGCAAGTCAAACGCGTAGAACTCCCCGCCTTCGTTCGACCCAAAGAGCACCAAACCGAGAATCCATTCACGAAAATGGTTGGCTTGGTTTGTGGGCACCACTTCCTCAACCGGCCAGATACTAACGAAACCCCGTGAGCCGACTTCACCAGTGTACCCGTTCGTCTGACGCATGAAGTCCAAGTACTCTTCCGGCAAGCCGTATCCCAACTCGGCCATTACGGCCAGCAGACTCTCCTCCGTAGCACCGCTGCCAGCATACGGGGCCGTAAGAACCCGGCGGAGTCTATCCCGAACGCTCGGCTCCATCACGGACCTCCTTCAATACTGCGCTGCAAGGCATTCCACCACGGCGTAACTTGCTGGCGATGGAAGCCACTGGGCAAGGGGATCTTGTTGGCAAGATCCGTTGGACTGCCCCCCAACTTGACCGGCTGAATCTCGTGCCACTCCAGTCCTGAACTCGACCAAAGGGGCAATTCCTCACGGATTGCCGCATTCGTTGCGTTCGCTGCTGCACGCGCCTCTGCATACTCAGCGACTGGCACCATACGGAAAGGCCCGGCTGGACGGGGTAGCCCATATTGTCCCGCTGGATACCCCGTCCAGTCACTGACGCTGAACTCGCCCGCCCACACCTGTAGTTGGCCGGACGGATACGAAGATAGCCAGGGTGGGGACGAAGGCGGGCTGGTCGGTTCGGGGGCAGTGGCCGCGCGGTGCCGCGGAAAGCGGCGAGGCCCTGCCGCCGCGGCCCCGCCCTTCCCCCCTAGGCTCAGGGTCCAAGCGGCCTCGACTGGCGGAGGGACTATCTCTCATGCAAAGTGCAAAAGATCCCTGGCACTACCGCCCGGCCTCCTCGCTTCCGCGATGCAGAACACCTTCTCAGGCTCAAGCCACACGTTGATCCCGGCGTACCCGCTCTCCACGAGAAGCCTTTCGACCTCCGGGGGCTCTCTGTAGACCAGGCGCCAGTTCCCGAGCACGCTCATGGTCGAAGCCATGTTGTGACGGCGCATGTTGGCCACGAGGACGACACCGCCCGGTAGAAGCCTCTCCCTGACCCTCGTGAGGATCGAGACCGCAGCCCCCGAGTCCAGATAGTCAAGCAGACCCGAGAGCACGGCAACGTCCTGACCAGGCGGCAGATTGCGTCCAGACGGCACTTTGAGGGGGTCAAGTGAGATTGGGCGGGAAGGGCTTATAAAGCTGACGGCTGACGCCCAGAGGGACCGCTACAGGGAGAAAACCGTTCGGATTCTGGCCGAAAAAGAAGTGTTCTGCATCGGTAGGCTGCTTGGAAAGAGGTTCAGACTTCGCACCAAACGTGAACCTTTCCAGGAATACCGGCCGTCATCATAGGAGGCCATCGCGCCGTGTCAAGCCAAATGCGAGGCCTGCCGCCGAGTACGGGGAACGAACCTTGACCCGCCCCCGCCCGCAAGGTATAAAAAGCCACGCGCCCATTATATGATGTTGCAGCAGGTGGTATTTCATGACGCCTATCGCAAATCCTTATAAGCCGGGTCTGGGGAAGCGCGAAGCCACCCTCGTCGCCGGGCTGGCCGAGGCCGGCAACCGCCCTCTCCTGCCAGCGTGAGGTTCAGGTCATGGCATCCGGTGTGGAGGGTGCCGACCTCGGCTTCGGCCGCGGCTGGCGCGACGGAGGAGTCTTTCGGCGCCGCTCCCTTCAGCGGACCCTCGGCCGCCTCGCGGGACCGGACTTCCGTGTGGCCGTCGGGTTGGATGGTGATCTGCGCGCCGATGACCTCCTTGCCGTCGGCGCTCATCCACGTTTCCGCCGGCCGATCATAAGGCACAATCTCCCCGGGGTCTCCGACCGGGCAGGGCTTTCCCGACCCGGGGCCCCCATGCCCGTCAGTGGTTCAAAGCCCAGCGCGGTCGTCGCTAAGCAGGTGGAGAGCAAGAAGTGGCGACGCGAAATGGCATTCTCTGGTGTGGCTGATTTGATAGTCATAATTGTCGCTGTGAGTTGTTTGATCACTGCGGCGTGTCGATGACGATGGCCGGGCGCGACAGAATTCCGTTCGAGAGTTTGCCGTAATGGTCAGATCGCCAATAGCGCTTCAAGTCCTCGGCGGCCATCAGTTGCAACCCGGGTGTGGCAATCGCGGGGTTGCAGAGGATGTAGAGGTTCTCCTCGGCGAGGTAACCGGCGATGGCCAGGGTGTGGCCAGCCTCGCCGCCGGGATACTCAGACCCGGTGAACTTGAAATCAATGATCACAGGGCGGCCGGCATCAAGTTCCGCGCGGACAAAGGCGACGGCCTTGTCGAATCCGGCATCGTCGGGGGTGAACGTGACGAGCTTCCAGCGCAGCCCGATCTTCTCCGATGCCTTGAGCAGGTCGCCCCAGTCCGTGCCGGTGCCGACGGGCGAAGGGCAGAGCCGCTTGTAGTCCCAGCCGCCGAGCCTCTTGCCCTGCGCGCGGGCGAGCATCGCGCAACTCGTCGCGCCGCAGTTGTTCCAGCCCTGTTGGATGTGCGGCATGGACACGAGCGCGAACTTGCCCGGCTCGGGCTTGCGGCGGCGGCAGTCTATCAGCTTCAGCAGATCAGCACCCTGTTGGGCGGCCATGTTGTCCGAGGGTTGCTCAGGGTGCCCGGTGCGGCCGGTGGGCTTTATCTGTGAAATCTTGGTCCAGTTCGCGCGAGCTTGTTCAAGTTCGCCGGCCTGAAACTGAATCTCGCCGAGGACCACGAGGCCGGAGGGATCATTCAACTCCGCCGCCCGCGTGGCAAGTTTGCGCGCTTCCGCCGCATCGGGAGCAACCCCCTCTCCGGCGAGGTAAACCATGGCTGCCGTCGAGGCCGCGCGCCCATGGCCCATGGCTGCCGCCTTTTTCCAGACCTCCAGCGCCTTAGGAACGTCCTGATCCAAGCCCTGCGCGCCGACGTAGCATTGCCCCAGATTCCAGGCGGCGGCGGCCGATTTCCCGGCGGCGGCTTTGAAGTAACCGGCGGCGATCGCCGGGCTGCGCTTCACGCCAAGTCCTTCGAAGAACATCCAGCCGACGAAATCCATCGCCTCCGCATTGCCGCGATCGGCGGCCAGGCGCGCCCAGCGCATCGCCTCGGCGTAGTCCCTCCCAACACCCTTGCCATCACGATAGCGATAGGCGAGGGAGAGCTGGGCCGCGATGTCGCCCTCAACGGCCTTGGCTTTCAGGCCCTCTGCGGCGGTTTCTTTTCCTGCCTGCAAAGCGCTCGCATTCCTGCGGCTCGTGTTCTGCGGCTCGGCCTTTTCCATGACCAGCACCCAATCCTGCGGCGACGGCACGTTCGGTGCCCTGAATTCGTCAGACGCCACGCGATGCACTTTGCCGGCGGTGTCCAGTTTCGTCGGAGCAAATGGCGTTTGAGAAAGTCCGAAGTTGCCGTATTCCTGCCGTTCACCGACCTGGAAAAGCCAGAGCCCGGTTTTCCCGCGGGTGACGTTGGTGACCTTGACGCTGGGCGTGGCGTAGGTCTTCTTGCCATCGGTCAGGACCATCGCTGCGTATTCGCCGCACGCCGCGGCCGTGAGGTGGATCTCAGGCCCGATCTCCGGCACCGCGACCCGACCTAGCGGCTCCCCCCATTCCCCGTTCTTCCGGTCGTGGATATAGATGGCCTTCAGCAGCGGCGTGTAGAGCGCGACCAGGTAATGGTCGTTGTCGCGAAAACGCAGGATCAAGCCCGCCTCGGCGTCGCTCCGCGCGTCCACGCTGGCCATCAAGTTGGTTTCACTGATCTTCTCCTGGATCGTCACCATGCCTTTGCCGCCGACAAGGTGGCCATCCTTTCGCCGAGTTGGCGTGCCGTAGTCTTTCCAGGCCGAAGCATCGGCGCCGTCAAACTTGTCGGCAAAGATCACAGGCTGCGCGTGGCCTTCAAAGGGCTTGGGCGCCGGGCCGACTCTAATGAACATGCCCAGATCGTATCGCTTCGCGTTGACAGGGTTGAAATAGAAGCCGTGGTAGGGCACGTCCCGCTCGAGGCCTTTCACGACGATGCCGTTCCAGTCATAGATACCGCGGCGCGGCTGGTAAATGAACCGCACTTCGCCCGGAATGCCAGCGGCGAATGCCCCCGCTTCGGTCCATTCGGGATGCGGCTCGAAACGCGCCCAAGAATACTGCTCGAGCAGCTTCTTGCCCACGCCCAATTGACACGAGCCGGGATAGTTCATGCCTTCTTTCCATGTGGTCCAGTCATACGCCTGGCCCCAGGCGCCGGTATGGCCGGGATCACCTTCCACGCCGGCGTGCCAGATTCCCGCCGCGCCGTAGGCATGGCCCGCGGCACCGCTCATCATGTACATCCAGAAAATGCGACGCTGGACATCCCCAAATCCCTGCTGCATGTGCCCTTCGTAACAAGTCTCGCCGACCAGCACCGGCATCGGCGGCTTGACCTCGCGGGCCGAGGTTAGAATGGAAAGCG
>VGYT01000270.1 GCA_016872895.1 Planctomycetota bacterium
GTCGCCGGTACGGCGACGCGAACGCCGTTGTTTAGCCGTCGCCGGCACGGCGACGCAAGCGACGCACAAGCCCACGAACACGACCGCGGCCGTACCGGCCGCGGCTAAACGTCACCGCCCGCCGCCGTGGTTTAGCCGTCGCCGGTACGGCGACGCAAGCGACGCACAAGCCCACGAACACGACCGCGGCCGTTCCGGCCGCGGCTAAACGTCGGCAGCGCCGCCGCCGTGGTTTAGCCGTCGCCGGTACGGCGACGCGAACGGACGCAGGTGCCGCAAACACGACCGCGGCCGTACCGGCCGCGGCTAAACGTCGGCAGCGCCGCCGCCGTGGTTTAGCCGTCGCCGGCACGGCGACGCAAGCGGCGCACGAGCCCCCGAACACACCCGCGGCCGTACCGGCCGCGGCTAAACGCGCTAACCGCGCCCCTGGCTCACGCGCGCCGCGGCAACGTACGCCTGGCCGAGGGCCACGCCGCCGTCGCCCGGCGGCACGTCGCGATGGACGAATACCTCCAGGCCGTCGGCCTCCAGCGCCGGCGCGAGCGTCCGCACAAGCCGGTCGTTGGCGAAGCACCCGCCGGCCAGCGCGACGCGCGCAAGCCCCGTCTCCTCGCGCGCCCGCCGCGCGCCCGCTCGAAGCATGGCCGCCACGCCGGCGTGAAAGCGGGCGCTTACCGCGCTCCGCGCGCAGCCGGCCTCGACGTCGGCCACGACGGCGCGTATCAGCGGCAGCGTGTCGATGACCCAGGCCGCCGGCGGCGCGGCGGCGCCCCCGCTCGCGCCTGAGGAGCGCGCTCGCCGTCGGCTCGCGCCTGAACTTGCCGCGGCCGAACTCGGCGCCCGTGAACCTGCCCCGGCCGAACCTGCATCGCCGGGGCCGATTATGGCAAAATCGTACGGCTCGGCGTCGTCGGGGGCGTCTTCAGCGGCGGCCTGGAGTTCCACGGCCGCCTGGCCCTCGTAGGAATTGTCGGCGCAGACGCCGGCAAGCACGCTCACGGCGTCGAACAGCCGCCCCAGCCCGCACGCAAGGGGCGAGTTCACGCCCTTCTCCATCATCTCCCGCCACAGCAGGAGGTCTTCCTCGGCGGCGCCCGCCAGCCGGCCCGTCCGCCGCCGGAGCGCCTCCTGCGGCCCCAGTGCCCGCACAAGGAAGGCCCACGCCGTCCGCACGGGGTTCTCGACGGCCGCATCGCCCCCGGGCAGCGGAACGCAGGCCAGGTGGCCGAGGCGCTGGAAGTGCGCAGCGGATGCCCGGAGCACCTCGCCGCCCCAGGCGGTTCCGTCCGGGCCGTAGCCCGTGCCGTCCATCGCCAGACCGATGACCTCGCCGGCCAGGCCGTTCTCGGCCATCACGGAGGCGATGTGGGCGTGATGGTGCTGCACGCCGATAAGCCGCACGCCTTCTTCCCCGGCAGCGCGCCGCCTGGCGCAGCGCGTCGAAAGATACGCCGGGTGCAGGTCGTGGGCGATAATCCGCGGCCGGACCTCGAGCAGCCGCTCCAACTTATTGATGGTCGTCTCGAAGTACCCGGCCGCCAGCGCGTTCTTAAGGTCGCCTACGTGCTGGCCGACGAACGCCTCGCCCCCGCGCGCCACGCAGACGGCGTTCTTGAGTTCCGGCCCGACGGCCAGGATCGGCTCGGCCGCCTCCACGGGCAGCGCAAGCGGGCGCGGCGCAAACCCCCGCCCCCGCCGCAGAATCAGCCCACGGCCGCGCTGCACCGCCATCACCGAATCATCGCAAACCGTGTGAATCGGCCGGTCGTGAACCAGGTACAAATCGGCGATGCCCGCCAGGCGGCGCAGCGCCTCCGCGTCCTCGCGGCAAATCGGTTCCTCCGACAGGTTGCCGCTGGTCATCACCATGGGCGGAAAATCATCCTCAAACAAAAGGTAATGCAGCGGCGCGTACGGCAGCATGAAGCCGAAGTACGGACTCGCCGGGGCGACCAGCGCCGACAGGTCGTGCCCGGCCCGCTTCCGCACCAGGACGACGGGCCGCTCGCGCGATTCAAGCAGCAGCCGCTCGGCGCCGCCCACGAGCGCGCGGCGGGCAGCCGCATCGGCCGACGCCGCCATCATGGCGAAGGCCTTCTGGTCGCGGCCCTTGCGGCGGCGGAGTTCACGCACCGCGGCGTCGGAGCGAGCGTCGCACGCCAGGTGAAAGCCCGTCAGGCCCTTGATGGCCGCGATGCGGCCGGCCAGGAGCGCCTCGCGCACGGCCAGGACGGGGTCGCCCGCCGCCGCGGCCCGGCCGCACGCATCGAGCAGCGCCAGCCGCGGCCCGCACGCCGGGCATGCGTTCGGCTGCGCGTGGAACCGCCGGTCGGCGGGGTCGTCGTACTCGCGGCGGCAGGGGCCGCACATCGTGAACCCGCGCATCGTGGTCTGCGGCCGGTCGTAAGGTATGTCGATAATGATGGAGTACCGCGGCCCGCAGTTCGTGCAGTTGATGAACGGGTAGCGGTAGCGGCGGTCGCGCGGGTCGGCCAGTTCGCGCAGGCAGTCCGGGCAGACGGCCATGTCGGGCGAGACGAGGGCCGTCTTCTCGCCCCCCGACGACGGGGCGATGACGAACGCCGCCTCGCCGCGAGCCGGCACGTCGGCCGATTCAACGGCGGTGACCTGCGCCAGCGGCGGCGGATGGTCCGCCAGCGCAGCCACCAAGTCGTCGATGCGCCCTGGCGGCCCTTCCAACTCAATCAGCACGCCCTCGGCGTCGTTCAGGACCCACCCGCCCAGCCCGCGCTCGGCCGCCAGGCGGTAAACCGTCGGCCGGAAGCCCACCCCCTGGACGATTCCGCGCACGCGGATGCGCCGGCGCACAACGGCCGCGCCGGCGGCCGGACTTTCTCTTCTCGGCAAGGACAGGGGCTTTTTCATGGGCCGTAGAGCGGCTGATTATACGCCCCCCGCCCCGCAAAAGCCACCGCGCCGGCGCCGCGCAACAATAAACAGTGCCGCGACCGTGAGGGAGCGGCGCCGTATCAGTGCCGCGACCGTGAGGGAGCGGTGCCGTGGCGTGCGCACACCAACAACACCGCTCCCTCACGGTCGCGGCTCTGATTCCTACGGTCGCGGCTCTGATGCAGCCCGCAGCCGTGGCATTATCCGCGCAAGAAAAAGGGCGGCCTCCAGGGCCGCCCCGTAAGTTCACGCCAGGGGAGCCTCTCAAGCGGGCGCTACCTCCGCCGCCGCAGGGCCATCCCGCCCAGGCCCAGGGCCACCAGGGCCAGCGTGGCGGGTTCCGGCACGCCGCCCGTCACGTTATCCAGGAAGAAGCCTGCGGCGTAGGTGTCGACCGTCTCGATGGTCACGACGACCTTCTCGGCCGCCTCGGCCAGCACGGTAAAGGTGACCATCGTCCCTGCACGGACCTCGGCGGCGGTGAGCGTCTTTGAGTTATCGCCGGTCGTGCCGAAGTCGCCCGTCAGGATGACGCGGGCCACCGCGTCGGTGCCGGCGATGGCGGCATCCAGGCCGGGGTCGTAGAAGAGCACCGAAAAATCAAACGTGCGGTCGGCATCGGTCGATTCCAGGGTGAAGTACCGGGTGATGACATCGCCTTCCGGCCCGCCGGGGGGCGTGTATCCGTTGCCGCTGCCGCCGGTGCCGGGCAGTCCCGACTGGAACCGCAGCCAGCCGGGGTTCCCCTCCCAGGAGCCGGTGTAGTCGCCAGTCGGCCGCCCCGTGGGCAGCAGGGTCTTACCGTCCGGCCCCAGTTGGTTCCACATGAGCGAGTAGCCGCTCGTGCCGTAGCCGTAGTTGTACCATTCGTCCGGTTTCGGCAGGGTGTTGGCCACCACATCTTGAATCGTTGCGGCGGACGCTGCGGACGCAACCAGGAACCCGGCCAGAATGGCGACACATACCCCTCGCAACACAAGACGCATGACGGAACCTCCCCTCGGAACAGAAAGGACCTTTCCTGCGGTGTCCGACGCCGTTCCCCCCGCCGCGCTAGGCAGACTCCCATCTGCACGAGGCGGCAACCGGTACACCGCTGCCTGGCTGGGAAAGCAAGAGGTCGAAAAGGACCCGGTGCCTTGCCCAACCCCCTTATCTCCGGGGGGATTATAACACATAAATGCGAAAAAGCAAAAATGGGGGCCGGAAAAAGGCCGCTTCCCGGCCCGTTTTCGCCGAAACTACCGGCCGCGGACAACGTTGATTGACACGGGCGGCCGGCGGACCTTATAATCACGGTCGCTGGCGGCAGGGACAGGGGCATACCGCCCCGTGAGTTCCGTCCCGCCGACGAGGACGTCAATGGACGCCACAACCCAGGCCTCCGGCGGCCAGTCGCCCTGGCAGGGCGACCAGGCCCCGTGCGTTTACTGCGGGCAGGTCATACCCCGCTCGGAAGAGCGATGCCCGCAGTGCAAGACCTCCTTCTCGCTCGCCGTCCGCCGCGCATCGCGCGAAGTCATGGGAGACTGGTTCTACCTGGACTCGCGCAACCCGAGCGGCCGCGGCGTAACGTTCGAGACGCTCATCAAGATGATCGAAAAGGGCCGCATACGCCCCGACTCGGTCGTCCGCGGCCCGACCACCCACCAGGACTGGCTGTACGCCGCCGAGGCGCCGCGCCTGGCCAAGTACCTCGGCATGTGCCCGCACTGCTTCGCCGAGGCCAAGCCCGAAGACACCTACTGCACGCGGTGCCAGTTGAACATGAACACGCTGCCGGCCGAGCCGCGGCCGGGCGTGCCGCCGGACCTGGTGAAGGAGCCGGTGCACCGCGCGGCGCACGAGATGGAGAAGCAGTTGGCGCAGGCGACAACGGCGGCCCCGGCCCCGACGGCGGCCGTCTCGATGCCGCCGGCGTTCGCTCCGAGGCCGGAGGCGGTGGTGTCCGTGGCGCCGTCGGAGACGCCGAAGCCCGGCCCGGCCATGCGCGGCGAGGTTGCGGCCGCGGCCGCCGCCGCCGTCGCCGAGGCCCCCGCCGCCGCCACAGAGCGCCGCAGCCGCGTTGCCGCCGCCAGGCGCGGCAAGCCGCAACTCTGGCTCATCCTGGTCCTGACTTGGATACCGCTGCTCCTGGCTGCCGTGGTCGTCTGGTTCGTCGCCCCCGGCCTGCGCGACAGCATTCGCGGAGCGTTCGGCGTCGGCCCCGGCGCCGACGGCGGCGGCACAGCCAAGACGGGCGATGAGTGGGTGAACCGCCAGTTGGCCGACGCCCGCGCCGCCGCCGACGCACGCGACTACGCCCGCGCCATCCAGATTTACGACGCCATCATCGACAAGACCGGCGACAAGGTCACCTGGGAACCCCGCAAACAGGCCCTCCTGGCGCAGAAGGCCCAGGAAGAACGCAAGGAACACCTGGCCAAACTCAAGGAACGCCTCGAAATGGCCGAGAGCATGGCCGCCGACCAGAAATTCGACGACGCCCTGGCCGTCCTGCGGAACATCGGCCAGGATGACCGCACCTGGCTGGCCTCCCTCGGCGTGGCCGTCGACAAAATGGAACGCACCATCCGCGAGGACCAGGTGCGGGCCGCCCGCGCCAGGCAGCAGGAAGAAAAACTCCTGGCCGACCTCGGCCGCGCCGCCGCCGCCAAGACCGCCGCACAACTCGCCGACGCCCTGAAACTCTACAAGCAGATCGCCGGCACGTACCCGGCGGAAATCGTCCAGAAACACCTCAACGTGGACCAGGTCATCCGCGACCTGGAGACGCAACTGGCCGCAGCCAAGCCGCCGGCGCCCACGCCGCCCACGCCGCCCACGCCGCCCCCCTCCGCCGGCATGACGCCCGAACAGGCCGCCGCCGCCGTCGCCGACATCCTGGGTCAGGCCGCCGCACGCGAAAAGGCCGAGGACTTCAAAGAGGTCATCAGGTTGCTGGAGTCCATCAAGGAGAAGTTCGAGCAGAAATACTGGCCCGACACCCTGGAGACCCGCATCCGCCAGGTCAAGGCCAAGAAGGAAGCCCTCGAATTCTTCGGCATGGAAGGCCCCAAGAAGCCGCCGCCGAAGGCCGGCCCGTAACGCCCGTTCCAGGTTCCGGGCTCGGGTGTGGGACGCGCAGCCGCCAAGGCGGCCGGCTGAACTCGCCGCTGCCCTTCCCCGATTCCCGAATCCCGATTCCCGGCATGGTTCAAACAAGCCCCACGCACCGCGTGGGGATGGATGGTGCGGGCCGATCATCCCCCGGCGGTGCCGGGGGCATTGAACCATGCCCGATTCCAGCCGCTGCCCTGCCTGTGGATAACTTTTTGACCGCGCCGGCGCGCCCCGAAAACGGGCTTTTTGACCCCTTTCGGAGGGCCAAAACGGCCCTGGCGCTAGCGCCAGAGGGGGTGGAGGGCCGAAATGTTAAGATAGGTAAGGCAAAATCGCGCGCTTTTTGAACGTTTTTGATCGATTTTGACCGGAACAGGG
>VGYT01000271.1 GCA_016872895.1 Planctomycetota bacterium
GGCCCGGCGACCGGCGACTCGGTTGCGCCGCTGCGGAGGCCGTCGTGGCGGTAGGTGGGCCAGTCGTCGGGATTGCGGACTGCGGATTGCGGGTTGCGGGCTGCGGCATCGTATGCGGGGCCTTTTTCCAGGCGATCGGCCAGGCGGCCGGCGGCGGGTGCGGCGGGGGGCCCGGCGGCGGAGGCGGCGGCGTTCGCGGCGGAAGTCGGCGCGGGCGCCGCGCCCCTGTCCGGAGCAAGGGCCCAGAAGCCGCTCAGTTTCGCCTCGATGTAGCACTGGCACGGGTGCGGCGCCACATAGATGAGTCCATTACAGGGCAGGTGGCCGAGGAGGCAACCGCTGCGTACCCAGTGATTCTGGTAATTCTCGCCGGAGGCCAGGTCGACGAACTCGTCGCCGTGGCGCGTGGACATGAGGAAGCGCTCGGTGCTCCTGTTGCGGTAGCAGCGATGGTGGTGGCCGACGTTGAAGATGTCCCTGGTGGATATCCGGCGGATGACCTGGCCGGTCTTAAGGTCCAGGGCCTGGATGCGGTAGTCGATGTCCGCCTGGTTCCTGGCCATCAGGCCGTTGGCGGGGGCGGGGCCGTACTCCGCGGGTGCATGTTCATGCGTCCATGCTGCGCCGCCGATGACGAACACGTCGGGGGGCGTGCAGTGGCCCCAGCCGCCGTAGGCGCGCTTCCACATCTGCCGCCCGCTTGCGGCGTCGAAGGCGTAGAGCGTGCCGGGCATGGTGTGATAGGTGTGCGGCGTGTTCGGCTCCGGCTGGGCGAGCAGGACGACGCCCGACTGATACACGACGACGGCCAGGCGGTACTCGAAGACGCCGGCGAACCCCAGGCGCGTGACGGCACTTTCCGGCAGCGCCGGGCGGTCGATGCGCCAGCGCCGGTCTCCTGCGGCCAGGTCGAGGCACTCAAGGGCGGTCTCGGTCAGGAGGAATACCCGGCCGTCGCCGGCGGCCAGTTCGAGGCGGCCGAACGGGTCCTGCCGCACGGTGGCGCGGACGGAGGCAAACGGGCCTTTCTTCCACAAGAGGCGGCCGGTGGCGGCGTCGAGGGCGCAGACCTGCTTGCCGGGCGGTGCGCCCTCGGCGCCGGCCCGCTCGGCCAGCGCCGCAATCAGCCGCCCGTCGCTCAGGAGGATTTCATCGGCCCGCGCGGTCTCCGGGTAAACCCGCAGGTCGCGGCCGGTGCGGGCGTCGAGCGCCGTGACGGGAGCAGCCGCGCCGAGCGTAACGTAAACCGTGTCGCCGACGGCGACGAGGCGCTTGCCGGCCTGGGGGGGCATCGTGAAGCGGCCGCTGCTGTCGGGCGTTCCGCTGAAGTTGGCCGAGCCCCAGTCGGGCACAGGCCGCTTCCACAGGAGGACGCCGCTGAAGGCGTCGCGGGCGACGAGGAACCACTTGTCGGGCACGGTGCCGTCGACGCCGGTGAGCGTTTCGTCGCAGATGGAGAAGAGGCGCCCGCTGCTGGAGACCATGGCGGTTACGCTGGGCGTCCAGCCGTGGCTGCGTGCCCAGAGCGGGCCGGCCGTCCACTGCATGTGCCGCGGAGGGCCGGCCAGGCGGTCGCGCGCCACGGCGTTGCCGTCCGGGCCGTGGAGGGAGTGCGTCCACTCATCTATATCCTTCGGCCAGGGCTTGACGGTTTTCGCCCACGCGCCGTCGCTGCCCCTCGTGAGGGCCGCGCCCAGGGGCGCCAGCACGCGCATGACCTCTTCCGGGGCGGGCGCGGGGCCCTCGTCCAGAAGGAGCAGGTTGACCAGGTTGTCGGCGTACGGCAGGCGTCCGCCGTCCCATCGGACTACGGAGACGGGGCCGTACGGGCCGGCGTCCCTGACGGTCTTGCGGGCGCCATCGACCCTGGCTGCATCGGCCAGGAGGCCCTGGACGAGGCAGCCCGGGCCGGCCCGCAGGGCGGCCGTCATCGCCCCGTCGCCGCAGTTGACGTGGACGACCAGTCCGCCGGAGACCCCCGACAACCGCAGTATCTGCGCAGCGGCGTCGGCCTGGCCTGCGGCGCGGGCCTGGGCGGCTGCGGAGCGAGCGGCGGCGCCGCGGGCGGAGCCGGGCGCCTGGGCGGGCGGAGGGGCGGCCGCCGCGGAACCGAGCACCGTCAGCATTGCCGCAAGCAGGGGCGGCCATTTCCGCAAGTTGGCTGTCATTGCGTTTCTCCCATGGCAAGAATTGCCGGCGCGCCGCGTGGGAACCGACGGCCTCGCGGCCGGCAGCGGGCCGAGGGCCGTTCCTCTGCCCTTCCGCCGGCCGGTCATCGGCCGGCATAGCACTTCACGGCGCCATCGACGCAGGCGAAGAACAGGCGTCCGCCCGCTGCGGCCATGCCGTCGAAGACCGGCGGCGAATCGAGGCGCATGTCGGACGCCTTGCGGCCGTCGGCCGCGGACACCGCCCACACCAGGGCGCCCCTGCGGCCTTCAACGGCCGCGAGGCCCTCCTTCGGGTCGGCCAGGTCGGGCGGCCCGGCCAGGAGCAGCCGGTCGCCCGCCAGGGCCATCGCCACGGGACGAAGGGGGATCCGCACCCGCCACTTCGATTCGTCCGGCCGCAGGGCAAAGAGTTTCCTGTCGCCCTCGCGCGCGGCCGAGAGACCGGCATAGACCACGTAGCCGTCGCCCGCGTTGAAGCCGCCTTCGCGCGGGCTCGTGGCGAAGACCTGCACGGCGTAGCCCATCGGCCCGCTGAACACGATGTATTGCCCTACCACCTGACCGTATGCCCAGTACATGCGCCGATGCCACGAGTCGTCCAGGAGGCCGGTCGTGGCGTACAGACGCAGGCCGGGGAAGTTCTGAAAGAACGAGCGGCCGAACCAGGCGGGGTCGGTGAAGAGGGCGTGGCGGACCGGCCCTTCGACGTGATCGTCATAGTACTTGTGGTCGCCGCCGCCCCTCTCGGGCGACGTCGGCGTGGCCGCGTAGAAGTTCGGCTGCATGTCTTCCATGTTGCGGAGCGTGCGGTCGAAGCGCAGTTGGCGCAGGTAGATGCTCTCGGCGTCGGCCGCGAGCACGTCCGGCAGCGCGCCGGGGATGATGAAGCCGCGGTTGGGCGTCTGCGGGCTGGTTCCCACTTCCGGCCCCGGCCAGGGGCCGTCGAGGCGCTGCGTGTGCAGGAGGCGGCCGGTGCGCGAATCCAGCCCATGCACATACAAGCCGCCGTCGAGGAACGAGGAGCGCCCGGCGACGCAGTACGCCACGTCGTCCTTGACGAGGATGCTGCCGGGCACCGGCCAGGCCGATTCAAGTTGTCCGCCGGCCCCGACCATGCGGTCCCGTGGGGCCGCCCGGAACCGCCACGCGAGGCGGCCGTCGTCGGCGCGCAGGCAGTAGACCCAGCCGTCGCGGCAGCCGAAGAGCGCAAGGCCGCCGTGAATCGTCGGCGGGGAATCCACCCGGCCGCCCGCGACGTACCGCCAGGCGACCTTGCCCGTCTCGCCGTCGAGGGCGTAGAGTGTGTGGCAGTCGATCGCCGCCGCGAAGACGCGGTCTCCGGCAACAACCGGGGCGGTCGGGCGGCCGGGCAGCGAGGCGGACCACTTCGGCGCCAGGCCGTCGGCGACGGCGTCGGGCGTTGCGCCGCTGCGCATCGGATCGTGCCGGTACGTCGGCCAGTCGTCGGAATCGCGCGCTGCCGGCCCGGCACTTGTCCGCCGAAGGTCTGCCGGAGGCGGACTGCGGATTGTTTCGTAGGCCGGGCCGCGCACCAGGCGGCCGGACGGGTCCTCATCGGCAGCCGCCGGCGCCGCCCTGCCCTTCGTCCGGCTCGGGGCCACGGCGTAGAACCCGTGAAGGGCCGCCTCGGTGTAGCAGCGGCAGGAGTGCTGCCCGGCGTACAGGAGTCCGTTGGCCGGCATGACGCCCCTGTGACACGGGCCGCGCAGCCAGTTGTGCCACAACACCTCGCCGGAGCCGAGGTCCACGAAGTCCGCGCCCCGCTCCTTGGCGATGACGTAGCGGGTGGTGGCCCGGGCCAGGTAGCACCGCGCATGATGCCCCACGTAGCGGATTCCCGGGGCAGGCACTTCCTTCTTCGGATCGCCCGTCCGCGGGTCCCAGGCGACGAGGAGGCCCTTGCCGGAATCGAGGGTCCATATCAGGCCGCCGATGAAGAACGCCCCGGAGCCTCTCACGAACGGCTGTCCGCCGAACCCTTTCAGCCACAGGGGCTTGCCGTCCGCAGCCGAGAGGGCAAAGGTCTGGCTGATCCTGCCCTCGCGGCTCTCGGCCAGGACGATGCCGCCGCCGGCCTGCAAGGGGCCCGAGAAGGCGGCCTTATCGGAGATCGGCTTGCCGCCGGTCTCGCGCAGCGCCCGGGCGAAATCGACCTCCCACTCCTGCCGGCCGCTCTTCAGGTCCACGCAGACGACTGACCGGCCGCGAGGGGCCGTCAGGTACGCCCGGCCGTCCTTCGCGACGACGTTGCCGCCCGGCATCGCCCACATTTTTCCGCCGGTTTCCGGGTCAACGGCCGCGACCTGGGTCTTGCCGCCGATGAGGAGCACGCCTTCGGCGCACGCCGCCTGCTGGACGGGGGCGATATCTTCATAGGTTCGCAGGACCTTGCCCGTGGCGGCATCGAGGCCCGACAGCGGTGCGTCGAGCGCCAGGGGGAGGTAGAGGCGGTCTCCCGCCGCCGCCATGACGTCCATGGCGTCGCGGACGCCCGCGCCGCCGGACAATTCGCCCCACACGCCCAGGACGAGCCCCTCGGGAACCGCCGGGGTCGTCTCTCGCCGCACGACGCGTCCCCAGCCGGCGGCGCTCCACTGCGGCAACTCGCGCCGCCAGAGAACGACGCCGTTGAATGCGTCGCGCGCCAGGAGGACCCAGCGGGCGTCGATATTGAAGAGCGACGTGGGCGTCTCGTCCTGGACGCAGAACAGGCGGCCGCCCGCGGTGACCATGGCGCTTATGCGCGGCCCCCAGTGCTTTTTGGACCAGGCCGGGCCGTCGGTCCACTGGAGTTCTCGCGGCGGACCGACGAGGACGTCCTGCGACACGGCGTTGCGGTCGGGGCCGTGGTCCCAGTGCGACCACTCGTCCATGCCCGCCGGCCACGGCTTGACGGTCTTCGTCCACCGGCCGCCCTGCCTGGCATAGGCCGCGCCCAGCGGCGCCAGGACGCGCATGACCTCGGCCATCGGGACGCTGCCGAGGTCCTCGGCCACGAGCAGGTTCACGAGGTTCTCGGCGTACGGCAGGCGCTGCGGGTCGGTCCAGTGCTGGACCGACACCGGGCCGCAGAGTCCGAGCGACTGGATGTGCTCGCGGGCCTTGTCGATTCCTGCGGCGTCCGGGTCAAGGCCGTGCACCACGAATCCTTCGCCGGCCCGCAGCGCCGCCGTCAGTCCGGCCGCGCCGGGACCGCCGCAGCCCAGGTGGACGACCAGTCCGCCCTTCACGCCCGTCTCGGCCAGAATCTGCTTCGCGGACGGGGCGTCGGCGGCGCGCGCCGCGCCGGCGGCAACCAGGATGGCAACCACCAAAGCGCTGACCGCTGCCTTCATATTGCTTCCTCCCACGCACGCGCCGCCGCTGCAAAGGCGAGGAGAATATTAAATATTGAATACTCAATATTGAATATTCAATATTTCACATTCAACATTCTCCTTGCCTTGCGGCCGGGGCCGTGGTCCCAGTGCGACCACTCGTCAATGCCCGCCGGCCACGGCTTGGCGGTCTTCGTCCACCGGCGGCCCGCTGCGGCAACCGCCGCAGGGTCCTCACCGCGGTTCCCAGGGGGGTGCGTACGCATGGGTAACCTTTTGGGAACCGCTTGTCAAGCGCGCGCGGCCGGGGCATAATAGCGCCTGTGGCCGCGCTGGCGGCGGGCGCGAGGCAAGGAGGATGCCCGTGCGGCTGGAAGTGGTGCGGCGTCTGGTCGCGGCGGCGGCGCTGTTCCTGCTCGGATGGCAGGCGGCCGCCAGCGCGCCGGTTGTGCCGCGCGTCGAGCGGCCCGAGGGCGAGTACGTCCGCTGGGTGCTCAACCTGCCGGGGGCTTTTGCCGAGAAGGAGGGCAAGGCCCCGCTCAGCGATGTCGCCCTGTACGTGTGGACGCGCGGGGGGCGGGCGGTCCAGGCGATGGCCCTCAGCCACACGGACGCCTTCCGCGACTTCCGCGACGCTGACGTCTCCGGCCTGAAGGAATCCGCCGGCAAACTCGCGGGCACTATCCGCTTTGCCGCGCACGCCCACGCGGTGACCGACTCCAACTGGCCCGACGTGCACTGGCGGATTGACCTGGACGTGGCCGCATCGGGCCGGAAGGCCGAGGGTTCCTTCTCCGGCACCTGCGCCGTCGCCGCCGCGCCCCGCGACAAGGAAAA
>VGYT01000272.1 GCA_016872895.1 Planctomycetota bacterium
GAGGGCGGGCACATGGCGCAGTCGGAGGAAGGGGCGACGGCGCGGGCCTGGCTCATTCGAGCCATGGGCGTCCTGTTCGGCCTCCTGGGGGGCGCCGCGTGGGCGGTCCTCCTGGGCGTGCTTGTGTTTATCGTGCCCCGGTTTGAGGAGATCTTCGAGAGGTTCGAGATAGAAAGCGGCTTGCCGGTCGCCACGATGCTGGTCATCGTTGCGGCCGGCGCAGTGCGGACCTGGTGGTTTATGTTCGCTCCGGCACTGGCGGCGGCAGTGGGCGCGCCGGTCTTGGCATCGGTCGGGGGCCGCTCTCTGGCAGTGGCCGTTGCGGCTGCGGTGTTCGGCATGGTTTCCATCCTGCTGGCGGCGGCGTGCGTGACCCTTGTCGTGGTGGGACTTTTTGCGCCCCTGGTTCAGTTGATAGGGGCGGTTGGCGAGAAGCATTGAGGGCGGCGAGGGGCGGCCCGGCATGCCGGCCGTCCCGCCCAAGGTGGGGCGTCGCCCGCCCCTGCCTGCCGGCGGCCAGGCCAGGGTGGGCCGAGAGGAGGTTCGATGCGTCCAGTGTTGGCGGCGTGCGTGTTGGCGGCGGCGATGGTCGGGTGCGTGGGACCGGCGATGACGGATTCGCCCCGCACGGCGGTGCGGGACGACCGCTTTGCGCCGGTTGTTCGCGGGACGGACGACCTCGTGCCGCCGGTGCCCGCGGCTGCGGCGCCGCTCCCTCACGGTCGCGGCTCTGATACGCCGGCGGCCCCCGTTCCGCCGGTCCGCGTGGACGAGAAGGCCCGCAGCGTGCGCATCCCGGCGCGGTTCACGGGCGCCCGGGGGGTGGTTGAGCGCCTCTTGTCGGCCGAAGGCAAGCATCGCGGCCTGTCGGTTCTTGTAACCGAGTGCTCCGTGCGCGACGTTGCGGCTGCGCTGGAGAAGATGGGCCTTCTGCCGGGCGTGCGGCCGGAGGCGGTGGGGGAAGACCGCGCGCGGCCGCCGGTGGGGCGGCGGTCAAGCAGCGACGAAGTGTTTTTCATCACGGTCGTGGTGCGCGACGCGGAGGGCAAAGAGGCGCGGACGCCGGCGGCCCGGTTTCTGTCGCGCCGCGCCGACGGCCCGCCGCTTACCGCCGACGACGGGTGGTGGGTGTACGTGGGGCCGCAGGTCCTAAGCGAGGGCGGCGCAGAGATACTGGTGACCGAGTTCTCGGGCAGCGTGGTAACGACGAACCTGCGCGATTCAAGCGCGGTCATTTACTGGTCGCCCCCCCCGGGCGGCGAGGCCGCGCCCTACGTGTCGGCCTTCTACGCCTCGGCGGCGCCGACGGAGGCCGGACGGCCGTGCGAAGTTGAGATCTGCGTCATGGATATTGGCGTGCCGTAAGAAGCAGGCCGGGGCGATGCCCCGGCATCACTGCTTCGCGCCGTGCTGCGCGGCGGGTACCCGCCCCGGCGGGTAAACTGCGACCCGCCGTGCGGAATGCAAGCCGTGCTTGCACGCCGGTCTTGAGGGCAAAGGGTCGGAGAAAAATTGCGGCAGCGACCGAGGGGTAGGAAGCCGCTGCCGCGTCTGAAAGGCGGCGAAGCCGCCCTTCATTTCCCATGGATTAACGTTGCGTATCAGGTCCCCCCGCGCACTCGCCGACAGCCGCCATGCTCGCGCCGGCAACATCGTACCGGCACATGAACGAAGTGACCTCGCGCACTTCGTATATGGCCTGCGTTCAGGAAATTGTCAAGCGATTAATTGCGGAATCTTGTGCCTTCCGCATAAGCCGCGCACCATGCGGCACTTACGCCCGGCCCCGCTTGTGGATAACTGGCGAACTATTTCGGCTGCGCAAGGTTCCACGGCTCGTCGGGCGGCTGGCGGCCGTCGCGGGCGGCGGCGATGCGCTCGCGCAGAACCTGTGCGGGTCCATCGTCCGGGCGCGCGGCCAGGAGTTCGCGGAGGGCGGCCTCGGCGGCGGCGGTGTCGCGTGCGGCCAGTGCGTTGACAGCGCGGCCGAAGGCGTCGGCGGCCGTCTTGATGTCCTGCGGCGCAGGCTCAAGGGCGAGCGGCTCGTAGATGGCCACCGGCTTTTCCTTGCCGCGGATGCGGGCCTCGCCGAAGCGGCGGAAAAGCACCGCATCGCCGCACGCCGCCGCCGTCGCCTCCGGCACGAGGACGTGGCTGCGCATGTGGCGGTTGGCCTCTTCCAGGCGGCTGCCGAGGTTCACTGTGTCGCCCATGGCGGTGTAGTTGAAGCGCTGCTCCGAGCCGAAGTTGCCGACGATGGCCGGCCCGGTGGCGCACCCGATGCGTATTGCCAGTCGCGTGCCGGGGGCGAGCAGTCCCATGCGGACGAGTTCGTCGTTGACCCGCGGCAGGGCGTCGCGCATGGCGAGGGCCGCGCGCACGGCCCGAAGCGCGTGGTCGTGCGCCGGGATGGGCGCCCCGAACATGGCCAGGATGGCGTCGCCCTCGTACTTGTCGAGCGCCCCGCGTTCGGCCATGAGGATCTCGGTCATGGCCGAGAGGTAGTGGTTCAGGAGGGCGACGAGGCGTTCCGGCTGGTACTTCTCGGCCATGGTGGTGAATCCGGCGATGTCGCTGAAGAGGAAGGTGATTTCCCGCCGCTCGCCGCCCAGGCGCAGCCGTTCCGGGTCGCGCAGCAGTTCATCCACGTGCTCTGCGCCGGTGTACTGCTGGAATGCGCGGGTGAGCCAGCGGCGGCTGCTGGCCTCCGTCAGTTGCCGGTACGCGGACACGCCTGCGAAGGCCATGACGATGCCCAGGACCGGCCCGGCCACGGGCAGCAGCAGGGTGGCCTCCGCCGAGGCGACGGCTGCGGCCGAGACGACCGCCACCGACAGCACCAGCGTAGCCGCGATGCCGCGCCACGTGCTGAGGTGCAGCGTGCTCACCACCAGTCCGGCTGCCAGGATGATGACGGCCCACTGCGCGGCCGTCGGCAGGTGGCGGAAGGCCACGCCCGACAGGATCGTCTGAACGCCCGCCGGGTACACGTTCACGCCTGGAACGTCGATGCCGATGGGCGTCGCATGAAGGTCCATTCCGGAGGCGTGGTGGCCGATGATGCAGATGCGTCCGGCCACGCGGCTGCGCAGGCGTGCCAGGAGTGCGTCGATGCCCTCCTCCGGGTCGTGGTACGTGCCGAGGAACTCCAGGTGCTCGGCGGCCAGTGCGCGGAGCCGGCGCCCGCGCTGGTCGGCGGGCTGAGCGGCGGCGGGGTCGCCGGCCGCCGCGGCGAGGTTCATCGCCAGGCGTTCCTCGATGGCGGCCAGGGCCTTCTGAAGGTCGCGGACGTTGGCCGCCGCCGCTGCCTGGCCGGCCCGCGGCGGGTCAGGAGACCCGCCGCGCGGCCCCGTCACCTGCCCGGCCGGCGCTGCCTGGCCGGTCGGCGCCGCGGCGTCTGCGCGGCGGGCCTCGTCCAGGCGGCGGCGGGCTGCCGACCAGCCCTCGTCCGGAAACAGGTTGTCCAGTTGCGCGAGAACCCCTGCATAGCGGCGGCGGTCTTCCACGGCCGACACGAAAGGCACGATGGAGATGCCCTTGAGGGATTCCAGGCTCCGCCACCGGAGTTCCACCTGGGCGTGGCCGTCCACGGGGACGCTCACCGATTCCTTCCCGTCGGCCGACTCCAGGAAGAACCTCTCCTCGGCCATCCGCGTGCGGTAGCCCGGGCCGAAGCGCCACAGGCCGGCTGTCTCGAGCATCAGGTGGGGGAAAACCTGCTCCCCCGCCCGGACGACCAGCGGCACACGCCGCACCTTCATGTCCTCCGGGTCGTGCAGGATGCTGGTGTAGCCTGAGCCTGCGCAGGCTTCGCCGATCTCGGGGAGCATAGGCTGGAAACCCTCGGCCCGGAAGATGGACGCGGCCGGCCCGGCGGGACCGCAGTCGAAGGAAACGGCGTGGCGCGCCAGGGCCGCCGGCACGGCGGGCGCCCCGGAGAGGTCGTCAGGGGCCAGGCGTGCGGCCTCGCCGCCCCGTTCTGCGCCCGGGCGCCCGCGGATGTACAGGCTGAACGGCGCCAGGACGTTCCCGGCCCCGCGCATGCTCTCGACCAGGCGCGGCACGGTCTTCTCGATGCGCTGCTCTGTGCGGCCGTCGGGGGCGACTTCCTCGACCACGCGGTCGGGGTCGCGCTCCAGGAACTCGATATCCATTACCATCAGCCGCGCGCCCAGTTCGTGCAGCAGGTCGGTGACCTCCGCCAGGCGGCTCCAGGCCCAGGGCCAGTGGCCGAAGCGCTGCATGGCGCGGTCGTCAATGGCGATGACCGTCACGGGGACGGGCACGGCGGCATGCGCTTCTTCGGGCAGGGGCGATAGGCCGCGGAAAGTGTCGGAGACCGTCAGTTCAAGCGCGCGGCCGTGGGGCTCAAGCGTGGTGAAGGCCGCCGCGGCCGCGCCCAGGGCGAAGGCGAGCGGCAGGGCCACCCCGAGGCGTGCCCGACGGAACACCATCGGCCTTGCGCCGCTGGTCAGGGCCAAGTCAGGTTTCCCCCGGGGTCGGCTGCTGCGCTACCGCGGCGGGCCGTAATCGTAGCCGCCGTAATCGTCCTTCGGCCTGGGCGGCGGCGGCTGCTGCTCGTTGGCCTGCTGGGTCGGGTTCAGCACGGGCGACCCGGACGAGCCGCCGAGCGCCGGCGGCGCAGGCATCGACGTGTGCCACCGCCCGTTCGCGTTCTGTTCGTTCGGCTCGAAGGCGTGCGGGTCGATGTTGGTCGGCAGGAAGTTCTGCTGCTGTGTGTAGAACGGCGGCGCGGCGTTGTCGTTCGAGTTCTGGCCCGGTCCCATGCCGGTATGCTGGCCGGTGCTGTTGTTCATCAGGAACGTCAGACCGTCGCCCGTCAGTCCGTAGTTGCCGCCGAAGCCGTGGAAGAAGTCGGCGTGCACGCCGTGCGTTCCGCGCACGGACAGGGTGGCCGTGGGCGTGACGATGGCGAAATCGTTCTTCGGCCCGCCGCGCTCGACGTTCGCGTCGGTGCTGCCCTGCTTAAGGAGGATGCGGGTGCGTACCGTGTCACCCTCCTTGCGCAGTTCGCCGATGCGGACGACGGCCAGAGGGTCCACCTGCACGGTGTTCTTGTTCATGTCCAGGACGCAGCGGGCGCGGAATCCGGTTCGCAGGTCCGCCCCCTCGGCCAGTTGGTCGCCGGGCTTCACGGGGACCCAGGGCTGGCCGACGGCGGGCCGGGTCTCGACTGTGCCTTCGACGCTCTTGACGACGGCGATGAGTTTTTCGGGCGTCTTTGCTTCCGCGGCGGGCGCCCCTGCCGCAGGCTTCGTCTCGGCGGCCGGCTTGGCGGGAGCAGGCGCGGGGGCTGCCGTGGCGGGCGCCGTCGGGGCAGGCCCAGGCGCCGCAGGCGTGTCGGCGGCAGGCGCTCCTGCTGCCGCCGCGACCAGCGCCAGGCTCGCGAGGATTGCCACGAGTGTTCTCATTTCTTGTCCTCCGAAGCGGCGGGCCGGGGGTCGAGCCGCGGGACCTGTCGGCCGGCCTCTTTTTCGCGCCAGCGGTCGCAGCGGTCGATGACGCCGACCAGTTCTCCGCCGCTGACGTGGGCGTAGTCGGCCCCGCCGGCCATCAGTTCGTGATACACGCATTCCCGCAGCGCCAGCCGGGGCAGCGGCCCCAGGAGGCGCATCCACAAGCCGCCCCTTATGCCGAGCGTGCGGCAGATGAGGCGGGCCAGGTTGGACTTGCTGACGGGATCGCCCGGCGCGGCCCGCTCGAGCCAGCCGTCGGGCAGGACGCCGCGGCCCTTGAGGTACGCCCGGGCGGCCTCGAAATCGGTGCCCGGTTCCTTGCCTTCGCTGGCGAAGATCGCCAGCGACCGCGCCACGTCGGCGGCGCTGGCGCAGTCTTTGTAACCGAGTTCGCCGAAGAACTGGGCGTCGGACGCGGGGACTGCCGCGGGAGCGGGCGCGGCAGCGGCCGGCGGGGCAGGGGCAGGCGCCTTCGCTGCGGGCTTCCGCGCCGGCCTCTTTGCCTTGGCCGGGGGCTGCGCGCCCGCAGGCTGCGGGGCGGGGGCGACTTCGGCCGCTGCCACCGCCAGCGTGCCCAGCAGCAAGGCGGCACCGGCCAGACATAGGGCTGTGCGCATCCGTCCCTCCATCGACCCCTCGGACCGATTTGCTGCCCCGTCAGGGTAAGTTTACACTACAAACAGCCCATCTGCAAGTCGGTTGGGCCGCCGCCCAGCGGTGAAGAACCTCCCGACTATGACACGGCGGGACTGGGATGTGACGAGGTTGAGGACGGTCGCGGCGCATGGGGGGCGTGGCGGCCGGT
>VGYT01000273.1 GCA_016872895.1 Planctomycetota bacterium
CGCCCGGCGCTGCCGCGTCGAGCGCCTTCTGGATGTCGTCGGCGGGAGTCAGTTCGGCTCCGGCCGCCGAAGCCGCCAACGCGGCCGCTAGTACTGAAAAGGCGATGAGTCGTGGCATGGGTCGTCTCCTTGTCTTCACGCTTCTGCGACAGTGCACTCCCGGCCCCTGGCTGCGACTACTGAAGGCGAGGCGGCGGCACGGCCGCGCCGAGCTTCTGCGCCGCGAGCCCCTCTTCCTCGTAGGTCCCGTAGAAAGGCGCGTTGGCGTCCAGCCAAAGGTACAGTATCCGGAGGTCATGGTCCGGCACCTTCACATGCTTGCGGTGCGCCTCGCTCGTCAGGATGGCGGCAAGCTTGCTGCGGTCGGCGGTGATTTGTCCGGGCCGGCTGACGGTCAGCATGGCCAGGCCCAGATAGGGCTTGAGGTTCTGGTAGGACTTGTTCCACGCCAGCGCCTTGTTGCCGTCCGGTTCACCGCTGAGGACCAGGCTGCTCTTGTCGGGGCCCGTCGAGCCGTCGTGGCAGCGGACGCAGTGCCGGTTGAGCACTGGCTGCACCAGGCGCGGATATCCAAACGGCAGCGACCCATCGGGGCCGGGCCGGATGGCGGACGCCACGCGGCGAAACGCCTCCGCTTCGCGGCGCGCGGGCGCCGTGCCTGGCGGCTCATGGCAGCCGACGCAACTGCGACGCTCCCCCGGCTGAAGGTAGACGACGGAGAGCATGCTCTGGACCGCGCGCCCGCTGGCATCAACCGCCTGGAAGTAGAGCGGCTTCTTCGCCGGGGCACGGAAGTACGCCGATCCGTCCTGTTCCACGGGCACCGTGCCCAACAGCATCCGCGCATTGGGTGCGAACGCGAAATGATGGCCGATGGGCGGATAGCTCTGGTTGTCGGTCCGCGATTTCGGCAGGAGCTGAAACACCCGCAGTTCGACGATGCGGCGGTCGGCCGGCATCGGCAGCAGGCTGCTGTTCACGTCCGAGAGCAGGAACTCCCCCTCCGCGCCCAGGTCCGCTTGTGCGTCGGCGCTGCGGACGGGCGGGGGCGTGCGCGGCGCCAAGGGGATCGGATAGGCCGCCGAGATGCCGGGCCGCCGGAAGAGCAACTCCAGGTTGCCGAAGCGGTCGAAGTAGTACAGCCCGGTCTGCGTTTCCCGGTGGGTTCCCGTGTATCCGCCGCACAGCGGATCGTGGCTGTAGGCCACCAGGAAGTGCTTCTCCGAGAGGGGCCACGGGCTGTAGTAGTAGCTCTTGGGCCAGCCCTGGGTCTCGGGAAAGCAGACCTCGGGCGTGAGGCACTTGATGGCCTCGCCGCGGTCTTCGCCGCTCCGCGGGTCCAGCGCCGCGCGCGACGGATCGAGCATCAGCAGCGTGCCGCCCACGTTGGAATGGTGGGCCCCGCCGATGAACAGGACCTTGTTCGAGCCCGGCACCGCCTTGGCCTGGTAGCAGCCGTTGGGGCGCGTCGTGTAGTTGCCGAAGAGGACCGCCGCATTGCTGCCGTCCGGATTGCAGGTCCACAGACTCTGGAAACAGGCGGCGTTGCGGTCCACGTAGTCCCATCGCGTGAAGACGATGCGACCGTCATTCAGGACAGAAGGGTGCCACTCGTTGGTCTCGTGAAACGACAACGTGCGGATGTTCTTTCCGTCGGCGTCCATGCGGTGCAACGTGTTGGTCAGCTCCGGGCTCCCGCCTCCGCAGCGGAGCTTGCTCCCACGCCGCGTGGACATGAAGGTGATCCCCCCGTCGGGAAGCGGACAGGGATCGAAATCGTCGTACGGCCCGTCGGTGAGTTGGCGCAGGCGCGAACCGTCGGCGTCCATCGCCATGACGTGAAACGTGTTGTACTTCACCCCGGGCTCGGCGGGCGCCATCGCATAGCCCGGCAGCGCATATGGCTCCTTGCCCGTCGGGTCGGCCCAGGCGAAGTAGACCGTCTTGGCGTCGAAGGAGACCGACAGCGTGACGAAATGCCCCTTCAGGAGCGCCGGGTCGGAGAGAAGCGGCCTCGCCTCTGGCTTCCGGCCGGGCCGCTCGAGCACAAAGATGCCGCCGCCCGGCTGCGGCGTCGGGGTGCCCGGGCTGTAGGCCCCACTTCCCGGATTGTGACCATGGCTGTAGTACCAACCCAGGTACTCGTAGAGCATATACCCGACTTCACGATGGCGCATCATGAATAGGATCGGCCTGGCGGTCACGAGCGGGTTCTTCAACGCCAATTCCCGCCCCACCCGGCGAATCTTGAAGTACATGGCCTTGGCGGCTTCGGGGTCCAATGCCTCGGACGCTTGAACCTCGGCGCGCAAGCGCTCCAAGGCGGTCGCCTCGGCGCTCAGGTCGGGAACGCCCGCCATGCCGCGCAGGTCGGCGCAGAGCCGCTCGGCCCGTTCCAGCGCCTTCGGGAGCTGCTGCTTCACGCTCGCGGCCCGGGCGAGCTGTAGCAGCCAGTCGGTCTCGATCTCTCTATTCCATTCCGCCTCGGTCCACGCGGACCCCGCGTCGGCAGCGAGGCAACACGTGGCCACCAGCGCCAGGGCGACCCCCGCCGCCGCCATCGCGATGGGTCGGTTCATCGGTCATCTCCTTTCCGCTCAGGGCGCGGTGCGCACGGCGCGGGCGCCGAAACGCCCAGTGCGGTCAGAGTCCACCGCCCACCAAGTGCTACCCCAGAGGCGGTCAATCTCGGCCACGGCGACCCAGATCCCAATATCGCTGATCCCCGCGGTTCCAATCCAGGCGCCGTTCCAGAAGCCTTCGCCGAACGCGGTGGAAGGCCAGTCTGCCGGCGCCTCTGGCGTCCCTTCGCCGTGCGTCCCCTTGAAGCCTGCGCCTGGCCCCGCCTTGGACGCGGTCTGGACCGTCCCCGGCCACTCATGCACGTTGCCGCTCAGGCTCAGCTCGCGGATGCCCCAGTAAGAGGCATCCTGTCCGGCCACCGTCTTCGCGATGGCCTCCGCCAGGGCGCAGGCGGTGCCGTCCCAGACGTCCTGGCCTTTCGCCGGCTCGCGCGGCCCCCGGCAGGCTTTCTCGTATTCGAGGTCAGTAATCGGGCGCAACCCTGCCCACGCCGCGTAGGACACAATGTCCGGCCAGGAGAGGAAGTTGCACGCTCTGTCTGGCGCATCGGCAGCGAAGACGCCGTCTACTACGCGGATGCTGTAGCCGTTGAGACCGTACAGCCTGGCGCTGTGGCGCTTGACCGCGTCGTGCGGCAGTGCCTTGTATCGCTCAGCATTGTAGCTGGCGGCCGTCAGATCGCTCGCCACGGAGTTGAGGAACTCCGCATACTGCCCCTGGCTGACCGAGCGCTTCATGCAGTAGAACGCCCCATAGCCGTTGGCTGCCGCGTCCCGGCTGTTGATCAGCGTCGCCGGGCGGCCGAAGGGACTCTTCGACCTGAAAGGCCCCTCGGGCACATAGACCATTGCGATGGCGTGCGCCGCCAGGGTGGCCTCGCGAGGTTCCGCCTTGTCCGTTCCGTGGAGCCAACGTAGCGAGACGTTCTTGAAGGCGTTCGGGCCGCTCCCGACCGCGTTCCTGTAGATGAACATGCCCACGCCCTTCTTTCCGTCATCGCTCCGGCCCACGGCGCAGGCCGCCCCGGCGGGCATCGCGTGATGGGCGGCATCGGTTGAGAGCGTCGCGGGCAGGAAGGCGCTCGCACCCGGCGGCCGGTACTTCACGAACACCCAGGCTGCGTCCCAGCTCTCCACCTTGAGAGGGGCGCCAATGACGTTCCTCTCCGCTGCCTCCGTCCACGCCGCCCGCCAGGAGTGGTCCCAGGAGAGATCCAATGTCACGATGCTGTGTTCTTGATTACTTGCCTCCCATTTGACATTCGTGATCCTGACTGTGTCCGTGCGGGAGGGTTCCGGCCGCGGCGTCCCTGGCCGGGGGGTTGTCAGCGCGGGTTTGGGACTCGCCTTGAGCGGCGGGTTCCCCGCCGCCGCCGTTCGCACGCCACGCCAGCCCGACATCTGGTGGCGGAAGTGGTAGGGGATGACGGCTCGAGTGCGGTCGGAAACCGGGTTGTGGTCGTAGCCCCGCTGGCCGACGCCATCGGTTCCTTCACGGAGTGACCGCTGCTCTGGCGGCCAGTCGGCGGGCGCTGTGTCGAAGCCTGCGGTGTTGGCATTGTAGCCGGTCCCGCCCCGCCGAATCTCGGCGCCGGGCTTGCCGGCGGGCACCGTCCCGTCGCCGTGCGTCCCACGGAACGCGCGGCCGGCCGAGATGGCGGGCGTCACCGTGTACTCGGCTACATTGCCGCCGAGTTCCATGATGCCCCAATATGACCCGCCCGACGCCACTCTGTCGCTCGTGGCGGTGGCGAAGATGCCGACGCGGCGCATGCCCTCGAAGGGCGAGGCGTGGTTCCCCGTGGTGAAGCGCTCCGTGGGCAGCCCCACGTCCAGCGCTCCGAAGGCCTTAGTGCCTTCTGTTGTCCCCCACGCGCGCTCACATGGAACCGGCTGGCGCGGCCCGCGGCACGCCTTCTCGTACTCCAGTTCCGTCATCGGCCGCAGCCCGGCCCACACGGCGTACGCGAACCCGTCCAGCCAGGACAGGTAGTTGCATGCCCTGTGCGGCACTCGGGCGGTGTAGACCGGCGGGCGCTTGGGCTTGTTGTCATCCGTCATCGCTTCCGCCACGAGCGCGTCAATGGCAGGGTCTCTATCCCCCTCCACACCCAATCCCTTGTTCTTGCCTGCATCTGGCGCTATCGGGATTCTCGGCATCTTGTCTGCCGAGCAGGCGATGGTGTGGCCATCCTGCTCCTTGATCACGTGGGGGCGATACCCTGGGCCGACGTTCACCTCGATCTTGTCTACCTTCGGCGGCGCGTCGCTCTGGCCATCGCCGCTGATGAAGGCCCGCCTCGCTGCCACGTCGGGCGGAAGCGAGTTGAGGAACGCCGCGTACTGCCCCTGGGTCAGCTCGTACTTCATGCAATAGAACGCCTTGTAGCCCGTCGGGAAATCGTCGTTCAACGCGCCCGGGACGCCGATGGTGTTGAGCTGCGGGCACCGATTGTGAGTATCCCACACCAGCGTGCCCCAGAGCCGGCCGGCGACAGGCCCGATGCGTCGGGCGTTTGTCCCTTCGGCGACCGGGCCGCTCCAGGCCGCGTCCACCAGGAACGGCACGGTGGCGCCACCCCGCCAGGCGCCATCGGTGAAGCTGCCGCATTCCTCCGTCGCAAAGTCCTCCCGAATCATGCCCACGATGGGCCGGGTGGGGCCGTCGGCGAACGGGGCGACCTTCGACTTGCAGCCCGTTCCCAACTTGAAAGGGCACTCGGGCACGTAGACCATCGCAATCGGATGCACCGCCAGGGCAGCCCTGCGCGGGTTGACCCTGTCCGCGCCGTGCAGCCAGCGGAGCTTGACGCCGGGGAACTCGTTCCTGCCGTGCCCAACCGCGTCGCGGTACACGAACACGCCAACACCCTTAGCGCCGTCATCGCTCAGGCCGACGCTGCTCGTCGCGCCAGCGGGCATCGCATGGTGGGCAGGGTCGGACGAGAGCGTGGCGTGCCGCCAGTGGTTGCGCTCGATGCTCTCCTTCTTGTCCTTCTCGGGCAGGAACTTCACGAAGACCCAGGCCGCGTCCCAGCTTTCCACCTTGAGCGATGTGCCGGTGACGCTGTTCTCCTCCACCCACGCCACCCGCCAGGAGAAGGACCAGGAGAGGTCAAAGGTCACATAGCTATGCTGGCCCGTGGCGGCTTCCCATCTGACGTTCGTGACCGCCAGGTCGTACGTGGGCGCGCCGCGGAACCGCGCACCAGGGTCGTTCTCCGCCCGCGCCCCGGAGGCGGTCGCCAGCAGCGCCGCAGCGCCGAGCAGCACGGCCATGCACTGCTCTGACTTCAATGGCTCATCTCCGTTGCCCTGCCGGTTCGCCTGGCGCCGTCCGCACGGCGCGGAAGCCGTTCTCATCCGGCCGCAACCGCTGGCTGAAGGCCGCAGCGCGACCCCAGAATACCGGGAAGGCCGTTGCCGTCGAAATCGCCCCACGCGATCAAGACCGATTCCTCCGCCAGATCAAGCGGCGCGAAATCAGGACTGATCAAGGCTTGCGCCGCGGATGCCAGCAACCAAGCGGCAACCGGGTAAGCAGCACTAAATAACTCGCCACGATTTCGACTCGATATTCGCAAATCGTGAGCTGGCAATGTGTTGTGGAGCCGTGTAGAATTAGCCCCCACTGGGTGTATGTTGGTTTCCGACCACCAGTGGGGGCCA
>VGYT01000274.1 GCA_016872895.1 Planctomycetota bacterium
ACCATCCATTCGGACGCATTGACCTGGCGAAACTCTCCCAGCAGTTGCGCGGCGAACTCGACACCACCCGCTCCAAGCAGAAACTCAAGAACATCACCAAGCGCCTGAAACTCATCGAGGCCCTCCGCTCGTCCGGCAACCAGCCCGAATGGATGGTCCTGGACGTCATCCCGGTCATCCCGCCCGACCTCAGGCCGCTGGTCCTCCTTGACTCCGGCAACTTCGCCACCAGCGACCTTAACGACCTCTACCGCCGCATCATGAACCGCAACAACCGCCTGAAGAAACTCGTGGACCTCAACGCCCCCGAGGTCATCATCCGCAACGAAAAGCGGATGCTCCAGGCGGCCGTCGACGCCCTCTTCGACAACGCTCGCTGCCGCAGGCCCGTACTGGGCTCCTCCAACCGCCCCCTCAAGAGCCTCACCGACATGATAAAGGGCAAGCAGGGAAGGTTCCGCGAGAACCTGCTCGGCAAACGCGTCGATTACTCCGCCCGAAGCGTCATCGTAATCGGCCCGGAACTCCGGCTGCACCAGACCGGCCTCCCGAAGACCATCGCCCTGGAACTCTTCCAGCCGTTCATCATCCGGCGCCTCAAGGAACTCGGCTACGCCGACACCATCAAAAGCGCCAAGCGCATGATAGAACGCCAGGACCGCGAAGTCTGGGACATCCTGGAAGAGGTAACTCACCAGCACCCGGTCCTTCTGAACCGCGCGCCCACGCTGCACCGCATGGGCATCCAGGCGTTCGAGCCGGTGCTGATTGAAGGCAACGCCATCAAGATTCATCCGCTCGTGTGCAGGGGCTTTAACGCCGACTTCGACGGCGACCAGATGGCCGTCCACCTGCCGCTGTCGCTGGAGGCCCAGGTGGACGCCACGGTGCTGATGATGAGCACCAACAACATCTTCAGCCCGGCCAACGGGCGGCCCATCATGAGCCCCAGCCAGGACATCGTCCTGGGGTGCTTCTACCTGACAACGCTCCGCCGCGGCGCGGGACTGAAGGGCGAGGGGAAATGCTTCAAGGACTTCCAGGAGGCCATCGCCGCCCACGCCCACAAGCGCATCGACCTGCACGCACCCATCAAGGTCCGCCTGCCGGCCGGCGCCAAGGTGGCCGAGAAGCCCGGCGCGCCGGAAAAGGCGCCCGCCGGTTCGCTCATCGAGACCACTGTCGGCCGCATTTACTTTAACGACGTCCTGCCGCGCGGCATGCCGTTCTACAACTTCGAGATGGTGCAGCGCGGCTGCGCGCAGGTCATCAGCGACTGTTACCGCCTCCTGGGCCGCGCTAAGACCATCGAGGTCCTCGACGCCATCAAGGAACTAGGCTTCCGGTGGAGCACCCTGGCGGGCCTGTCGTTCTCCACCGAGGACCTGCGCGTGCCGGTCGATAAGAAGCGCAAGATCCTCGAAACCACCCAGAAGGAAGTGGACCGCATCAACCGCGCACACGAGCAGGGCGCCATCACCGACGGCGAACGCTACAACCAGGTCATCGACGAATGGACGCACGCACGCGAACTGGTGACCCAGGAAATGATGAAGGAACTGGAGCACGACGTCCGCGAGGGCCGGCCCCACCTGAACCCCATATTCCTTATGACCCACTCCGGGGCGCGCGGCAGCGTGGACCAGGTCCGCCAGTTGGCCGGCATGAGGGGCCTCATGGCCAAGCCCTCCGGCCTTATCATCGAGACGCCCATCAAGGCCAACTTCCGCGAGGGCCTGACCGTCCTTGAGTACTTCTCCTCCACCCACGGGGCACGCAAGGGCCTGGCCGACACCGCGCTGAAGACCGCCGACTCGGGGTACCTTACCCGCAAACTGGCCGACGTGGCCCAGAACGTCATCGTCAGCGAGCACGATTGCGGCACGCTGAACTCCGTTGAGAAGGAAGTCTGGTACAAGGGCGCCGAGGTTGACCGGCCCCTGTCGGATGCCATCGTCGGCCGCGTCGCCGCCCAGAGCATCGTCGACCCGATTACCGACGAGTACGTGGTGAAGGAAGGCGAGATCGTCACGAACAAGGCGGCCGAGCGCATCGAGCAACTCGGCATCGACCACATGCGCGTCCGCAGCCCCCTGGTGTGCGAATCGCCCGCCGGCATCTGCGCAAAGTGCTACGGCGTGGACCTCTCCACCGGAAAACTCGTCGAGGAAGGCATGGCCGTCGGCATCATCGCCGCGGAATCCATCGGCGAACCCGGCACGCAACTTACCATGCGCACCTTCCACATCGGCGGCACGGCAAGCCGCGCGGTCCTCGCCAGCGAGCACCGCGCATCCCAGGAAGGCCGCGTCCGATACCACAACGTCCGCGCCGTCCAGGTCAAGGACGAGGGCGGCCTGCGCAGCATCAGCCTCAAGCACAACGGCGAAGTCCTCATCATCGACGCCAAGGACCGCGAACTGGAACGCTTCGCCGTCCCCCTCGGCGCAGCGCTCCTGAAGGACGACGGCAAGACCGCCAAGGCCGGCGAAGTCCTCTGCCGCTGGGACCCCTACATGGCCCCCATCCTCTCCGAGGAGAAAGGCATCGTCAAGTACGCCGACCTGGTGGAAGGCGAAACGATGCGCGTCGAGGAAGACCGCTCCGGCCACAAACGCCGCCTCGTCATCGAGCACAAGGGCGAATTGCACCCCCGCGTCATCGTCGAGGACGCCGGCGGCAAAATCCTGGAGTTCCATTACATCCCCGCCCGCACCTACGTTGAGGTGGAGGAAGGCGAGAAGGTCGTCCCCGGCACGCTCCTGGCCCGCCGCCCGCGAGAGATGGGCGGCACGCAGGACATCACCGGCGGCCTGCCGCGAGTAACCGAACTCTTCGAGGCCCGTAAGCCGCGCGAACCCGCCGTCATGAGCGAAATAGACGGCGTAGTGGAACTCTCGCAGGAGAAGAAGCGCGGCAAGATGACCATCATCGTACGCAACCCGGAGGCCGAGGTCTCAAAGGAACACTACGTGCCGCACGACCGCCACCTCAGGGTACACACCGGCGACAAGGTCCGCGCGGGCGACCAACTTACGGACGGGCCGCTCGTGCCGCACGATATCCTTCGCATCGCCGGCGAGGCCGACCTCCAGAAGTACATGCTCCGCGAGGTCCAGAACGTCTACCGCTCGCAGAAGCAGTCGATCGACGACAAGCACCCGGAACTCATCCTTACGCAGATGCTCCGCAAGGTCCGCGTCGAGCGCCCGGGCGACACCAACTTCCTCCCCGGCGAGGTCGTCGATAAGTTCCGCTTCCGCGCAGAAAACGAGCGCCTCAACCACATGGTCAAGGTCGCCGACCCCGGCGACACCGAGTTCGAGGAAGGCCAACTGGTCCTGCGCAGCGAGTTCGACGAGGCGGCGGCCATCGCCGAGCAGGGCGGCGGAGCGCCCCCAAAGAAAAAACGCCCACGCCAGGCCACCGCAAAGACCATGCTCCTGGGCGTCACGAAGGCCAGCCTCCAGAGCGAATCGTTCCTGTCGGCCGCCAGTTTCCAGGAGACCACCAAGGTTCTTACGGAAGCGTCGCTGGCCGGCAAGGTGGACCCCCTCATAGGTCTTAAGGAGAACGTGGTCCTGGGCCACCTCGTGCCCGCCGGGACGGGCTTCAAGGCGTACCTGGAGGCTGCGGCCAAGTTGCACGCCGAGCCGGCCGCCGAGGCCGCCCCCGTGGCCGCCCCCGTGGGCGCAGAGGAAGTCCACCGCCCGGCCGAGGAAGTGCAGGAGGAGTAGCCGCACGCGCAGGCGCCTCGGCCGCCGCGGTTGCCCGGCGCGTGCAGCCCGGCGCATCCTGCGGCCTGTTGCACGGCACTGCGCCGTGCTATAATCCGCGTTTGCGGGTTTTCAAGGAGTCGAGCGGAGAGCAACTGATGCCGACCATCAACCAACTGATTCACCGGTCGCGAAAGGTCCAGAAGTCGCGCTCGAAGAGCACCGCCCTCACCCGGTGCCCCCAGAAGCGCGGCGTGTGCACCCTGGTGCGCACGATGACGCCGAAGAAGCCGAACTCGGCCCTCCGAAAGATCGCCCGCGTGCGCCTCTCCAACGGCAAGGAGATCACGGCCTATATTCCGGGCGTCGATCATAACCTCCAGGAGCACTCCATCGTGCTGGTTCGCGGCGGGCGCGTGCGCGACCTGCCGGGCGTGCGCTATCACATTATCCGCGGCACGCTCGACTCCCTCGGAGTCGAGGCACGCCGCCAGAGCCGCTCCAAGTACGGGGCAAAGACCCCCAAGTAACTCCCCGTCAGCCGCCCATCTTGATGGGCGCGTTTGCCGAGCACGTTTGGCCGCCCATCTTGATGGGCGCGTTTGCCGAGCACGTTTAGCCGCCCATCTTGATGGGCGCGTTTGCCGAGCACGTTTAGCCGCCCATCTTGATGGGCGCGTTTGCCGAGCACGTTTAGCCGCCCATCTTGATGGGCGCGTTTGCAGAACCGCCTCGCAGCGGATGAGGAGACGAACGATGGCCTTCAAGAAGTTCACCGCCAGCCACACGCACCAGAAGCCCGACCCGCGCTTTAAGAGCGACCTCGTCCAGAAGTTCATCAACAGCATGATGATCAAGGGCAAGAAGAGCGTGGCCCAGCGCGTCTTCTACGACGCCATGGACATCATCGCCAAGAAGGTCAAAGACGCCCCGCCCCTGGACGTCTTCACCCAGGCCGTCGACAACGTCAAGCCCTACATCGAGGTCCGCTCAAAGCGAGTCGGCGGCGCAACCTACCAGGTCCCCATGCAGGTGAACCAGAGGCGGCGACTATCGCTGGCCCTGCGATGGATCCGCCAGGCCGCACGCGAAAAAAAGGGCAAGCCGATGTCCGAACGCCTCGCCGACGAACTCCTGGCCGCCTATAAAAAGGAAGGCGCCGCCATCCAGACGCGAGAGAACGTCCACCGCATGGCCGAGGCCAACAAGGCGTTTGCTCACTTCGCATGGTAAGTACCTCGGGGCCCCCGGCGACAGGCGCCGCAGGCCCCCCTTTTTTCGGGCACGACACGTTCCGACAATCGCCGGCCGCCTTGAGCGAAAGGCGGCGCACTGGTCCACTCGGGGCAGCCACGCCGCTGCTTTTACCCCTGCGGCATGGATGAGCGGCCGCGCCCGCGCGCCAGGTCGGCGCACCCGGCCGGGACGCGGCCGTAAGGTCGCGGATCCGTTGGTATGGCGCATATGAGCACCCAGGAACTCCTGAAAATCCGCAATATCGGCATTGCCGCTCACATCGACGCCGGCAAGACCACCGTCACGGAGCGCATCCTCTACTACGCCGGCAAGACCTACAAAATGGGCGAGGTCCACAACGGCACCGCCGTCATGGACTTCGACCCCGAAGAGCAGAGCCGCGGCATAACCATCCACGCCGCCGCCACCACTCTGCCCTGGAAGGGCGCTACAATCAACCTCATCGACACCCCCGGCCACGTCGACTTCACCATCGAGGTCGAGCGCAGCCTGCGCGTCCTGGACGGGGCCGTCGTGGTCTTCTGCGGCGTCGGCGGCGTCGAGGCGCAGAGCGAGACCGTGTGGCGACAGGCCGACCGCTACGGCGTGCCGCGGCTGGCCTTCGTCAACAAACTCGACCGCGTGGGGAGCGACTGGGAGCGGGTCATCCACGAAATCCGCACCCACCTGCACAAGGGGGCCGCGCCGGTGCAACTGCCCATCGGCGCCGGCGCCGACTTCGCCGGCATGGTCGACCTGGTGCAGATGCGGGCGCTCTACTACCGCAATGAACTCGGAACGCAGTTCGACGAGACGCCCATTCCGCCGGCCATGCGCCCGGCCGCCGCCGCCGCACGCGAGGAACTCCTCGCCCGCGCCGCAGAGTTCGACGATGCGCTCGCCGAGAAGTACGTTCACGGCCGCCAGTTCGCCCCCGCGGAACTCAAGGCCGCCGTACGCAAGGGTTGCCTCCGCATGGGCCTCGTGCCCGTCCTGTGCGGCTCGGCCCTCCGCAACAAGGGCATCCAGCCCCTCATGGATGCCGTGGTCGATTACCTGCCCTGCCCCCTGGACCGCGGCGCCGTCAAGGGCCATGAGCCTGCCCGCCGCGGCGAGTTCAAGGACGCCCTCATCGAACCCGACCCGGAGGGGCCGTTCGCCGGCCTCGTCTTCAAGATCGCCGCCGACGCCCACGGCGACCTGCACTGGGTGCGCGTGTACCGCGGGACG
>VGYT01000275.1 GCA_016872895.1 Planctomycetota bacterium
CGTCAAATTCGAGATGTTCATCTTCGACGCCCTCCCGGCGGCACGACGGCCGGTGGTGCTTCAGATAGACCGCGCGGCCGAGTTCAGCCCGGTCAAGAACGCCGACGGCGAGGACACGCCCGCAACTGCCCGGCGCGACATGCTCCTGCTGGCGGCCCGACGGCTCCGCGAGGCGGGCGTCCGCGTGCCGCAAGGACCCGGAGGCCTGCCGCTCCACAAGGTCGAAATCTCACCCCTCGCGGCCCGCACCGCCGAGGAACTGCGGGCGCTGGCCCGGCGCCTGGGCCTCAAGAAGGTCACTCGCGACCTGTACCTGGGCCCGGAGACAGGGTAGTTCGAGCCGCGGGCGCTCGCGGCGCACCAGGGTCCGCTGCATACGCGGCATCCGGCCGACGGGTTGCGCACCAGGCACCTTGCGGTCGCGGCCCGGCCGGTTCGCCCCTCACGTAATCAGCATCGCATCGCCATAACTGTAAAAGCGGTAGCCTGCGCGGATGGCCTCCCCGTAGGCGTCCAGGATGCGCTCGCGCCCCGCGAAGGCCGACACCAGCACAAGCAGCGTGGACCGCGGCAGGTGGAAGTTCGTAAGCATCGCATCTACCGCGCGGAAGCGGTGCGGCGGGCGGATGAAGAGGCGCGTCCACCGCCCGCCCGGTTCGACGCCGCTCTCCCCCGCCGCCGACTCCAGCGCCCGCACCGTGGTCGTGCCGACGGCGACGATGCGTCGGCCCTGGCGGCGGGCGCTGTTGACGCGGTCCGCGGCCTGCGCCGAAATCTCCGCGTATTCCTCGTGCATCACGTGCCCGGCAAGCCGCCGGGCGCGCACCGGCTGAAACGTCCCCAGGCCGACGTGCAGCGTGACGGCGACGCGCTCGATGCCGCGCGCGTCCAGCCGGCCGAGGACCTGCGGCGTAAAATGCAGGCCCGCCGTGGGTGCGGCCACGGCGCCCGGCCGTGCGGCGTAAATGGTCTGATAGTCCGCGCGGTCGGCGGCGGCCTGGGCGGCGTCGGCCGCATCGCGGCGAACGTAGGGCGGCAGCGGCGGGCGGCCGACGGCATCCAGCAGTGCGAGCGGCTCGGCCCCCGCCGGCGGCCGGACGTGCCACGTGCCGCCCGCGCCGCGGCCGGCGAGTTCCACACGGCAGCGCTCGGCGCCGACAGCGTCAACCAGCGCAAGCGACTCGCCCGGCCGCAGGCGACCGCGGCCCTGAAGGAGCATCTCCCACACTCCGTCCGTCAGCGCCCGCAGGAAGACGCCCTCGACGCACCCGCCCGTTGCGCGCCGGGCCGTGACCGCCGCTGGAATCACGCGCGTGTCGTTCAGCACCAGCAGATCGCCGGCCCGCAGCAGGTCGGGCAACTCGCGGAAACAGCAGTGCGCGACGGCCCCGCTGCGGCGGTCGAGCACCATCAGGCGCGAGGAGTCGCGCGGCCGCGCGGGCGACTGCGCAATCCGCTCCGGCGGCAGCAGGTAGTCGAAGTCCGAAATCTTCAAATCCTTATCCGCCACAGCCGGCTCCCTCGTCGGGCGATTGTAGAAGATGCCCGGCGCGGCGGCAACGGGCCGAGCACCGCCCGCTTCGCAACGAGGGCTTTCTTGACCGGCGGGCGGGCGCGTTCTACAATCGCCCCTCCGTGCAGGACCGCGCGGGGCCGCCCGGACCGCGCGGGCCGGCGGCCGCAAGGGTGAGCATGCGCGCGCTCGTCCAACAACTCGTCTGGCTGCTCCAGTACGTGGCGCTGCGGATGGCCGAGACGGCGCTTCAATGCTTCCCGATTGACCTGAACCTGAAGACGGCGCGGCTGGCCGGAAGGCTCCTCTACCGCCTGGACCGCAGGCACCGCGAGCGTGCCCTGGAGAACCTGCGCGCCAGTTTCCCCCGCACGGACGAGCGGCGCCTTCAGGAGATCGCGCGGCGGTCGTGCGAGCACCTCGTAATGGTAGGCGCCGAGGTCCTGTGCCTGCCGCGACTCATGCAGTTCAACCGTTTCCTCGACTACGTGGACATCGCCGGGGGCCTGGACGGCATCCGCCACGTCGCCGCTGGGAGGCCGGCCATCCTGGTAACCGGCCACTTCGGCAACTGGGAACTGGTGGGCTTCTCGATGGCGGCGATGGGGTTCCCGCCGACGGCCATCGCGCGGCCGCTGGACAACCCGTATCTGAACCGGCACATCCTGCGTATCCGCGAGCGCACGGGGCAGCGCATCGTATTCAAGGAGGGCATGACCGAGGAGGCGCTGGCCGACATGCGCCGCGGCCGGCCCGTGGGGTTCATCGCCGACCAGGACGCCGGCCGCCGCGGCTTCTTCGTCGATTTCTTCGGCCGCAAGGCATCCGCCTACAAGAGCATCGCGTACCTGGCGCTGGAGGAGAACATCCCCATTTTCGTCGGCGGGGCGCACCGCGTGGGGACGGGCTTCAAGTACCGCGTCGAAATGGTGGACCGCATCGACCCGGCCGGCTATCCTCGCAGCGTGGACGGGGCCCTGGCCATCACGGCCCGCTACACGGCGGGCATCGAGCGCCTCGTGCGCCTCGCGCCGGGGCAGTACCTGTGGGTGCACCGGCGGTGGAAGACCCGCCCGCCGGAAGAACGCAAACTTGCGGATTGCGAACTGCGGATTGCGGATTGAACGGCCGACACTCGGCACTTGGCGCCCGGCACCTGGCACTTGGCGCTCGACAACGGAGACGCGGACGTTTAGCCGCGAGCCGAAGGCGGGCACGCACGGCGCATTGCGAAAGGAAAGCCATGTCACGAACACTGTTTGTCGTAACGATTGCGGCCATCGCCGCTGCCTCGTGGGCGCCGGCCCGGGCGGAAGAGAAACTCGACCGCGGCGTGGCGGCCCTGCGGAATGAGGACGGCCAGGTGTACGTCGGCTGGCGGCTGCTGGCCGACGACCCGCCCGACGCCGCGTTCAACGTGTACCGGCAGGCGGGCGCGGGCGGCGCAGCCGAGCGCATCACAAGCGGGCCCGTCCGCGACAGCACGAACTTCGTCGACACGAAGACCCCGAAGGAAGGCGACCTGCGCTACGCAGTGCGCCTCGTGACGGGCGGGGCGGAAGGCCCGCCCTCCCCGGCCTCCGCCGTGGCCGACACGCCGCCGGGCGCATCGTACCTGCGCCTGAAACTCCAGGGCCCGTACACGGCCCAGAAAACCGCCGCCGCAGACCTCGACGGCGACGGACGCCTGGAGATCATCCTCAAGCAGCCCGACTTCAACACCGACCCGTACCAGAAGGAGGGCTACTGGAAGAAGAGCGAGGACACCTACAAGATCGAGGCCTGGACCCTCGACGGCCGGATGCTCTGGCGGCACGACATGGGCTGGTCCATCGAGGAAGGAATCTGGTATTCTCCATACGTCGTCTGCGACCTGGACGGCGACGGCCGGGCCGAGGTCTACGCGAAGGGCGGCGACGGCGACCCGCGCGAACCCACGGGCCACGTCATGAAGGGCGACGAGTGGCTCCTGAAACTCGACGGCCGCACGGGCCGCGTCCTCAAGAAAATCCCCTGGATTCCGCGCCTGCCGCAGATAGGCGAGTACAACCATTACTGCCGCAACCTCCTTGCCGTGGCCTACCTCGACGGCAAGCGGCCGCACCTAATCATGCAGCGCGGCACGTACCAGGGCATCGTCGTGGAAGCCTACGTCGGCGACCTGGAGCGCGTCTGGCAGTGGAAGTCGTGGGACGAAAAGGAAAAATACAACAGCCAGGGCAGCCACACGCTTCACTGCGCCGACGTGGACGGCGACGGCCGCGACGAAATCATCGTCGGTTCATGCGTCGTTGACGACAACGGCAAGGGCCTGTGGACCCTCGGCATCGGCCACCCCGACACCTGCTACGTGGGCGACATCGACCCCTCGCGGCCGGGGCTGGAGATATTCTTCGGCATCGAGCCGCGCCAGAAGAGCGGCGCAGTCCGCCTGGTTGAGGCCGCCACGGGCAAGACCATCTGGGCCAACACCGAGCCCACCGTCCACGTCCACTCCCAGGGCATGTGCGCCGACATCCTGGCCGAGCACCCCGGACAGGAGTGCTACGCGGGCGAAGCCAAGGGCGGCACGCAGTTCTGGATGTACACCGCCGACGGCAAGTGCATCGGCCGCGAGAACATCGGCGGCCTGGCGCCCTGGACCTTGTGGTGGGATGACGACCCGCAGAAGGAAATCATCCTGGGCGGCAAAATCACCAAGTTCAAGGGCAAGGCCCTGCTGGACCTGGCGGAGGCCAGGCGCGGCACCCTCGCCGCCGACATCCTGGGCGACTGGCGCGAAGAACTCGTAACGTTCACGCGCGGAGAGATGCGCATCTACACGACCACCATCCCCGCCAGGACCCGCCGCGTGTGCCTGATGCAGGACCGCCTGTACCGCAACGACGTGGCCGTGCAGTCGATGGGCTACAACGCCCCGCCGCAGCACTCCAAGCCGTGGTGAATCGCGGGAGTCACCCCGCCAGGCGCACGGCCTGCCAGACGGGGCTCGCTTGGAGCACCTGCCAGATGGGCGAGCCGGGCCCCGCGCCCAGCGTCTCGGAAGCAGCGTAGGCCAGCGCGAGCGGCCCGACATCCACGAGCATCGCGGCCAGAATGACCCACCGCGCGGGCCGCGGGCCGAGCCATGCCGCAAAGAGCCGGAAGGCCAGCCCTACCGCCGCCAGGCCCGCCCCCACGGCGCAGGGCAAGAGGGCTTCGGGCGTCCGCCCAGCCAAAGCCCATGCCATCAGCACAAACGGCCCGGCCAGCGCTGCGAGCATGAGCGCCTCAAGGAGCGAGCGGCCGAGCCATCGGGCGGCAATGCGGCCACCGGACGCCGGCCCCGCCAGCGCGGGCCAGAAGGGCCAGACCACCGTAAGGAACAGTGCGGCCGCCGCCACGAGGGCCGCCGGGGCCGAGTCGGCCGCCAGCCACGGCCGCACCGTGGCCAGATGCGGCGCCACGAGCATCGAGGGCGCCAGGAACGCCAGCAGCCACAGACACCATGCGAGCGGCAGGAGGACCCACGAGGCGCGCGCGGGCGGCGCGCCGGAGGAGACGTCGGCGCCGGGTCGGTCGCTTGCGTTCGCTTGCATTGACCAGCCCCCGCCGCGAGGGTACGAGAACGGGAGTTCAAAGTTCAATGTTGAATGTTCAAAGTGCCCGCGTCTCTCCGCCCGCGTGCCGTGGCCGTCACTTTGAACTTCGAACTCACCCTGCGTCAACTCCGCACGCGGGTGACGGCCGCGTCGGCCGTGCGGCGGCGGATGGCCTCATTGGGGATATCAATATATGATAGATGCCCATCCACCTGGCCGCGGAGCGTCTTGAAGACGTACTCCAGGTACGCCGCCTTCTCGCCCGGGGTCTTCTCGTGGATGGCGGCGGACTCAGGGCCGGCGGCCTTGCCCCACTTGATGCGCGTGCCGCCCGCCGTCCAGAGGGCGATCTCGGTGTCGCGCGGGTCGCGCCGGCCGCCGAAGTTCGCCATGTCGATCGTCGCCAGGCGGAACGGCTCGCGGCGGTCGCACACGGCCTCGGCCACCTCCAGCGCCGCCCGCACGGCCGCGTCGGACCACTCGCGCCCCGCTTCGGGCGGCGCGCCGCTGACGCCCGTCACCACGAGGAACCTGGCCGCCCCAAGCCGCGGCTCCCGGTAGAGGCCCGGCAGCCGCACGCCCCGCTCGTCAAGCAGAAGGAAGCCGTCGCGGACCTCAACGAACACCAGGGGCCGGCGGAACTTCAGGAACACCTCCAGCGGCGGCTCCTTCGGATTTACTCGCGGGTCGTGCTTGACGATGCGCTCAACCTTCTCCACCCACAGGCAGCGCTCGTAAGCCCGCGCGATGCGCTCGCACGCGCCGCTGTCCAGCAGGCTGAAGCGGTGCGGAAAGTCGGGGTCCAAGAGGCCCACGTCCAGTTCCGCCAGGATGGCCGGCGTAACCCACTCCGGGTACGTCACCAGGCGCAGGCTGTCGGAGGTCATCACGTAGCCTGGAGCGACGCGAACGGTGGCGCGGCAGTGGTCAAGGGCGTAGAGGATGCCGCAGCCGAGGGCGGCCGTCACGAGGGCCACCAGCGCCCCCTTGACCGCCCGCCACACCAGGGGCGGCCGCTTCGGC
>VGYT01000276.1 GCA_016872895.1 Planctomycetota bacterium
CTGGCGGAGCGCTTTGCTTCGGCCTTCGGGTCAGGCGCCTGGGGCCGCCTGGCGGGCCGCCGATGAGTAAGACATACATCAAGGACCGCCGGAGTCAAGGCGGTTTCTTGCTTCGCCGCGCGAGCGCGTCACGGCCGGACGAGCCGGCCCCGCCGGTCGGCGGGCAGGCCGTGCTACGTGTTGGCCGGCCGGCGGCGCAATCGCACGAAAGCGAGGCGTTACGCATCGCGTGCGAAGATGCTGGTTTTCCCCTTGCAAGACCGGTAAACTGGCGGCACGGCCAACGTAGAGTCAAGACCCTCGGCCAAGGCGCCCTGAACCACAGTGCTCTATGCCAGGACGCGAGGACATGCGGCGGGTCGCCGCCTGGGCGGGCGCTGCGGTGCTGATCGGTTCCTGCCTTGCAGCAGCCGACCGGGCGGCAGCGGCGGAACCCTCCGTCCCGGCGGCCCCGAAGTGGAACCCGGGCCACTACATGCTCGTCTGGGGCGGCTACACGCACCGCCATTTCGACTGCCTGGCCGGCAGCGCGTTGCAGGGCGCCCAGGTGCGCTACGAATGGCGCGACCTGGAGCCGCGCAAGGGCGAGTACGATTTCTCGAAGATCGAAAGCGACCTGGCCTATCTGGAGAAACTCGGCAAGCGCCTCTTCATGCAACTGATGGACCGGCGGTTCCACTCCTCCGGGCGGCCGCTTCCGGACTACCTGTACGACGACCCCGCCTACGGCGGCGGCGCCGAGCCGTTTCAGGGCAAGGGCGGCTCGGTGGCCCGCGTCTGGGACCCCGCCGTCCGGGAACGGATGACGGCGCTGCTGCGCGCGCTTGGGCGGCGGTTCGACCGTGAACCGCACTTCGAAGGCTTCGCGTTCGAGGAAAGCGCCATCGCCGTGGACAGGCAGAAGGCCAGGGGCTTCACGCCGCGGGCCTACCTGGATGGGCTGAAGGAACTCATGCGCGCCGCCAAGGAGGCCTTTCCGCACACGACGGTCATCGAGTACGCCAACTGGATGGCCTCGCCGCCGGGGGCCTTGAAGGAACTGGCCGAGCACTGCCGCCAGGTCGGCGCCGGGTGGGGCGGCCCGGACGTCGTGCCGGACGGCGCCGCCGGCCGGGCGCCCCGTACGCGCATCCCGGCCTACGACCTCTACCCGCTCTACGCGGGGAAGATGCCCCTCGGGACGGCCGTTCAGACCCCTTCCTTCGGCGGCAAGGAGGGCAGGTTCACGCTCGACGAACTCTACGCCATGGGCACGCAGACGCTCAAACTGAACTACATGTTCTGGATCCGCGTGGAGGGGGCCAATTACAGCCACTCCTTTACGCGCGACATCCTGCCGTTCATCAACGCCAGGAAGGGGGCCATCAACGCGGACCGGCCGGAGAACCTGCGCCCGCGCACCCCGGACCGCCCCCCCGCGCCGGCCGCGCCGGTCGCCTCGAACGCCCCGGAAACGCGGCCCGGGGGCGGCCCCTGACGCGGCCGCGGCGCAGCCTCCCGGCCGGGGGCGGGCCCGGCGGCCGCCCGGACCTGGAGACAAAGGCGACCTTCTACGCCTCCAGCACCGGTTAGCGCGGCGGGTCTCCCTGACCCGCCGCGCAGACCGCGTGCCGCCGTCATCCGCAAGCGCTTGTTATGCACCCCTTCGGTTGAATGTCCGCGCTACACCGAGCAGCAAGAGTCCCGCAACCCCGAGTCCCGCGCAGGCCAGGTAGAGGACGGGCGCCGACACCAGTCCGAGCAGCGGATTGCCGCCCCAAAACGGGGCGAACGGCCGGATGTCCATGTACAGGAGGCTGTCGAGAAACACATGGCTCCAAGCGCCCAGCAACGCCGACCACCCGGTGACGGCAAAGACATGCCCGAAGCCGGCAGGCTGAAACACGCGGCCGGCACCAGCCATCAGTACAGCCAGCCGCGGGTGCACCAGTAACCAGCAGGCGGCAACCAGCAGCGTAACCCCGACCGCCACCCCCGTGGAACCGACATACGTGTGGAGCAGGCCGTGCACGGGCCAGCACCCCTGTGCCAGGTTGTACCCGGCCTCCGCATCGATCGCCACCTGGGCGGCGGCAAAAGCCAAAAGGCTGAACCAACGGCCCCCGGCAACCTTGATTGCCAGCGCGGGTCCGAAATGGAAGGGTGTGAACGGCATCAGGCCGCCCGCGGCTGGAGCGACTTGCCAGGCGCCGCTCGCCATCCTCCGGGCGGCGGCGTGAGCGTCAACGACAAAATGACGACTTCTTCAACGGGCTGCTATCGCCTCACGGGAGGCATCGCAATAGCCGGGGATAAGATCAAAACCAATCGCCTTACGCCCTGTCGCAAGTGCCAGGTACAGCGCACGCCCCGTGCCACAGAACGGGTCTAGAACAACTCCGCCGGGGGGGCATGATGATTCAATTCTGGGAAGAACAAGTTCCTCCGGGAATGTTGCCGAATGGCCATTCTGGCCAGGGGTGACGTTGCACGTGATAACGTCCGCGCAACCGAGTTCTGCCTTGTCTGCGTCGTAGTAGTACTTCGCGCGGCCTTCCTTCGGCTTGAGAACGAAGTGAAACAGGTGCTCGTGGGTAAGCCTAAGCCTATCGCCTTCGGGCCGGGGAACCGCGTTCGGCTTATACCAAATGACATCATTACGCAGTATCCAACCGTTCTCCTGCATGTGAATGGCAAAACGTGCTGGTATAAGCAGTAGTTGCTTTTCCTGTCGATACCCGCCCATGGGCATGCGCCTCCGGATGCGCGGGTTGTCTCCGAGACCTTGGCGGCCCCTATCGCGTATGCTCGACCAGCGTGCGAAGTAGGTGTCTCCGAGGTTCACCCAGAGACTCCCGCCAGGTTTCAAAGCCTTGAGGAGGCGTCCAAATATCTCACTTAGATGGTGAACATACCAATCCGGTGTTGGTTCCAGCCCCAAAACACCGCCTGTGCGGCGATACCAGTCATAAGGAGGGGTTTCATCTGGCGTCTTGCCCAAGGCCTTCCACTCGCGAATGACCTGCCAGTTGTGATTGAGGCCGTACGTCCTAAGGCCCCAACATGGCGGTGACGTTACAATGAGATCTATAGTTGAAGGGGTGAGTTGCGCTGCAAGGTCGTAGGCGTCCCCCTGCAGGACGAGGCTTCCGCTGCCGACGTCCGGCGGATGTTCGTACGAGAAGGGCGCCGCGCCGGGCTCCTTCTTAACCGAGGCCTTGCGCTTTTGCCTGCTCACCTTTCGGAAGAGCATGCACTGCGCTTTCTGTGCAAGCGCAACGCCCTCTCTGCTCATTGCAGGGTCAACGCGGCCCATGACCTACAGTACCTCCCTTTGCCTATGAGTAGAATAGTCTGAAAGTCCTTCCCGTCAAGTGCTTGTGTCTGCCGGGACCCTGGCGGCAGAAGACGGTTATGTCGGCTACTTCGGCCTGAAGCGGCCGGAGTTTACGCCGCTCTCGACCGTCTGGACGGCCCACGCCGAGCCCGTCCAGGAGGCGTACTTGAGGCTGTTGTTCGACGTGTTGGTGTTGTCGCAGTAGGAGATGCGCGGCAGGCCGGCGGCATTGAGGGCCAGGCAGTTGTCGTTGCCGACGTTGTAGCCGGAGTCGACCCGCTGAAAGGTCCAGGCGGTTCCGGTCCATGCGGCGTAGGAGAGGCCGAGGGGGTCCTTGTAACTCAGCCTGGGCCTGTCGAGGGCGTCGAGGCGCAGGCACGGCTCGCCTGCCTGGTCGCCGCCGACTACGGTGGTGATGCTCCAGGGCAGGGGCGCCGCGGCCTGGGCCGCCGCGCCCGCCGCCAGGCCTGCCGCCATCGCCAGGACAGCCGCTGCGCGCATCATGTGCCGCGCCTTGCCGGGGGCGCAGAAAAAAGGCGACCGCCGGCGGGTTGCTCCCCCGGAGATCGCCTCTTGTGCTGCCGCGTCGGATTGTGCCGGAAAAAAAACGGGCGAGCCGCGCGGCCCCCTTGCCGCGCGCATCTCGCCGTCTACCCCTGTACAACCTGACTATACATCAAGAAGCGGGCGAAGTCAAAAAACAGCAGGAGCCGTGAGACGAATATTTTTCAAGACGCGGCGCTGCTGATGGCGTATAAGATGGTGCAAGTCGGTTCGTGAGCGGGCGGCTGCGCCAGCCAGGCAGGGCAGGCGCGCGGTGGCGCTTCGGCATTTCGTGAATTAAAGGCGGACGCCGAACGTTCAGCCTGGCAGCCCGTAAGTGTTGATTGTCTGGGTGCGTGGGCGTTGCAATTGACCAGGGAGGTTGTCATGAGATACCTGGCGCTGAGCGGGTTGGCCGCCACGGTCGCGCTGTGGCTGGCGGGAGGCGCATGGGCGGAACCGGCGGGGCAGACCGCCAACGCGGAGCGGGCGGCCGTGGCGACGCCCGGCGCGGCGCCGGGGGTCCCCCCAGTCGCCGCCCCGAAGAACATCTTGGAACGTGCGGCGGAGGAAGTGAAGACCCAGGTTGCCGCCGCGGAGAAACTGCTGAAGTTGTCGGAAGAGGAGATGGCGAAGCCCGAGAACCGTCGCGACGCCAGGAGGGCCTCTGCGCTTAAACTGAACGCCGCGCAGACGTACCTGCGGGCCGCCCAGAAGGCCAAGTCGTACACGCCGCGCCTGAAGGAGGAAGACAGGCAGGCGTTCCTGTCGGAATACGAGAGGCCGAACCGCGAGAAGGCCGTCGCGCTTCTGCTGGAACTGGCGAAGGCCGCGATGGACAAGAACGACCTCCGCACCGCCCTGGCGCTTTACGGAGAGGTGCTGAAGATCGACCCCGGCAACGCGACGGCCCAGGCGGCCGCCAAGAAACTCACCGAAGAGATCAAGACCGCCAAGTCCGGCGGGTCAACAGGCGGCGGCAGCAACGACGAGATAAAGAACTACCAGCGCAGTTACAGGCACGACTGGAGCGGCACCGGTACTGACTGGGGCAGGATCGGCAGAGGGCCGTACTGGTAAGATTTCCCGCGGCAGCCGCAGCGTCCGGCCGGGCGTCCGTGGAAGAGACACGGGGCGATCCATGGGTCGCCCCTTTTTCTTGCGCCGAAGCATCGCAGCAACTCGCGGGAGCAGGGGAAGCCCGCTCAAGCGGGCTCGGTGCAGTAAGAAAAGGGGAGCGGGCCGCCCGGCATCCCCGGCGTAAAACGCCGGGGCTACGCGCCGCTCGCGCGGCGGGAAGGGCCGTGAACGGCCCTTGAGAGAATCGTTCTGCGGGGTGGGCGTTGTCATACGCACCGGCGCGGCGGCACCGACGGCAGGGCAAGCCTGCTCAAGCGGGCTCGGTGCAGTAAGGAAAGGGGGAGCGGGCCGCCCGGCATCCCCGGCGTAAAACGCCGGGGCTACGCGCCGCTGGCGCGGCGGGAAGGGCCGTAAACGGCCCTTGACAGAATCGTTCTGCGGGCTGGGCGTTGTCATACGCACCGGCGCGGCGGAAACGTTACGAGGAAGGGCGCCAGGCGGCTTTGAGCCGCCTTGCCCCGCCGCAAGGCGGGCGTAGCCCAGGGCCTCCGGCCCTGGGCAACCGCTGGCGGCAGAAGATGTTCTGATGTATGATTGAGCCCGCTTGAGCGGGCTTGTGCCGCCTGGCGCCGGGGACCGACCCATGTCGCGGCGTGCATATTCCGAGATCAACCTTCACATTACCTGGCACGTGAAAGACAACGCGGCGGTGCTGCGCGACGAGATAGAGGTGCAACTCCATCGGTACCTGCGCCGCCGCGCGGCAGAGGAGCCGGACGTCATCTGCCGAGAGGTAGGCGGCACAGACGACCACGTCCACCTGGTCGTGTCCGCGCAGCCGACGCTGCTCATCAGCGAGTGGGTCGGGCAGATGAAGGGCGCCAGCGCCCACTACGTCAATAAACTTATTGCCAACCGCAAGGTGCTGGAGTGGCAGCCGGGCTACGGCGTGGTGAGTTTCGGCACGAAGGACCTGCCGTGGGTCGTCGATTATGTGCTCAACCAGCGCGCGCACCATTCGGGGGGCAAGACACACGTGCGGCTGGAACGCATTGAGCCCGACGACGAGGGCAAGCCCGCTCAAGCGGGCTCGGTGCAGTAAGGAAAGGGGGAGCGGGCCGCCCGGCATCCCCGGCGTAAAACGCCGGGGCTACGCGCCGCTGGCGCGGCGGGAAGG
>VGYT01000277.1 GCA_016872895.1 Planctomycetota bacterium
CCGCGCAGCGCCGGGAGCCAATCGTGCAGTGGTTCGCAGCAGCCGTAACAACCCAGCCCGAAGCGCTCGACGATCGGCTGCAGGTGTGGGAAGAACAGCTCCTCGAACAGGGCGGGCGAGATGCCGACCAGGTCCTGGCTCTCCGTGCCTCCCCAGAGGTCGCGGCAACGTGCCCGCTCCGGGTCGGAACTGCCCGACGGCAGGATGTCCGTATAGCCGATCCCGCCGCTGCCGATCCACTCGCAGCCGTTATTCAGCGAAAGGAACCCGCCCGACTCCAGTTGATCCAGCACAGCGTGGTGATGGGCGGCCAACCGCCCGACGAACTCCCGCACCCAGTTCGGCTCCTCCAGCATGTCCATCATCAGGGTGTCCATGCCGCGGAGCATCACAGCGGCCTGGCACACGCCGCCGATGGTCTGCCACCAGTGGCAGCGTCGGCGCACCGTCAGGATGCCGTCAAAGATCTCATGCGCCAACGCCAGCCACTCCGCGGAGCGTTCCCGATCAACCACTACTTCCGGCGTCCGGAGTCTCTCGAGATCGCGGCAATCCTTCAACGGCGGCTCGTAATGCGCCGCGCCCAGTTGTGAATGGCTCGACAGGCTCAGGTTGGAATAGGGATGGATGTAGTAGGTCCGGCGCGCGCCGGCGTCGGTCATCGTCTGCGGAACCGGCAGACCATAGTCGCCGACCTCGCCGCTCCACGGCACATTGAAGACGGCATCGATGGGTTGGTCGTCTCCAAGGAACTCGTGGGTGCTAATCGCCATCCGCAGCCGCATCTCCCAGGTGCGCAGCAGCGGGTCGGAGCAGGACATGCTCTCCCAGGGGAGAATTTCCAGCCATACCCCCTCCGGAAAGCAGTAGATGCGCGGCGGCACCGCCTCCAGCCGGTTCAGTGCGCGAATCGCCCGACGCTTCTCATCCTGTTCGGGTAGACCGGCGATCTCCGCCACCCGCCTCGCCAGGTCGCGCAGGGTTCTGGTCTGCGCACGGAACGCCATCGCTTTCATGCCTGGTCCTGCTCCAACACCCCAGCTTCGCAGAAGGCGATCCGCGCCAGCAGGCCGCAGCACACGGCGGCGGCCGCCACCCCCTTAGGGAATGAACGTCGCGTGGTTTGCGAGCGTATGCTCATCATCAATAGTGCCCCTTTCGGTAAGGTTTCTGGAAGTTGTCCTTTCTCTTGTCCTTCGTGGTTGCACCCTATCTTCTCCCGAGTTCCTCGGCCACCTTGCCCGCCATGTCAAGCAGCTTGCCGTCCTCTTCGGCGGGCATGTCGCGGATGGTGAACCAGTTCATGATGAATGCGTGGCTCCGCTGCTCCAGATAGGCCTCTGCCCGCTGCTGTAGGGCCGTGCTGAGCTTCTTCTCCTGGATGGCCCGCTCGATGAACAACAAAGCCTCGGCAATCTGCACGCCCTCGCGGAACATCTCGAAGCGCTCCGTGGGCACCGGCCCGTCGGGACCAGGGTAGAGAATGGCATTCTGGGTGAACGACGGCCCCGAAGGATACTGGACATTGTTGATACAGTAGTAACGGCCCTTGGGGTTGCGGACCGGGAACAGGTCGGCCCCGAAATCGCTGACGCCGTCGCGGCCCGAGATGATGGCGTCTTCGCTGGCCCGGCGTTGGTCTGTGAGTGGCGAGTTCTCACGCCACGTCCAACGGTACGTGTTGCAGAAGATGCCGGGTTGCGGCTTCAGCAACTCGCGGTAGCCGCGCACGGAGGGAAAACCGTAGAAGTAACAGGTGTTGGCGTACGCAACCTTGACCCAGGGATTGCTCCGGTCCTTCCAATCCCGTTTCATTTCGTGGGTCACGGCGGCCCAGACAGCGTCGGGCCAGAGCTTCTGGGCGAGCCTGGCGATATCGTCCGTCGGCCCTCCGAACCCGGCGGTCCAGCCCAGCGCCGTCACCTCCAGCCAGCCGCGGGCTTTGAGCCTCTTGAGGATCTCGTCGAAGACCGGGCGCCAGAAGGCAAAACCCTCCTCCGTGCCGGGAGCGGGCTGCTTGAGAGGCGCGACCTTGCCGGTCGCCGGGTCGAGTTCGGTCACGCAGTACTCCCTTTTCCTCGGATCCGTCCTTCTACCCCCGACATCCGAAGACGGCCAGCAGTTCAACCTTAGCGGCAGCGGCTTGCCTACGTACTTGGCAATCGTGTCCAGGTACTTGTCGAACGCGGCGAAGTCGTGTCTGTAGGTGCCGTCGGGCTGTCGGATCCAGCGCACCAGCGATTCGGCGTTGGAGCCCTCGCTGAAGAAATCCACGGACAGGTTGGCGTATACCTGGCGCGAGCCCGCCTCGGCCATCAGGCCCAGCGACTTGCCCACCATCTCGAAGTGGCGGTCCGACCAGCGGGGGACCTCGTAGTGCAGGGCGACAGCCTCGTCCGAGTGGTAGGCGAGGTGGTGCACGCGGAAGTCCTTCGGCTCCGGCACGGTCCAGGCGGAGACGGTCACGCGCAATGGGACGCTAGTGGGCGCGAGCCCTTCGGCCTCCACGCTCACCCTGCCCTCGTACACGCCCGGCACGGCGTCCTTGGGCACCCGCACCGTGAACCACAGCGGGGCCGTGGCGCCGGGTGCAAGGCCCTTGCGGTCCACCGGCTGGGAGAAAAACGTCACCCGCGGCGGCTCTGCCTTGCCCCCCGCGATTTCCGTGGGAATGGTCTCCAACAGGCCGTCGAAGCGGTACGGGGCGATCCAGGACTTCGCTTCCACGCCAGGCACTGCGCAGCGGACGCGCATCGCCGAGGACGGAAGCTTGGCGCCGCCGGCCTGCGCCAGGTCCGACACACTCACCTTCAGCCCCTTGATCGGACCGTTGGAGCCGACCATCAGCCGCCCGGAGAACACGCCGTTCCGCGCGGCGCGGACCACGATCGGTCGCAACGGCTCCCAAGGATCGCCGTAGTCGAACGCAGTGACGGTGTCGTACGCGGCGCAGTTCCAGACCCGGATGCCGGGGGGCCGCGACACGTTGGCGACCACCGCGCCCGCGGGCGAAACGGTCAATCGAGCATGGAGCAGCCCGATGGGCGGCCAGATGGAGCCGGTTCCATCGGCGCCGAAATTCAGCCCCACCATATTATGGGCGGGGGCAGTGTGGACCTCGATGGCCAGGACGTTCACGCCCGGGCGCAAGAGCGCTGCGGGGATGCTGATGTCGCGCGCGCTCCGCTCGCGCAGGGCCAGGCGTTCCGCGAACTGCTTGTCGCGGAACTCCAGGAGTTTGTTCGGTTTGCCACCCGGCGTCGTGAATGCTTCCACGGGATAGTCCTCGGCCAGGGCCAACAGGTCCGGTTTGTCGCCCGGCACGTGGCGGCGGAACGCTTCCTTGCCGTTGACGTGGACCACCACCCCGCCCCAGTAATCCAACGACAGAGCGCATGCCTTCACGCTCGCGAGGTCCTTGATCTCGAACTTGCCGCGCAGAAGCAGTGCAGCCGTGCCGCCTTCACGTACTTGGGGGCGGCGGCCATAGCCTCCCGGGTAGCTCTCGGTCGGCTGGGGCAGTCGGACGCGCGGCCAGTCGCCGTCGTCCATAGCCGGTCCGGCCCAGTCCGCCGGTGGGAGCGGCGAGGGCGTGGTCGAGGCCGCGGGCCTTGGGTCCGGCGTTGGCCAGGTAGCATGTTGGCGGCCGGTCATAGGCACGAGGTCCTGCGGCTCCAGCTTCCCGTCGGCTGTGCGCACGTAGGCGCACCGCGACACCAGGAAGTGCCGCCAGAGGCTGTTGTTGTCGAGCACCACGGTGGCATCGGACTCCGCGCCCCCCGCCACCGGTGTCGGCCCTGGCGGCTCCGCGCCGACGGCAGAACCTGGAATCGCCAGCACGAACGCGACCGAGAACCGGGACGCCAGTTTCACTTGATCTCCATTCTGACATTGCCAGCGTTTTCGAGAATGACCTCTTTCTGCTGCTCCTTGCCGCCGGGCAGACGCCACTTGAGCGTGACTGGCCCAGCGTCGGTGCGGCCAAAACACGCGTGGCTGACGCCGGGGAGGACGTTCCACGCCCCCAGGCAGCGTTTTCCAATCCAGCCGGTGACGGCTACCGGACCCTTGTACGGGCCGCCGACGGGCAGGATCGCCACGGCCATCATCGCCTGGCGATCGGGATCGTCGTTCGCCCGGAAAGCCACCCAGACCTCGCCGTTGCGCAGCGCCAGGGCCAGGTCCTGCGCTCCGTCGCCGTCGAGATCGCTGAAACAGGCCGACTGCTGGCCCGCCTCCGCCGCAGGCAGCAGCTTCGGCAAGCCGAGATTGAGCGTCTGGGAAAACCCAAAACTCCGGAACCCGCGATTGAAGAAGACCCGCGGACCCGCAGCACCATAGGCGATCAGGATGTCCTGGCGCCCGTCGTTGTTGATGTCGCCCGCCATGCAATCAATGCCGCGGCGCTCGGCGGCATAGGCCAACTCGCCGGCCAGGTCCAGGGTCTCGGTGAACTTGCCGTCGCCCTCGTTCTGCCAGACGCACGTGCCGTCGGGGTTGGCGGACAGGACATCGAAGCGGCCATCGGCGTCGAAGTCGCCCAGGCACGCGGCGGACGGACTGCTGCCGAGTTTCACCGCGCACGCCACGCCCGGCGCAAACTTCCCCTGCCCAAGGCCGCGGAACAGCACACTCCCCGCTTCGCGGGGCGCGAGGACATCGCCGATGCCATCCCCACCGAAATCGGCCACCAGACACGGCCCGGCCTTGCCAAGTCTCGCCAGATCGATCCTTCCGCCCGAGAGGGCAGTGGGCGAGGGCTTGCCGTCCACGTCGAAAGCCACAAGCACCGGCCACGCATCACCTGTCACCAGTAGGCCCGAGCGGCCCTTCACCCCGGCATCGAGCGCTGCCAGGCCGAGACAGCCGTGTTCCAAGACACTGCCCAGATCGAGCGGCCGGGCCTGGAACGTGCCGTCGGCCTGTTGCGCGTGGAGCGAAAGGGCCTTGCCGTCGAAGGAGATCAGGTCCAGCCGGCCCTGGCCGGCGAAATCGCCCCAGGCGAAGGCGTGCGACTTCGACCTCAGGCCGCGGGCCGCCGTCAGGTCAGCGAGTCTCCTCTTCGCCCCTTCACAGGCCAGCAACCGGTCGCCCGTGTCACACGCGACAAACAGCGTCAGCTTGCCGTCGCCGGCCAGGTCCACCGGCCGCACGGACTTGATCGCGCCATCGAGCGTGGCGGCCTTCATCGGGCCTGCGCTCCAGGATACGCCGTCGGTCACCGGCACGGCGGGGTCGTCGTCGGTCAGGATGTAGTCCACGGCCCGGCGCAGCATGTCCGTGCCGCCCGCCCACACGGCCTGGAGCATGCGGTCGATCTTGTCGAGGGCCCACAGGCCGTCCTCACCGCCGTCGAACACCGCCCATTTGCCGGCAATGTGCAGAAGGCCGCGGCTCTTCGCCGCCCCGCCGCCCTGGTTCCCCGCGTCCTCGAACTCTCCCATGAAGAATAGGGCCGGCTTACCTGCCGCGGCTAGGTCGCGCAGGGCGACGGCGGCCTGCGCGTCGGCCGCCTTGGAGAGGTCCAAGCGCAGCCGTTTCAGCTCCGTCTTGCCCTTCAGCACTTCACGGATGGCGGCGGTGTACTCGTCTTTCGACGCCCCTTGCTTAAGTTCGACCCACACGATCAACGCGGACTGCTCCACGAGGTGAATCGGCGTGAAACGGGGATTGATCAGGCCGTATGCCGCGGTCACGTACAGCAGAACGGCAACGCTAAGCACAGCGGCCAGGGAACGACAGCGATCCATGAAAGCTTCCTACGTAGGGTTCCAGTAGCTGGCTGTAGTCGCAAGCGAGTGGACGACGAGGATCGAGCAATTGGGCGATTTGACGGCTTCTAAGGGCATATTCGGCCGAGCGCCATTTTCGTGCGCATGGCTTGCTGCATTCGGTGGCCTCCGGCGAGCAGGAAAGCCCGATTGGCAGCGTTCGAGACCGCAGAAGATCATTTTGCTCGCAGGTCATTTCCTCATTTGCCGCTTCGGGGTTCTTTGTGGGTAGCCCCCAGGGGTTGTGGTTGTCGGTCGGCGCGAGCAGCTGGCGATCCAGCGCCGGCACAGGTGTATTTCGGCGTAAGTCCTTGCCATGCCTATGCTGAGGGA
>VGYT01000278.1 GCA_016872895.1 Planctomycetota bacterium
TTCCGACGCATCAAGTTTTGTTACGAGCGTTGGGGCAAACATTTTCAGGCGTTTCACGATCTGGCCGCCAGCATCATTTGCTTCAACCGCCTCCGGCAAGTGACCGGAGGGCTGTGAAACAGCTTCTTAGCCGTCGCCGGCACGGCGACGCACAACGACCGCGGCCGTACCGGCCGCGGCTAAACGCCGGCCGCGGCCACGCCGTTGTTTAGCCGTCGCCGGCACGGCGACGCGAGCATGCGCCGCCGCGCGACCGCCGTTGTTGAGCCGTCGCCGGTACGGCGACGCACAACGACCGCGGCCGTACCGGCCGCGGCTAAACGCCGGCCGTGCCACGCCGTTGTTGAGCCGTCGCCGGGACGGCGACGCACAACGACCGCGGCCGTACCGGCCGCGGCTAAACGCCGGCCGCGGCCACGCCGTTGTTTAGCCGTCGCCGGTACGGCGACGCAAACGCCGTTGTTGAGCCGTCGCCGGTACGGCGACGCACAACGACCGCGGCCGTACCGGCCGCGGCTAAACGCCGGCCGTGCCACGCTTGCTCGAAGAAAGGAAGGGACCCGATAATGGCGCCTGCGGCGGAACGAAAAGACTTCGCGGCCACCGCGAAGTTGAAGGATGTCATGGGCAAGTACTACGCCGAACTCATGCGCGGCCGCCAGGAGGGCCGAAAGACCGCCTGGTGCACCAGCGTCGGCCCGGCCGAACTTCTCCGCGCCCTGGGCTTCGGCGTGTACTTCCCGGAGAACCACGGCGCCATGCTCGGCGCGACGCGCATGGCCACGGACCTGATACCGCTGGCCAACGCGCGCGGCTTTTCGCCCGACATCTGTTCATACCTGACAAGCGACGTCGGCTCCTACCTGAAGGGCGAGAGCCCGTTCCAGAAAATGAAGTTGCCGGGGCCGCCCAGGGCCGACGTCCTCGTCTTCAACACCAACCAGTGCCGCGACGTAAAGGACTGGTTCCAGTTCTACGCCCGCGAGTGGAACGTGCCGTGCCTGGGCATCCACACGCCGCGAGCAATCGGCGAAGTCACGGAAAGCATCGTCGAAGCGGTCTCGCGGCAGACGGAGGCGCTGGTGCGGCCGCTGGAAGAGGCCGCCGGGGCGAAACTGGACCCGCAGCGGCTGCGGGAAGCGGTTGACCTGTCGCGCCGGTGCACCGTGCTGTGGAAGGCCGCGCTCGACACGGCGGCCGGCGTGCCGTCGCCCATCACGTTTTTCGACGGGACCATCCAGATGGGGCCGGCCGTGGTCCTTCGCGGCCACCCGGACGCCGTCGCGTACTACGAGGTGCTGCTGGCGGAACTCAGGGATCGCGCCGCGGGCGGCACGGCGGCCGTCGAAGGCGAGCGGTTCCGCATCTACTGGGAAGGTATGCCCATATGGGGCAAACTAAGGGACCTCTCGGCGCAGTTCATGGCCCTCAGGACCTGCGTCGTCGCCTCGACGTACTGCAACAGTTGGGTCTTCGAGGACCTGGACCCCTCCGACCCGTTCCGCAGCATGGCGCGGGCCTATTCCAGCCTCTTCATCTGCCGCAGCGAGGACTGCAAGGAGCAGTACCTGGCGACAATGATGGCCAGGTTCAAGGCCGACGGCATCCTGTACCACGACGCGAAGACGTGCCCCAACAACTCGAACAACCGGTATCAACTGCCGCAGCGCCTCCGGGAGAGGACGGGCAAGCCGTTCCTCGTCGTGAACGGCGACCTGAACGATCTGCGGCTGTATTCCGAGGAGCAGGCCCGCACCGGCATCGAGGCGTTCGTGGAGCAGATGTCGCAGGGCTGAGCGATTGCCCGGGCGGGAGAGCGGAGCCGGCCGATGCGGTACTTCTGCGGCGTGGACATAGGCGCCTCGGCCGCCAAACTCGTCATCATCGACGAGGCGGGGCGGCCTGCGGCCACGGCCCTCCGCCGTTCCGGCGTGGACTACGCCGAGACCGCCGCCAGGTGCCTCCAGGAGGCGCTCGCGGCCGCGGGCATCGCGAAGCAGCAGGTCCGCGCGTGCGTCTCCACCGGCTACGGCCGCGACAACGTGCCCTGGGCCGACGCCCGCCGCACCGAGATCGCCTGCCACGGCAGGGGCGCCTGGTTCCACTTCCGCAAAAAAATGACGGTCATCGACATCGGTGCACAGGACAGCAAGATCATACATCTCGACGACCAGGGGCGCCGCACCGGTTTCAAGATGAACCGCAAGTGCGCCGCCGGCACGGGGGCGTTCCTGGAGGAGATCGCGCTGCGCCTGGACCTTCCGGTGTCGGCCCTGAACGGGCTGGCGGAACGCTCGACCAGGGAGGTTGCGCTCGGCAGTTTCTGCACCGTGTTCACGGCGACCGAGATACTGGCGCGGATAAGGGCGGGCGAGAAGGTCCAGGACATCGTCAAGGGGGCCTTCCGCTCGGTCGTCAAACGCATCCTGGAGATGGACACCGTGGACGGCGCGCTTGTGATGACGGGCGGCGTCGTGGCGCACAACCCGCTCCTGGTCGCGCTGGCGGGGGAGGCGTTCGCCGCGCGGGTGCTGGTGCCCCCCGACCCGCAGCACGCGGGGGCGTTCGGCGCGGCGCTCGAGGCCCTGGAAATCGCCCTGAGCAAGTAGGCCGCAGCGGCACAAGTGTTTAGCCGTCGCCGGTACGGCGACGCGAACGAGCGCGGTCGCTGAAGCCCGCGGCCGTGGCGCGCCGCGCGAGGAGACAATCACTAATGTTAATTAAAGACCCGCCGGTGGCCATCCTGCCGCACCTGGTGATGCTCGGAACGAACGAGTACCCCCTCTTCCTCTTCAAGGGCGACCGCGAGGGCGCGATTTTCGAGGGCGGCGTCGGCGCCATGGGGCCGCTCATCCTGGAGCAGTTGCAGGGCCTCGGCATCGGCCGCGATTTCGTCCGTCAGGTGGTCGTCACGCACGCCCACCCGGACCACGTGATGGCCGTGCCGCTGCTGCGCGAGGCGTTTCCGGGCGTCCGCGTTCTGGCCTCGGATGCGGCGGCGCGGACGCTCGCGGCGGCGAAGGCCGTCGCGTTTTTCCGACAGATTGACGCGGGGCTGACGGCGTCGCTCATGAACCTCGGACGCATCCGCCCGCAGCACTGCCCGCCGCCCCTGGCCGAAGACCGCATCGCGGTTGACCGCATCATCAAGGAGGGCGACACGATTGCGGTTGACGCGTCCGCCTCGCTGCGCGTCCTGGAAACGCCCGGCCACAGCGAGTGCAGCCTCAGTTTCCACGAGCCGTCGCAGGGCGCCCTTGTAATCTCCGACGCCACGGGGTACTACATGACGGACCCGGAGGACTGGTGGCCGAACTACTTCGGCGGCTACGAGGCGTACCTGGCGTCCATGCGGCGCCTGGCGGACCTGGGCGCCGAGGTCCTGTGCCTGAGCCACAACGGCGCCATCCGGGGGGCCGAGGCCGTACGGGCCTACTTCGCCGGCGCGATTGCGGCAACCGAGCGGTACCACGAGCGCATCGTGAATGAAGTCCGTGCGGGCAGGCCGCCCAGGGAAATCGCCGGCCAACTGGGCGCGGAAATCCACGCACGCATGCAACTGCTGCCGCTCGATTTCTTCCAGAAGAACTGCTGGCTCCTTGTGAAACACTCGCTCAAGAGCGCCGGACTGGCGGCGGACAAGTAGCCCTACAGCGCCACTTGGCGCGGCGGGTCTCCGCGCCCGCCGCGAGACGACGCCCCCGTGAAAGGATCGGCATGGCCGCCTCGCGCATCATCGGAACCGGGCACTACCTGCCGCCCAGGGTCGTAACGAACTTCGACGTCATGAAGATGATGGAGACGTCGGATGAGTTCATCGTCCAGCGCACGGGCGTGCGGCGGCGGCGGCACGCCGACCCCGGCCAGAGCGCATCGGACCTGGCCGTGCCCGCATGCCTGGCGGCCGTCGAGGACGCCGGCCTCCGCATGGACCAGATCGACCTTCTCATCATGAACACCATCACGCCCGACCACGCCGACCCCGGCTGCGCGTTTTTTCTCCAGGCCAAACTGGGCCTGCCCGGCATCGCCGTCATGGACATCCGCCAGCAGTGCGCCGGGCTGATTTACGGCCTGGCCATCGCCGACCATTTCGTCCGGGCGGGCACGTACCGGCACGTCCTGGTCGCGTGCTCCGAGGTCCTGTCGAAGCGCATCGACGGGTCGTACGACGGGCGCAACATCGCCATCCTGCTGGGCGACGGAGCGGGGGCGGCCGTCGTCGGGCCGGCCGACGGCGGGGAGCGCGGAATCATATCAACCATTCTGCACGCCGACGGCGCGGGCGCAAAGGCCCTCTACACCGCGGCGCCCGGCAGCGCCCTCGGCCGCGCGGAGCACATCACGAAGGAAGACATCGAAGCCGGCCGCGTCCACTTCCGCATGGACGGCAAGGCCGTCTTCGAGGGCGGCGTCGCGCGGATGTCCGAGGCCGTCTTCGAGTCGCTCCGCGTAAACGGCCTCACGATGGATGCCGTGGACGTGCTCATTCCGCACCAGGCCAACATGCGGATGCTGGAGGCGATCGTTGCGCGCGTGGCCGCGCCGCCCGAGAAGGTCTTCGTGAACGTCGAGGAGTACGGCAACATGGCCTCCGCGTGCCTGCCCATCGCGCTGGACCAGGCGCGGAAGTCGGGCATGGTCCGCCAGGGGAGCACGGTGCTGCTGGTGGCGTTCGGGTCGGGCTTCGTCTGGGCCTCGGCGCTACTGCGGATGTGAGCCCGTGCGCCGGGCCGCCATCCGGCGAAGTTCGAAGCGCTTTATCTTGCCCGTGGCCGTCTTCGGCAGCGCATCGACGAACTCCACCCAGCGGGGATACTTGTACGGCGCGGCGGTCTTCTTGACGAAGTCCTGGAGTTCCCGCGCGAGTTCCGGCGACGGCTGGCGCCCGTCCTTCAGGACGACGTAGGCGTAGGGCTTCGTGAGTCCTTCCTCGTCGTCGGCGGCGGCCACGCCGCTCTCAAGCACCGCGGGGTGCTCCTGCAAGACGGCTTCCACGTCGGTCGGCCAGACGGCCATGCCGCTCACCTTCATCATGTCGTCGCTGCGGCCGGCGTACCAGAAGTAACCGTCCGCGTCGACCCTGAACTTGTCGTGGGTGTCTATCCACTCGCCCAGGAAGGTCTGCTTGGTGTGCTCGTGCTTGTTCCAGTAACCGGCGGCGATGCTGTCGCCCTTGATGAGGAGGTTGCCGACCTCGCCCGCGGGCACGTCGCGCCGGGCCTCGTCCACGATCCTGGCCTCGTAGCCGGCGACGATCTCGCCCGTGCTGCCGGCCCTCGCGCGGCCGGGTCGGTTCGAGATGAAGATATGCAGAATCTCGGTTGAGCCGATGCCGTCCAGGATCTCCACGCCGAAGCGGCTGCGCCAGCGCTCGAAGATGGGCTTCGGCAGCGGTTCGCCCGCGGAGACGCACATGCGCACGCGCCCCAGGCCGGTCCGGCCCTCCTTCTCCGCGGCGTGCAGAAGTTGCGCGTAACTGGTGGGCACGCTGTAGAAGACCGTCGGCCGGTACGTATCGAGCGCCTCAAATACCTTATCCGGCGTGGGCCGGCCGGGAAGCAGGACCGTCGTCCCGCCCGTCCGGAGCGGAAAGTACAGGCCGTTGCCCAGCCCGTAGGCGAAGAACAACTTGGCCACCGAGAAACTCACGTCCGACTCGCGCAGGCCCACCGTCTCCCGCGCGTACAGGTCCGCCGCAACGAGCATGTCGTGGTGAAGGTGGACGGCCCCCTTCGGGAATCCCGTGGTTCCCGACGAGTAGAGCCAGAAGGCGGCGTCGCCGCTGCTCGTGTCGGCTGCGCGAAATACGGGGGCCGCCGCTGCAAGGGCGCTTTCCAGGCTGACGGTCCCGCCGGCGACATCGGCCGCCGCCTCGCCGCCGCGACAAGACGATTTTGCGCCGCGGGTCTCCGCACCCGCCGCGCCGCCGCCCGCCGCCGCGCCGCTCGCCGCCGCCGGCGCGCCCCCGGCCGCGCCGCCGCCCGCCGCGCCCCCGCCCGCCACCAGCGTGTGCTCAAGATAGCGCAGGTTCGCGCGAACGGCCTCGATGCGGTCAAGGAGCGAGGCGTGGAC
>VGYT01000279.1 GCA_016872895.1 Planctomycetota bacterium
TACCAGCAGGGGGTGGGGCCGGCCAACCCGGATTACGTTCCGAAGACCTACGTCCGTGCAGGCCTGGCCTGGTCGATCCCCATCGCCGACCATCCGTGGGTCAAGCGTACCCCGACGGGCGATCATATCTTCTACCAGGTGGATGACGAAGGCTCGACGGGCGGCGCGGGCAAGGCGATTACGTATGACGACCTTTATTTCAACATCTATTACGAGAACGGCGTTGCCACCCGGCTTGAAGTCCTCCAGGGGGCGTGCCGCACGTCGGCTTACGACAAGTACATGATAGACTTCCTCGTCAACGGGGAGGTCCTCGTCCAGGATTGGGTCAAGCACGTCGGCCAGTCGTACGACTTCAGGGCCACGGAGTCGAGCGGCGGCGGCGGCGACTCCGGCTCCGGCTCAAGCCCCGGCGGCACGGGCAGCGGCGACTCCGGCGGCGGCGCCGTCTTTATCCTTGTCCTCTCCGACTACGGCCTAAGCAAGGGCGCGTACGGCGGCGTAGGCGTCGCCACCCATAACGTTGACCCGAAACTGTTCTTCATCCTCGACTACCCCGTCCCCCTGGCCAACTACTGCGGCGATTCGGACGACCAGACCGGCAAGTGGGACAAGTATTTCATCGAGGATCCCGAGAAGTGGCAGCAGGACTGGGGCGGAACGGGCGAGACGTGGCAGCAGTACCAGGCGCTGCGGCACTTCGAGCAGGCGAACGTCCTGTTCTGCGACGGGCACGTCGAGGCCCTGGGGCGGACGGAACTCCTTCCCTTCGACTACCGGTGGCGATACCTCGGCCGATAGAACAGATTTCAGATTGCAGATTGAGGATTGCGGAATCCGGGCTTGCCTGCGGGCGGGCAGGTTGCGGATTGAACGGCGGAGCATGCGGGCCGGGACGAAATCCCGGCCTTTGTTGTCAGGGCCTTGCAGGCCGGGGGGTGCCCCGGCGGTAAGTACCGCTCCCCGCAAGAGGGGAGCGCTGAGGAGCCAGCCGGTGATGCGGCGAACGGGATCGGGGTTCACGCTGGTTGAACTCCTGGTGGTGCTCACCATCGTGGGCATCCTGATCGCCCTGCTGATGCCGGCCTTCAGCCTGGGCTGGCAGGTGGCCGCCAGTTCCAGGTGCCAGCGCAATCTGAACGTGATGTACCAGGCCCAGGGGAACTGGCGGGCGGACAACGGCGGGGCCGTCCTTAGCGGCAAGGCGTGGGTCGGCCGCCTGCTGCCCTACGTTGAGCGCCACGAGAGCGTGTTCCGGTGCCCGATGGCGCCGGAGCCGGCGACGACGATCCCCGCCGGCACGGTCATCGAGGACGATTCCGGCTCAGGCGGCGGCGCCGGCGGCGGCGGGGGGGAGGCGGTCGATCCGAACCCGCAGCCGCCAGGCTCCGAAAAAATGGAGTCCGCCTTCGAGTTCAAGATTTACTGGCAGCAGCCGTCCGGCTCGAAGACGCGGGGCGAATTCGGCTGGGCCATCCCGCTGGACAGCCACCCCTGGGTCCGCCGCACGCCGCAGGGCGACACCATCCTCTACGAGGTCGACGACGAGGGTTATACCGGCGCCGCGACCAACCCGCCCACTTTTGACGACATCAAGTTCACCATCCGCTACGAGAACGGCGTGGCCAGGAACCTCCAGATCCTTGCGCAGAAGTGCCAGGCGTCGCCGATAACCAAGTACATCTACGACCTGACGGTCAACGGCGAGGTGTTCGTTGCCGACTGGCTAAGGCACATCGGCGAATCGTACGACTTCCAGGTGCAGGAACCCAGCGGCGGCGGCGACTCCGGCTCCGGTTCAGGCGCCGGCGGCTCGGCCAGCGGCGACTCCGGCGGCGCCGCCGTCTTCCTCCTTGTCCTCTCCGACTACGGCCTCAGCAAGGGCGCGTACGGAGGCATCGGCCTCGTCACCCACAACGTGGACCCGAAACTGTTCTTCATCCTGGATTACCCCGTTCCGCTGGCCAACTACACCGGAGACCAGGACGACCAGGCCGGCAAGTGGGACAAGTACTTTATCGAGGATACCGAGAAGTGGCAGCGGGACTGGGGCGGAACGGGAGAGACGTGGCAGCAGTACCAGTCGCTGCGGCACTTCGAGCAGGCGAACGTCCTGTTCTGCGACGGGCACGTGGAGGCCCTGGGGCGGGCGGAACTCCTTCCCAGCGACTACCGGTGGCGATACTTCGGCCGGTAGAACGGATTTCAGATTGCAGATTTCAGATTGCAGAATGAACGGCGCGCCGGCGCACAGGCGCGCCGGCAGGAGGCATGGCGCGCCCTCTTGCGGCCCTTTTCATTCTGCATTCTGCACTTCCCGGTTCGCACTCCGCACCGCCGGTACTGCGTCAGTCTTGGGGGGTGGCATGCCTACGCCGCTGTTGGCGTAGGCATGAGAGAACCGTGCAGGGAGAGCATGCCTGCGCATACGGCCGCGTAGGCATGCCACCCGGCAAGAGGAAGATGCCCCCATAACCGGCGCAGTGCCGCCGCCGGGTTGTTCCCATTTGCCGCCGGCCTGCCTGCTGGTACAATACTGAACGAAGCGGAAAGGGTATGCCGTGGCTCTGCCGCCGGACATCTTCAAGCGTCTCAGCCGCCTGAACCGCCGCCTGGCGCGCGACCGGCTGACGACGGGCGACCGTGTCGGGCCGGGCGATGAGCGGGGCGCGGGCGCGGCGGTGCCGCCGGGCGGGCCGCCTGATGGGCCCGACGCGGCGGCGGATGCGCTCACGCTGGAGCGGCTCATTCCCGGAAGCGAACGGAGGGCGGCGGGCGGACGGTTCTACTCCGTCGCGCGGCGGGCGGAGGAGTTCCGACCGCCGCCGGGGCGGTCCGATCCGGGCGACGTGGTCGACGGGCCGGAACTCCTGGCGCGGTACAGGCGGGTTCTTTTCGGCGCCGGCCAGGCCGCGCCGACGGATGACCTGTCGGAACCGCTCCAGGCCCTGGTGCGTGCGCCGCCCACGGCCGTGCGGTACCTGGACATCGAGACGTGCGGCCTGGCGGGGGAACCGCTGTTCCTGGTGGGCCTGATGCGGTACGACGGGACGACGCTTCGCGTGGACCAGTTCCTGGCCCGCGATTACTCCGAGGAGCAGGCCATCCTGCACCAGTTCTGGGCGGAAGCGGGCCGGGCGGCGTGCCTGGTGACGTTCAACGGCAAGACGTTCGACTTGCCGACGATCGCGGCGCGCAGCGCCGCGTGCGGCCTGCTGCGCGTGCCCGAGTTGCCTGTGCACGTGGACCTTCTGCACGAGTCGCGGCGTCGGTGGAAGCGGGCCGTGCCGAACTGCCGCCTACAGACGCTCGAGGAATGGATTTGCGGGCGTCGGCGCTTCGGCGACATCGCCGGGTGCGACATACCTGCGGCGTACCACGAGTTCGTCCGTGCGCTGCGCGCGGGCGATGCGGTGCGGCGTGCGCGGAGCCTGCGGCGCCTTCAGACGATCCTCCACCATAACGCCCTGGACCTGGTGACCATGGCGGAACTGGTGACCCACCTGCTGTCGTCCCGGGCGTAGGCGCGGAGAAGTCCGTCAGCCCTCGTGATATTCCCATCGCAACATATTTATTCCGCGGGTGCGGTCTGCGCCGCCGGCGCGGGGCGTGCGGCGGATGCGGGCGGCGCGGTTTATGCGGCCGGCTGCGCGGGCCGGGCGGCCGGTAGCGGCCGTGGCGCGTGCGTGGCGTTCGAGCGGCGGCGTTGACGAAAAGGTGCGCGCGGGCGGGCGTGCGTAAGCCGTTCAGGGGCAAGGGCTTGCGATTCCGGGCCGCTGCCGGCGCGCTCAGGCGCGATGCGTTTCCTGCCGGCGGTCGGCACGGGCCGCATGCCCGTCAAATCCGCTACCGGCGGAATAGCCGCACGCCCGGCCCCGCGCCGCGGGCGCGCGGCGGCGGGTCGGCCGGTTCCTCGCCTCTCTCTTCGCCTTCGGCACGCCCTTTGCGATGCGAGTCCGTCGCCATCAGGGGTGCCGCCTTCGGGCGGCGGCTGCGCCTGGCCGGGGGCGCCGAAGTCCGGCCGGCGCCGGAAGGAGAATGGTCATGGACGAAGCGGCCCTTCGCGAAAAGGTGGGCCAACTGCTCGCGGAGATGCAGCGGCTGCCGGTGTCGGCCCCGGCGGCCGAAGATCCCGGGCGGCCGCTGCCGCGAGCCAGGTCGCCCGTCCGGCGCGAAATGGCTGCCCTCGAGGACAGCCTTGACCACGTGCGCCTGGCCATCAAGTACCTGGTCTTCGACCTGGAGGCCACGAAGCGCGAGAACCGTCTGCTGCGCGAGATGCTGGGCGAGTAGCCGACGTTGCGGCGGGAGGGCCTTGAGGGGGAGTTCATCAACCCCCCGGGCTGGAGGGAGACTCATGCACATCAGACTGAGAGCGCTTCATCCGCTGGACCTTCTTATGACGGCCGCCCTGGGCGCGGCGCCGAGCGCGGCGGCCGTGTCGTGGGAACTTGACCGCCGCGCGGCCGCGGCCGTGGTCCGCCGCGCGCTGGCCGGCCCGGTGCGGGCCGGCCCGAAGGCCCGGCGTCGGCGGCCCGTCGCGGCCCCGGCGGCCGTTGCCGTCGCGTAATGGCGGCGGCTGCCGTCGCGTAGTGGTCGCCGCCTGAACGCCGCGCGGCAGCCGCGTCCCGGACGCGGGCGCCGCCGGGCGTAACCGGCAAGAATCGTGGGCCTGCCGCGGGCAGGCGCCGCCGGGTCTTTCCTCAAGCGAGAAGGAGGAGTGTACGTGAAGACGCTGCGTGCCGTGCTCATCGTCCTGGCGGCGGCGGGCGGCCTGACTTCGGCGGCCCGTGCCGACGTCATCCAACTGGCCGACCTGAACTCGGTGGCCGCGTTCGACCCGGCTGCCGCGGCCATCCACGCCGACTGGTACGTGGACGGCCACGACTACCTTGTGGAACAGGGGTTCTGGTACCGCATCGGCGAGGCGGGGGCCGAACTGCCCCTTGCGGCCCTGGGCCTGGTGAGCGCCGTGCCGCAGGACACCAGCGGCGACGGCCTGTTCGACAAACTCACCGTCAAGTACGGCAGCGCGGACCTGCAAGTCGACGTCATCTTCGCGCTGTTCGGCGGCGATCCGGGCAGCGGGTGGTCGGCGCTGGTTCCGGTCGTCACGGCCAGGAACGCCGGCGCGGCGCCGCTGAGCCTGCACTTCTTCCAGTACGCCGACTTCGACCTGGCGGACGCCGGCGACACGGTCGAGATAACGGGCGGCAACACGGCCCGGCAGACGGCTGGTCCGATCCTGGTCGCCGAGTCGGTGGATACGCCCATGCCGGATTACTACCGCGCTGCGCTTGCGCCCGAGATCCGCGCGCTTCTTGACGACGCGCTGCCCACCGTGCTGGGCACGGTTACCGGCCCCGTCACGGGCGACGCAACGTGGGCGATGCAGTGGCACGCCGACATCGGCCCCGGCGGCACGTGGATTCTCAGCAAGCCGCAGCACCTGGAGACGCCTGAGCCGACCACGTTGGCGTTCCTGGCCCTCGGCGCAGCAGGCGCGGGGCTGCGGCGCTTCAGAAAACGGTAACCTGGGGCCCGTCAGCCGCGCGCGGGGCGCGGCAGGGGGGCATCGTTGCGGGAACAGGCCTGGAAGGAGAGGAGAGAGACTATGAAAGCGCGATGGCTGTACGTGCTGCTGGCGGCAGCGGCGATGGCCGGCCCGGCGGCGGCCGACTGGGAACCGGGCATGCCCCACAAGTGGGTCCAGTTGCCGGATCTGCGGTATGAGCCCGGCATTCCGCCGCTCGGCATTGACGTCAATGCCACGGACGTTTATCCGCCGGGTCCCCAGCCGGACGGTCTGGCCAGGGTGCTGGCCGATGACTTCCCGTGCAAGTCCCTGGGGCCGGTCACGGACATCCACATCTGGGGTTCCTGGAAGAACGACTTCCTGCCCGGGGGCGACGCTCGGAACGTCGTCTTCCGCCTGGCCATTTACGACGATGTGCCGCCGGGGATGCCGCATCCGCTGGACCCCCTGGGGCCCATCACGAATTACAGCAGGCCGGGCATTCCGCTGTGGGAGCAGTACTTCGACCT
>VGYT01000280.1 GCA_016872895.1 Planctomycetota bacterium
CCGCCGCCGCCGCCGCCGGCGCGCCCCCGGCCGCGCCGCCGCCCGCCGCGCCCCCGCCCGCCACCAGCGTGTGCTCAAGATAGCGCAGGTTCGCGCGAACGGCCTCGATGCGGTCAAGGAGCGAGGCGTGGACCACCAGCACCCGCGCGCGGCTGTCGTTCAGGAGGTACTCGTACTCGCGCGGGGCAAGGAGCGTGTTCAGCGGGATGGCCACGGCGCCCGCCTTCATCGAACCGAAAAATGTAAATGCGAACTCAGGCGTGTCGGGCAGAAGGATGGCCACCCGCTCTTCCATGCGGACGCCCAGGTCCCCCAGGACGCCCGCGAAGCGGCTGACGCCCTCGTGGAGGTCGCCGTACGTGACGGTCCGCTCGCCGCAGAGGATGGCGGGCCTGGCGCCGCGGCCCTCGGCGACGTGAACGTCAACGAGGGCCTCGGCCGCGTTCAGGCGCTCGGGAACTGCGGGTACCGACATATGAAGCCCCTTCCGGCCGCGAAGTCGAGGCGAATCCTACGCCCCGGCGCTCCGCCGGTCAAGCGAAACGCCGCCTACGCCTTGACCGCCCCCGCCGTGATCCCCGCGATGAACTGGCGCTGGAAGAGCAGGAACGCGATGACCATGGGCACGACCGTCAGCAGCCCGCCCGCCATCAGCATGCCGAAGGGCGTGCGCGTCTCGCCCTGGAGCAGGTACATCAGCAGCGGCAGCGTCTGCATCTCCGGCGTCCGCAGCAGCAGGAACGCCATCATCAGGTTGTTCCACGTGCCGATCAGAAGCATGATGCCCAGCGCCGCCAGCGCCGGCCGCGCTATCGGCAGCACCACGTGCCAGTAGATGCCGAACTCGCTGCACCCGTCGATGCGCGCAGCCTGCAAGAGGTCGTCCGGCACGTGGCTGGCGACGTACTGCCGCATCCAGAAGATGCCGAACGCGTGGGCCGCCCCCGGCACGATCAGCGCCCAGTAAGTGTTCACCATGTGCAATTTAGTCAGCACGATGAACGTCGGGATGAGCGTAACGGCCCCGGGAATCATCATCGTGCCCAGGACGAAGGCGAACAGTTTCCGCGCCCCCGGCGCCCCCGGGTACTTGGCGAATGCGAACCCGCCCAGCGAGCACAAAAGGAGCGCCAGCGTCACGTGCCCCGCCGCAATGATGACCGAGTTCAGGAAAGCCCGCACGATGTTCGTCTCGCGGTAGATGTCGGCGAAGTTCTCCCACCGCGGCGGGATGGGCAGCCACGCGGGCGGCATGGCGAAGATCTCCCCCTGCGACTTCAACGCCGACACCGCCAGCCAGTAGAACGGAAACAGGAACCCCGCCGACAGCGCAGCCAGCAGCACGTAGAGGCCGAGGCGCGCGGCACGGGCCGGCAGCGGGCGGCTCATGAGGAGCCCTCCCCCGCGCCGCCGCCCAGGCGGCTCCGGCGCGTCACGAGCATCGCCGCCGCAAACACCCCCAGCGCCACCGTGTACGCAACGCTCGAAGCGTACCCGAAACGAAAATCGCTGAAAGATATGTTGAACAGGTACAGCCCGAAGTTCGTCGACGAGATGCCCGGCCCGCCGCGCGTCAGCACGAACACCTCGTCAAACATGTACACGGTTCCCAGCAGCGACAGCAGGCCGCAGAAAAGGAACGTCGGCCGCATCAGCGGAACCGTGATGTGCCGCACGCGCGCCAGCGGCCCCGCCCCGTCCACCTTGGCCGCCTCGTAATACTCGTGCGGGATGCCCTGGAGCCCCGCCAGCATCAGCACCATGTTGTAGCCCGTCCAGCGCCACGTCACCAGGACGGCCACGGCCGCCTTCGACCACTCCTCGCTCGTTATCCACGGAACGGGCTTCAGGCCCAGGAAGGGCAGCGCCCGCCCGGCCCCCGCCAGCACGTAGTTCAGCAGCCCGCGCTCCGGGCTGTAGAGAAGCCCGAAGACGATCGCGATGACCACCATCGGCGTTACGCACGGCAGGAAGAACGCCGACCGGAACAGCCCGCGCAGCCGCAGCCACGGCTGGTTAAGCGCCAGCGCGAACAGGAACGCCAGAGCCAGCATCAGCGGGGCGTACAGCAGGCCGATGACCAGCGTGTTCCACAGGCTCGCGGCCAGGATGTCGTCCTCCAGCATCGCCGCGAAGTTGCCCAGCCCCACCCACGTCTGCTCCGTCAGGCCGTCCCACTTGACGAAACCCAGGTACAGCGAGAACAGGAGCGGGTACAGCCCGAAGACCGCGAATAGAATGAAAAATGGCGATATGAAAAGATAAAAATGCCAGTGCCGGCGCACGCACGCCCGAAGCAGGCGCCGCGGGCCTCCCGCGCCGCCGCACGCCGGCCCGCGGCCGCGCGCCAGGCCCGTCCCCTCGGCCCGCTCAGTAGGCATCGGCGCGGGCCTCCGCGGCCGGGGCAGGCGAGACGCCCCGCCCGATGCGCCGCCGGAGTTTCTGCTCCAGGTGCGCAAAGAAGCCGTCCTCCGCCATGCCGCCCGCCGCCCAACGCGTGAGCGATTGCTCCAGGTACCGCGTGGCCTCCACCCAGTCCTCCGTGCGGTTCAGGGCGGGGATTTTCGTCAGGTCGGTTGCGAACAGCCGGCTCGCCTTCTGCCCGTCGTAGAACGGGTCCGGCTCGTCGAAGAACGGGTCCTCCAGCGCCGGCAGGAACGCCGGAAACAGGTCGTAGTTGCGGTACTGCGCCAACTGGCCCTCGCGCGTGCACAGGGCGTACTCGATGAAGGCCCACGCCGCCGCCTTCTGCCGGCACTGCTCCGGAATGACCAGCACCGAGCCGCCCAGGTTGCTCGTCCTCAATCCGCCCCCCTGGAGCGCCGGCAGGCGGAAGACGCCCCACCGCGCCTTCTGCCCCGCGTATTCCTGAACCGTGTCCTTGATGGTCCCGCCGAACCAGACGGCCATCGGGTACGTCGCTATCGTCTCGCTCTTCAGTCCGGCCAGGAACTCGTGGCTCCACATCGTCACGTTGGCGCAGATGCCCGACTCCACCAGCCTGCGCAGCGTCGCCAGCACCTGGGCCGACTGCGGCGAGTTCACGGCTATCCGCCCCTCCTCGTCGAACACCTGGCCCCCGTTCTGCTGGAGCAGTATCTCGAACATCGGCCCCAGGCCGGTGGCCGCCAGCGGCAGCATCTTCGTGCGGCCGCCGGACTTCTCAAGGATGGTCCTGCCGGCGGCGATGAAGTCGTCCCACGTCTCGATCCCCTCCGGGTCGACGCCGTACCGCTCAAAGAGGTCGCGCTTGTAATAGACGGCGCACGGCCCCATGTCCCACGGGATGGCGTACACGCGGCCCTTGTAGATGCAGTTCCGCCACAGAGACGGGGAGAACATTTTCTCATATTTAGCCGCCACAGCCGTCAGGTCGGTCAGGCGCCCAGTGGCGATGTACTTCGGGGCGTCGGTCATCTGGAGTTGCGACACGTCGGGCGCCCCCACGCCCGCCGAAAGCGACAGCAGGAACCGCGACTGTAGGTTCGCCCCCGTCATGCTCACGTTGACGCAAACGTTCGGATGCCGCCGGTTGAAGTCCGGCACGAGTTTGCCGAGGCTCTTGGCGGCGATGTTCCAGCCCCAGACGTCGATGTGCCCGGCAACCGCTTGCGGATCGCGGACCGCGTCGGCCGCCAGCGCCTCCGCCGGCCCCTCGGTGGACGCCGTCTCCCCGCAGCCGGCCGCGCCGCCGGCCGCCAGCGCCGCCAGGAGGACCGCCCCGGCGGCCCACGCCCGGGCCCGGCGCCCTGCCCAGCCGCTCTGCCGTCTCGCGCAGCGCATGTGGCATCTTGCGCGGCGGGTCTCCCGACCCGCCGCCAGCCAGGCGCTCTTGCCGAGCAACATGCGCCCATCTCCCGGTGTGGCACGGACGGCTTGTCCGGCCGTGGCCGCTATCTGCGGCCGCGCCCACGGCCCGACAAGCCCGCCGCGCCAAGCCCATCCCGCGCATAAACGTAGCCGCGCGCAGCACAGGCTGCAAGTGTTTCCGGCCGGGGGAGCCATCCATCGGTCCCGGGCGCCATGCCTTCGCGCTGTTGCACATCTGAGCCGCGGCCGTAAGCGAGCGGTGCCGTATCAGAGCCGCGACCGTAAGCGAGCGGCGCCGTATCTGAGCCGCGGCCGTAAGCGAGCGGCGCCGTATCTGAGCCGCGACCGTAAGGGAGCGGCGCCGTATCAGAGCCGCGGCCGTAAGCGAGCGGTGCCGTATCTGAGCCGCGACCGTAAGGGAGCGGCGCCGTATCTGAGCCGCGACCGTAAGGGAGCGGCGCCGTCGGCCTGCATGCGCAACTGCACCGCTCCCTTACGGTCGCGGCTCTGATTCGCGCGGTTGCGAAAGCATGCGCCCCGACCGGCGGACCTGTCCGACGTAGTCCTCCGGACGAAGGCGGATGATCAGTCCGCCCGCCGCGCCGCCTACTGCCCGTCGCGCCACGCCTTGGAGAGCACGCGGAAACAGTTGGCGGCCTCGGAAGCGCTGTCCTTTGTCGGCGCCGCCCCCGCCGCCTGCGCCCTGTAGGCCGCAGCGAACGGGGCCAGGCCGCCCCAGGTTGTCTGGACCATGCCGAGCGCCCGCCCGGCGGCGGCCTTGTCGGCGCCGGCGCGAATCGCCCGTATCCGGCCGAGTTGGGCCAGCGCAACGTCGCCGTTCCGCCACGGGCACGAGACCACCTCGAAGCCCTTCCCGGCGAAGAACACCGCCGTGTCGTGGGCCTTTCCGTAGTGCCAGTCGCAGATGACTATGTCCGTCGGCGCCTGGTCGACGGCGGGGTGCGTGCCGTTGACGGCGGCCTCCCACTGTCCGATGCCGGTGGCCTTTCCGTCGATAAAGCGGTCGCCCCACATCCACATCCGCAGCCCGCGCTCCTTGAGGTGCTGGTGGAGCGTCCTGACTTCGCCCGCGAAAACCTCCGCTGCGCCCTTCCCCTTGCATCGCGGGCAGTCGGCGTCGGCCAGGATGAACACCTCGTCCATCCCCACGTGGAACGCCTTCGCGTCGCACGCAGCCGCCAGTTCGTCGATAAGGTCGAACAGCACCTTATGCACTTCCGGGTGCAGCGGGCAGTAACTGCGGCAGTAGATGCCCTTGTTCTGCGGGTACTTGCCGGGGGTCTCATCGAACTCCGGGTGCGCCTGGAGGAGGCGGCCGTTGCGCTGCCCCCACGACTGGTGGCCCAGGCAGTTGATCTGCGGGACGAGCGCGATGCCTTTCTCGCGGCAGGCATCGGCGATCTGCCGGACCTCGTCGCGCCCCAGGGCCGAGGCGTCGGCGAACTCCGGCCGCGACCGGTAGTTGTAGGCGTAGTTGAACTCCATGATGAGCGTGTTCGCGCCCTCCGCCGCAAGCGCTTGCCTGATGAACTCAAGGGCGCCGGCCAGGTCCTTCTTCGCCGGCGGAAACGTGTGCAGCCCGCGGACGGGAAGTGCCGCCGCGCCCCCCTCCCGCTGCTGTTCCGCGCCGCCGCCCGCAAGTGCCCCCGGCCACGCCAGGCACGCCGCCAGGGCCGCCAGGGCCGCCCGGATGTACGGACTTCGTCTGCAATTCATCGCCTTGCCTCCTGCCGGTACAACGCATGGGTAACCTTTCCGGAACCGCTTGTCAAGCGCTCGCCGCCGGCGGCGGCGGGGGCGCGCTGGCGGCCGCTGCCGTTGTTTAGCCGTCGCCGATACGGCGACGGCCGCGGCCGTACCGGCCGCGGCTGAACGTGCGCGGCACCACGCCCCCGCCGCCCCACCGTACCTGTGGATAACTTTTTGACCGCGCCTGCGCGCCCCGAAAACGGCCTTTTTGACCCCTTTCGGAGGGGCAAAACGGCCCTGGCGCTAGCGCCAGAGGGGGTAGAGGGCGAAAATGTTAAGATGGGTAAGGCAAAATCGCGCGCTTTTTGAACGTTTTTGATCGTTTTTGACCGGAACAGGGTCCGATTTTGCGTTTTTTGAGCGTTTTTGACGGCCTGCCATATTGGCAGTTATAGATACTTCTTTGTGGAAAACTTTTTCCGGGGCCGAGTTTGCTGCGGCACGGCCGGC
>VGYT01000281.1 GCA_016872895.1 Planctomycetota bacterium
ACCAGCGTCGCGCCCTTACCGACGAGGAACTGGCCTGGCTGGTCACCACCACCGAGAAAGGCCCCGTGCGCCTCTGCATGGCGGGCCGCGACCGGGCAGCGCTTTACCTGACCGCCGTCGGCACCGGCTTCCGGGCTGGCGAACTCAAGAGCCTGACGCCCCAGTCCTTCGACCTCGACGGCGACCCGCCGACCGTAACGGTCGAGGCCTCGTACTCCAAGCGCCGCCGCCGCGACGTCCAGCCCATACGCCGCGACCTGGCGGAATACCTCCGGCCGATCCTGGCCGCGAAGCCCGCCGGCGAGCCCGTGTTCCACGTGACCGACAACGTGGCCGAGACGTTACGGAAGGACCTGGCCGACGCCCGCGCGATGTGGATCAAGGAGGCCAAGACACCCGACCAGCGCGAGGAGCGCGAGGAGCGCGACCGCAGCGACTTCCTGAAGGACAAGGACGCCGGCGGCCGCGTGGCGGACTTTCACAGCCTGCGGCACACCTACGTAACGCGAGTGGTACGGTCGGGCGCAAGCGTGAAGGTGGCGCAGGACCTCGCCCGGCATTCCACGCCGACGCTCACCCTTGGCGTGTACACGCACCTGTCGGTGCACGACCACGCCGCGGCCTTGGCCGCCCTGCCCTGCATCGCCACCGCCGGGCCGAGGCGCGAGTGGGCACGGGCCACAGGCACGGACGACGCCGCCTCGGCGGCCCATTCGGCACCCGAAGCGCGCAGCGCCCTTTCAGCGCGCCGACGCCCCCGGACGCCAGGACCTGGCAATTCCTGCCAGGAAGGCGAGTCGAAAGACGAGGACGGCCCAGGCGCGAAAAGTCGCGGACAAGTGGCCACTTGTGGCCAATTGTCAATATCTGTCCTTGGTGGGCGAGCCGGGGATCGAACCCGGATGAGGTTGCCCTCAGGGGATTTTAAGTCCCCAGCGTCTGCCCTTCCGCCACTCGCCCGGCTGGTTGTACGGCGGGAACTCAGGCGTTTCCGGCGCCCCGGCCGGGAAGGCGGGTCGGGGGCGGGGCGCGCGGGGCGCGAAAAGGCGGCGTGCGGCGCCGCGCGCCGGGGTGCTAGCGGCGCGTGAACGGCCCCCGGATGCGGACCAGGTCGGTGCGGGTCTTGCCCTCCCGGGTGATCCGCGACAGGGTGTACACGCTGCCGTCCCTGCCGACGGCGATGGAGTTGACGTAGGCCGGCCGGCGGCCGTCGTCGAGGACGACGGGGCCGCGGTCGGCGTACGCGCCGGTCGGAATATCATATGTAATTAAATGAAGGTTTTCGACGCCCTTGGACTCGCCCATGGCGGTGGTCGCCTTGCCTGCGACGCGCCTGCCCTCGACGTAAACCGGCCCGCCCGTCAGGTAGTGCAGCGTGCGGCCGTCCGGGCCGAGGGCGAAGCCCAGGTAGCCGTAACTGAACTGGTCGAACATGCCGCTGCGCCTGGAGGGCGCGCTGGTGATGCGGTCCAGGACCTCGACGCGCTCCAGCCGCGGGTCGAAGCGGAACAGGTAGCCTGAGTTGCCGTGGACGCCGTAGACGGCCCCCTCATGTTCGCACCAGACGGTCTGCCGCCAGTTGTAGCCCATGTGGCCGGGGGAGGCGGGGTCGTAGAGGCCGAAGTAGTCCTTCCTCATGTCGTCGCCCTGGACCTTCTCGATGGCGTCGCGGTCGCGGCGGTAGCGCAGGATGTCGCCGTCGCCGGTGGTGAAGTAGCAGGCGCCGTCGCGCGGGTCGACGACGAGCGAGCGGCAGAGCGTGCGGTACTGGTCGCCTTTGCCGTTCTCGCCTTCGCGCGAGATGGGGCCGAGGTTCTTAAGTTCCTTCGCCGCCAGGTCGTAGCGGAGGAAGCAGCCGGTCGGCCAGGTGAGGCCGTAGAGGCGGCCGCGCCGGGTGTCCATGGTCATGGAGAGGATGCCTTCGCCGTGTGGCGCCACGGCCAGGTCCTCGAAGCGGCCCGAGGCCACGTCGTAGGCCAGGAAGTGGCCGCCCGGATACGGCTTGAAGCCCTGCGGCGGGATGCCGATTTTCTCCATGCCGTCGACGATGGAGTAGTAGCCGACGTGCGTGGCGAAGTAGAGTTTGCCGGCGGACTCGACGAAGTTGACGTGCGACTTGCCCTGTACGATGGTCTTCTTGCCCTTTTCGCCGCAGGCCTCCGTCAGGTCGCCGAGGCAGCAGACGGCGTCGGCCGCCGGGTCATAACAGTACATCTTGGCGCCGACCTCGTGCGACTCCGAGGAGAGGACGTAGTAGATTCTGCCGTCGCTCGCGGCGCCCATGCCGTTGTAGGTGTCGTGGGCCAGGGCGAAGCCGGAGTCGTAGGTGCGTGCGATGAGGCCGCGCGCGGCGTCGGCCTGGCGCGCGGCGGTCTTGGCCGCGCATCCGGGCGCGAGGGCGAGAAGGAGAACGGCGGCGGCGAACAGGATGCGCCGCTTGCGCCGGCTTGTCTCGTGGTCCATGTGCTTGAGTGCCTCCAGCGGGCGTACGGCACGTGCGCGGCGGGCGCGGAGACCCGCGGCACGCTCGGCGCCGAGACCGGCCGCGCCCCGGGTCGCAACCCGCCGCCCTACGCCGAGCGTGCCAGGTCGCCGGCGAACTTGTGAATCTTGCGGACGGCGGCGGCGATCTGGTCCATGTCGGTCCGGGGACCGAGGAGCATGTTCTGCGTGAACCAAGCCGCCTCCTCGCAGAGCGTGTCGTTCTCGGGGCAGCGGTTGCGATCCGCCCACTGCTCGATGGCCGCCTTGCCGTAGACCCGCACGTACGGACGCGAGTTCAGGGCGTCCTGGATGAACCCCGCCTTGTTCAAGGGGGCGTAGCCAGCGGAGCAGGGAATTCCCTCTGCGTTGAGCGCTCGGAGGAAGTCCGCCCGGCGCAGGTTGGCGAACTTCTCCGGCTGGTAGCGGAACATGTAGAGATGGTAGGCGCTGCGCGTGCAGCCTTCGTACAGGCGCGCGGGAAGGATGCCCGGGATCTCGCGGAGCATGCTGGTCAGGTACTTGGCGTTCTCGTGGCGGGTGTTGGCCCGCTCCTCCAAGCCGTTCATCTGGCTCAGGAGCAGGGCGCCCTGGAATTCGGTCATGCGGAGGTTGGTGTTCTGCCCGCCCTCATACGTGAAGCCAGAGGCGGCGCCGCTTCGTTTTCGGCAGCAGTTGTGGAAGGCGAAGCACTTGTTGGCCGTCGGCTCGTCGTTGGTCAGGATGGCCCCGCCTTCGCCGGAAGGGAGGTTCTTGGTCACCTGGAAGCTGAAGCATCCGGTGGTGCCCCAACTTCCCAGGCTACGGCCGCGCCACTGACCGAAGTGGGCCTGGCAGGCGTCCTCGATCACGGGCACGTTCCGCTTCTTGGCGATGGCGAGGATGCTGTCCATGTCGGCCGCATACCCGCCGATGTGCACGGGGATGATCGCGGCCGTGCGGTCGGTGATCGCCGCATCGAGTTTCCCCGGGTCCATCTGGAACGTCTCGCGGTCGGAGTCGACGAAGACGGGCATGGCATAGTGCAGCAGGACGACGGTGATCGTGGCCATAAAGGTGTACGGCGGCACGATCACCTCGTCACCCGGCCCGACCCCGAAGGCCCCCAGCGACGTGTACAGGGCGCCGGTGCCGCTGGAGGTGGCCACGCAGTGCTTGGCCCCGTTGATCTTCGCGTATTCCTCCTCGAACCGGTTTACCGAGCGGCCGTGGTACCAGCGGCCGCTGCGCACCACCTCCATGACGGCCTTTTCGTCGGGCGGGGTCACCATGGGCCAGGACGGGAAGCCTTGCGCGCGTACGGGCTTGCCGCCCAGGAGCGCCGGTTTATCCTCCTCTGCGCCCGCGGCCCGGCCCGCGAGGGTGAATCCCGCACCGGCCGCCGAGGCGGCCGCCAGGAACTTCCGACGCGTCAGTCCGCTGTCCATGACCGTTCTCCTTGTGTGTTATGCGCCGCCTTGCCCCGCCGACCGGGCGGGGCACTGATGCATATACTATCCTTCCGCGCCATCGGCCGCAAGCCGTTTCCCGCCCGCGGACTACCTCCCTCGCGTCCGCGCCACGAGGTCGTGGACGCCGCGGACGAGGGTCTCCTCGACCTCCGTCGCAAACGGTCCGGGATGGCCGTAGTAGGTCATGGCGCCGCCGGCCTCGTACCCGCCCTCTTCCAAGACGCGCCGCGAGGGCACGTAGGCGAAGACGTCGTTGCAGTAGCCGGCCACCCACAGGCCGCCCGGTCCGAGTTCCTTCTTGAGGCGCAGCGCGTAATCGACGACCACCTCGCCGCCCAGGGCGACGATCATCATGTCCTTGCCGAACCGCCAGACATGGACGGGCGCCGGATACGTCGCGGGCAGCCGGCCGTCGCGGTCGAGGATTGCCAGGAGTTCCCTGGCGTGCCACTGCACGAACAGGTTCTTGTCGGTCGTCTGCGCCTGGAGTGCTTCCCGGTCCGGCGGCGGGGCAAAAGGAAGGTCCACCGTGCCGAAGGCCGTCCGAAGCGGCCCGTGTACCGGCCGCATTGCGCCCGAGAGGACCGCGTCCACCGCCCCCGCCAGGGTCTCTCCGTGCTGGCGCGCCAGGTCGAGCGTCCCGCGGGGATACGGGTTAGAGTCGCCTCCGCAGCCCGTCATGAACATCGCTGCCGCGCCGGGGTGGCGTGCCTCCAGGGCCGACTCGGCGAAGCCGGCGTAGTCGCCGTGGAACTCGTAGATGTTGGCGCCCAGCGTGGTGTTGTGGCAGGCGTACAGGAAGACGACGGCCCGCAGGCGTCCGTCGTCGCCGTCCACCCGCAGGACCGGCACGGTGTGGTCCGTCGGCCCATCCGGGTTGACGCCGATGACGTAGCCCTTCTCGGTCTTCTGGCGGCGGTTCGCGGCGAAGGGCGCCTCGCCCTGTCCGGCCGAGAGGCGGGCCGGCCGAAGGTCCGCCAGGGCCTCGCCCACCAGGGCGGCGACCTTGTCCACGAGACCCCGCGTGTAATCATCCACGTCGCGCTGCTGCTCGGGCGTCATCCGCGGGTTTGCCAGGACCCGCAGCAAGTTGGTCACCGACGGGCCTCCGTGCGTGTGCGAAAAGGCCAGCATCAGGCGGTCGCGCGGAAGACCGTAGCGGCGCCGGGCCTCGTCGGCCACCATCTTGGCAGCGCTGGCGGGCATGCCGATGAGGTCGGCCGCCACGAGGACCGCGCGGCCGCCGGATGCGTCTTCCAGCGCCAAGGCCCAGGCGCAGAGGTCGTGCAGGATGCCCTCGGACGGTTTCGTGCGGGCCCCGTAGCCCTGCATCCAGACAGGCCGGTCGGGCGTGATGCGTACCTTGGCGAGGCCGGCCTTCCAGGCCGGGGCGGGTTCCGGCCTGTGGCCGTGCGGCGCGCAGCCGGCGGCGGCGGCCGCAGCCAGGACGAGAAACTGACGGCGACTGAACCGGCGTGCCATGTTGGCTCCTCCGCCCGCACGTCGGGCGTCCGAAATGCACGCTCATCGCACCCGGCTGGGGTGCGTTGTTCGCCCGCGGCACGAGAAGCATAGCACCACCACCGTCAACATGCAAGGCGTCTCCGGCTCGGTTCGTCAGGCAACTGCTCACTTACGGGCCCGAGGCTCCCCTGGCGGAGGTGGCACGGCCGGGCACAACGGGCAGAACCCGCGGGGAAGCAGCGAGACCGGCGGCGCTCGGCGCGGTTCAACCATGCAACGAGGTGCGATGAAAGGAGGAAGGCGTGGCGCAGCAGCAGGAATACGGGGCGGCGGCAACCGCGCGGGCGTGCGGCTGGACGGCGACGGCGGCAACCGCGCTGGCGGCAGTCAGGGCAGCGGCCGTCGCGCTGGCAATCGGCGGGGCGGCGGCGCCCGTCTCCGCCGCAGACTGGCCGCAGTGGGGCGGGCGCGACCCCGGCCGCAACATGGTCTCGCCGGAAACAGGGCTGCCGGAGTCGTTCAAGCCGGGCGAGAAGTCGGCCCAGGGCGAAGGCATCGACCTGAAGACCACCGAGCACGTGCGATGGGCCGCGCGGCTGGGGTCGTACATCTACGGAAAC
>VGYT01000282.1 GCA_016872895.1 Planctomycetota bacterium
CTGCCCCTGCTTGGTGACCGCCGAGACCTTCTTGTCGATGTACTTGTCGAGCAGTTTGTCGGCGCTGACGAGGTCGAACTCGTAGTTCTGCTCAAGGACGCTCGTGGTCTGCGGGTCCGTGAGGCTCTTGAAGTGGACGCTCGTGGGGTCGATTGACTTGGCCACGTTGCGGAACTGGACGGTCGCGATCCTGCCGTCCAGTTTCAGGTTGCGCACTTCCTTGACGACGGCGAAGTTCTGGTTGTAAACCGTCAGCGCCACCCCCTCCTCCGGGGCGGGCGCGGCCGCGCGGGCAACGCCGGCGACAAGCACCAGCCCGGCCGCCAGCGAAAGAACGGTCGCGGTTCTCATCTTCGGCTCCTTACCAGCGGTAATGGACCGTGTACGTTACCTGGGCCTTGCCGTTCCTGGCCACCGGCACGGTGAACTCGATGGTGGTGGCGTCGAACTTCTTGTAGTCCTGGCTCTTGGCGGTGATCTCCCACTGGCCGCGCGTCAGGCGCTCGCGGACCAGGATGGTGGCGTCCTGGTCCTTGTGGTTTCTGAGTTCGATGCGTACGGAATCCTCGCTCCAGCGTTCGCCCTGCTTGTGGTCGGTGACCTTCTTTTCGCCGACGATGTCGAAGGCGTCGCCGACGTAGAGTTTCAGTTCCTCGTCCTTCGGCGTGTGGTCTATCTCGTCCTCCCCCACGAACTCAAGGTCCTGGTCGGCCAGGTCGCGCTTGTACACGCGGACCCTGCCCTTCGGCAGCGGCATGCCGAGTTTCTGCTCCTTGGAGTTGCGGAACTCGATGAACACGTTGACCTTGTACTCGCCGGTCTTGCCGTAGCGCTCGTGCCAGTACTTGCCGCCGGGCTCGAAGACGTATCGCTTGGTCACGGGCACGTCGGCGGCGTTGAGGAGTTCCACCTGCTTGACCTGGTTGTCGTTGACGGTGGTGGTGCGGCCGAGGGTGTACATGTGGTACTCGAAGAAGGTCTTTTCCTCGAAGCCGCCGCGGTCGGCGGCCGCCTTCTCAACGGCATCCGCCGCCCGGCGGAGATACTCCACCTGCCGCACGGGCTGAATCTTGCGCACGTCGCCCGCGATGAGTTTCACCCGCGCATCCTTGAAGCCCGTGCCGCACTTGTTCGTAAGCGTCACCCAGCCGGAGAGGTCCATCCGCGTGTCTTCAGGGTTGACCGCCACCGAGTAGTCCGACCGCCACATCATCCCCTGCGTCTGGTAGGTGACCTGGGCCATGTGGGCCCCCGGCTTCTCGGTGGCCACCTTCCACACGAGCGTCGGGCGCGTCAGGAGCCCTTCCGGCAGCGCGGCGAACTCCAGGTTCTGCACGTTGTCCGGACGCTGCACCATGTACAACTGCGTCTCGCCCTGGAGCACCAACTGCTGGGCGTCGAAGGAAAGGAGCGTGCCCGTGTACTTCTGCCCCTGCTTGGTGACCGCCGAGACCTTCTTGTCGATGTACTTGTCGAGCAGTTTGTCGGCGCTGACGAGGTCGAACTCGTAGTTCTGCTCAAGGACGCTCGTGGTCTGCGGGTCCGTGAGGCTCCTGAAGTGCACGCTCGTGGGGTCGATTAACTTCGCGACGCCGCGGAACTTGACCGTGGAAATCTTCTCGTCGAGTTTCAGGCCCCGCACGTCCTTGACGACCGCGAAGTTCTGGTTGTAAACCGTCAGCGCCACGCCCTCTTCCGGGGCGGGCGCGGCCGCGCGGGCGCTGCCGGCGGCCAGAACCAGCGCGGCCAGCGCGGCCAAACGTACGATTCGCATGACAACCGCCTCCTTTCGCATCGCAGGTTCGCTCTCGCCTGGGGCGCGTAATCCAGGCGCCCTTGATTGCTTTAGACGGCGCCAGGCGGCGGATGGTTCCCGAAAACCTGCGTCCCCGCGCACCGCCCACGGCCGGACAAGTCGGCCAGGGGCGAGACCCCTGCGGGGCCGGCCGTGCCACAAAGGTGTCGCTGCTCAGCCTTCGTGCCGGTACACGCCCCAGCCGAGGTAGTTGCCGAAGGCGTCTTCGAGGGCCCGGGCGGCCTGGCCCAGGGCGATGGCGACGTGGTGTTCGAAGCCCTCGGCACAGATGCGGCGCAGCAGGCCCTGGAGGTTCGGTATCTCGCAGACGCCGTAGCCGCCGAACGTTTCGAGCGGGTCGTCGGTCAGGCGCCCCTCGCCCACGTACGTGCGGATGCGGCCGCAGAGGTCGTCGGTATCCACGCGGGCGTAGGTGAACGGCCCTGCCCGCAGTCGGCCCACGATTGCGCCGCAGGCGTTCTCGGCCCCGACGCTGCCCGCGATGATCTCCTGGACGGCCATCTTCTGCTTCGCAAACAGGCTCTTCGGAAGGTTCGAGCAGTGGAACAGGACGCACTTCTGGGGGTCGTCGCCGTAGTTGTTGTTCCAGTCCACGAGGGCCGCCGGACTCTCCGTGGCCAGCCGCAGGGCCAGCATGCCCACCAGGCCCGTGACGTCCACCTCGCAGGCGCTCGGCAGGAGGTTCTCGCTCATCATGCTCATCACGGCGCACGGGACGATGCCGTAGAACTCCTCAAGCGCGGTCCAGCACTGGAGGGCCGTGCCCGCCAGCCCCAGGTCTCTCATCCAGCGGTCGATGACCACGGCGAAGCGGGCCATGCGGTCAAGACCCGTCTCGGTTACGCCCGAGGTATCGGTATACGCCTTGAACGCCTGCGCCTTGCGGCGGACGGCGGGGTCGGCAGACTTGAGGGCGTTGGCCCGGCCCAGGATTTCCGACAGGTCGATCGTCTCGACCGAGATGCCGGCGGCCTCAAGGATTTTCTCGGAATACCGCACGGTATTGAACGGGCCGGTCCGGGCGCCCACGGCCCCGACGCGGACGCCCCGCAGCCCCCGCACCACGCGGCAGACGGCGCCGAAGCGCGCAAGGTCGGCCTTGAACGACTTCGTGTCGGGGGCCACGCAGTGCAGGTCCGTCAGGCTGTAGCGGATGCCGTACTGCGAGAGGTTGTTCGTGACCGACATCTTGCCGCAGAAGGAGTCGCGGCGGTCGGCCACGGTCATCCTCTTGGCGTCGTCGGGCCAGGCGTGGATAAGCACCGGCACATCCAGGCCCGAAAATCGCAGCGCGTTTGCCACGGCCTTTTCGTCGCCGAAATTGGGCAGCGTCACCAGGACGCCGTCGATGCAGCCGGCGTGTTTCCTGAACAGTTCGGCGCAGAGCCGGGCGTGGGCCAGGTTCTCGACCGCGCCGCCGGTGGCCTCGCGGGCCGACAGGCAGACGGCGTCGAAGCCCTGCTCCTTGAGGATGCGCAGGATTTCCGCCCGGCCCGTGTGCGCCAGGTGCGTCGGAAAAAAGCCGCGCGTGCCCACGAGAACGGCGAGAGTAGTTCTGCGTGCCATGCGTGATTCTCCTTATGCGCACCCCTCAAACATACTCGTACAGCGGAACGGTGCGGGCGGGCTTCCGCCGCGAACGCAAGAGGCGTTCGAGGTGCTGAACCGTTTCGGGAGACAGAAGAACGTCAGAACACACGGAACATACTTCGGCCGGCACATGGTCAATCACCACAACTTCGTTTTCGTGACGGACGGTATGAGTAATGGTTCGCTGCTCGTATTGTCCCGGGCACCCTTCAATCGTGCATTTCATGCTCCGCCACTCCTTTGCGTCGGCGAGGCCCACTTGGGCGGCTTGGGTTCATACGCTGTTACTATGATAAGCACCGGCCTCGCCGTCGTACAGACGACGTGCAGGTTGCGACCAGGCCGCCGTCACCCCGTGAAGCAAACAACAAGGGCCGCGTTTGTGGGTTGGGTAGTTCTCCAGGATTTCGGCTGAGTTCGCTGCCTCCAGTATCTCGGCCAGACTGATCTTCTCCTCCACCATCTCCACATGCGCGTGCTCCGTGACGCGAACGGTCCCCGAGGCAGCCTGCACGCGAATCCTCTCGACCGCCTTGGCTCGATCCTCCGCTCCGGGCGATTGAGTCATCTGGCGCGTCCATTCTCGAACGGCGCAACTTCTTGTCTGCCGCGAGCACCGGACTGCGGTTTACAGCGTTGCCCGGCTTTCAATTCGCAATCGCTCGGACGTTCCCCGCCGCTCCCGCGGCGGGCTCGAAAGGCGTTACTTCAAATCGGCCGGCGCGGGGATCGTCACCTTTGCCCGTGGCCGCCCGGCCAGCACGCAGCAGCCGCCGCGCCCGCCGCACGTGCAGGAACTTGTGCGGAGCGGCAGCGCTGGCGCTGCCGCGCTCCCGCACACACTCTACGCCGACGGCGGCCGTCGGCAGCCATTTCTCAACCCGCAGGCGGGGAGGTTTCATATGCGCTGGGCCTCATCTGCGCAACGGGAGCCTGCGCACGCGGTGCCTGGACTCTTCAACCACGACAACGGCCCCCGCTTCCAACGCCTTGCCGCCGTGGTCAAGGACCTTTGCCAGCCGCTCAATCACATGCGCCGTTCGGGTGTCGTGGAGCCGCAGAAGGACGACGCTCACGTTGCGGTCTCCAGAGACGGCGACAATCTCGCCGAAATCCAGGTCAAACGTAACGAGGATGCGCCGCTCGCGGGCCGCCTTGGCGAAGACCTCGGTGTCGGGCAGGCGATGAGGTCCTTCGTCGCGCAAGTGCACGACATCATGGCCGGCGCGCCTGAGCCATTCAGCGGCGCGGACGGCCACGCCCATGTCGGCCAGGAATCGCACCGTGCGGCCCCCTACGGGACGTGGACTTCCTCCTGGGCGAGCCAGGCGGCGTATTCCAAGGCTTGCCGGATGTCCTCCGGCTCCAGGTCCGGATAATCCTGGAGAATCTCGGCTTGCGCGGCGCCGTGGGCAATCTGGCCGACGATGACCGACACAGGTATGCGCATTCCTCGCAGACAGGCCCGACCACCAAGCACGTTCGGATCAAACGTAATACGGTCAAACATATGCACGGCCTCCCTGGCGGGGACCTTGCTTACGCGCAGCGCGCCACCCGGCCGCGCCGCCTGATAATAGACGACGCGGCAGAGTTGTCAAGGTGCCTCGCTTCGCGGCCTCCAAAAGAAGCGCAAGCGCCCGTACTCGCCGGGACATGCTTCAAGCCTGCACTGCACAGGACACTCACCGCGCCCCCCGGTCAATCCGCAATCCGAAATCCGCAATCCGCAATCACTTCAGGTCGGCCGGCGCGGGGATCGTCACCTTGCCCGTGGCCGCCCACTCCGTGCCGCGCTGGAGCAGGATCGTAGTGTCCGGCGCGGTCGTCTCGGGCACGGCGTGCCCCAGGACGCAGACGTAGACGCGGCCCTTGCCGAACGGAACCGTCCAGGCCATCGGCTCGTGCATGCCGGTGCCGGCCTTCTGCTTATCGTTGTCCTTCACGGAGAAGGCGGTGCAGAGGACATGCATGTCCTTGGCCGGGCCGCGAAGGCTGCCGTACAGTTCGTCGCTGATGTGCATCCACTTGGCGGGCAGGCCCTTCATGATGGGGTGGTCCTTGTCGCGGACGATGATCTCGAACGGGTGCGCGGCCCCGTGGGAGCCTGCGGCCCCCTCGCCCTTCGCGCGGCGGACCTCTTTGCCGCTGTCGTCCAGGGCAAGACCCTCGCCGAATGCGGCGGGCTTCCACCCCATGCCGATCATCTGGTTGAAGGCGTCCCACTCCCTGAAGGCCGCGATGGCAAAGTGATAGGCCACGAAGCCGCCGCCGTCGGCCACGAACTTCTCGAACGCCTTCTGCGTCTCCTCCGGCCAGGCCTGACCGCAATAGTTCGAGAGCACCACCTGGTACTTCGTGAAGTCGGGCTTGAACTTGGTCCAGGCCTCCTGGTTGGCCTTCTTGGCGGCATCATCGGCGTTCCGCGGCAAAGCCGGCGGAGACGTCAGGACATCCACCGTGAACTTGCCGGTTCTCTCGAGCATCTCCTTGATGACCGGGGTGGTGGCCTTCCAGTCGTGGCCGTTCTGGCCGTCGACGATGAGGACGGCTATCTTGCCGCCCTCGGCTGCCGGGGAAGGCGCGG
>VGYT01000283.1 GCA_016872895.1 Planctomycetota bacterium
CAGGTACACCACGGTGTGGTCCCTGGCCAGGCGGCCCAGGACGACGGCGGCCCCGGGCATGGGCCTGGCCATGCCCGCCAGGACGCTGAAGAAGCCGGAGGCCACGACGGTCTTATCAAGGTCAACGATTACGAGCGATGCGTTCCTGGGGCGGGCGGCGACGAGGATTTCGGCCTCGCCCACGGGCTCCGGCGGCTGGTCGTCCGGATGCAGCCGCGCCCGGATGCGGTGGTCGGCGGGCTTCTCGGGTGTTCTCCACTTGAGGGCCGCCTTGCCGGCCGAGTCGGTGCGGACCTCGCCCAGCACGGCGCCTGCGAGGACGAACTCGATGCGCTTGCCTTCGAGGCCCTGCTGCTTGATTCCCGTGCCGAGGGCGGCCTCCAGCGCGGTCTCCTGCCCCGCCTCGACCAGCAGGTCCGAGGCCCGCAGGGCGGGGAAGATGCGCCGCCCCGCCTGGTCGGCCAGGTCGGTCAGCGCCCCCGGCAGCGCCGCCGCGAGCGCCGCCGTCACGGCCGCGCACCCGGCCAGCAGCACGATGTTTCTTCGCCGCATCATGGCGCATCAGGCTACGCCGCGGCCCGCGATGGGTCAAGTTTCATTTCGCTGCCGGGAAAGCCACAACGTGCTTGACGCCGGCCCCGCCGCATGCGCTACTTACGGATAAGGGACGCAGGGACGAAGGGATTTTGTGGCCGCCGCGCTTGCGCGGCGCGCGTGCTTGCGGGCGGGCCGGCATTATTGCTGGAGGGCGCATGGAAAACAGTCAGGTCGCCGCCGTCTTCGACCAGATCGCCGACATCCTGGAAATCCAGGGCGAGAACCCATTCCGCATCCGCTCTTACCGGAATGCCGCGCGCAGCGTGGGCGACCTGTCGGAGCGCATCGCCGACTACGTGGCCGCCGGCAAGGACCCCGAGGACCTGCCGGGTATCGGCGAGAGCCTGGCAGGCAAGATCGGCGAGATTCTCTCGACCGGCACGTGCCGCACGCTGGAAGACCTCCGCAAGAAACTCCCGCCGCACCTGCCCGACCTTCTGAAGGTCAAGGGCCTGGGGCCGAGGAAGGTGAAGGCGTTGTGGGACAAACTGAATATCACGAGCCTCGCGGAACTGAAGTCGGCGGCCGCGGCGGGCCGCATCCGCGACCTTGAGGGCATGGGCGAGAAGACCGAGCAGAACATCCTGAAGGGCCTTGCCACGCTTGAGGCGGAGGCCGGCCGCACAGGCATCCGCCAGGCCACCGAGCACGCGGCCTCCATCCGGCGGCACCTGGAGGGCATCAAGGCCATCCGGCGGCTGGAGCCGGCGGGCAGTTTCCGCCGCCGCAGAGAGACGGTCGGAGACCTGGATTTCCTCGTCATCGCATCCGACCGCGCGAAGGCCGCCGACGGAATCCTCCGCTACGAATCCATCGAGGACGTCCTTGCGCGCGGTGAGGAGAAGGTCTCGGCCCGGCTGGCGAGCGGCGTGCAGGTCGATTTCCGCTTCGTCGAGGACGAGGAATTCGGCGCGGCCTGGATGTACTTCACCGGCTCGAAGGCGCACAACATCGTCCTGAGGAAGCGGGCCCAGAAGGACGGCCTCAAACTGAACGAGTACGGCCTCTTTCGGGGCGAAGAGCGCATCGCCGGGCGGTCCGAGGAAGAGGTTTTCAAGGCCCTGGGTCTGCCGTGGATCCCGCCGGAACTCCGGGAAGACCGCGGCGAGGTGGATGCGGCCGAGCGCGGCCAACTGCCGCAACTCATCGAGCGAGAAGACATCCGCGGCGACCTTCACGCGCACACCAACGCAACCGACGGGGCCAACACGCTCGAAGAAATGGTTGCCGCCGCCCAGGCTCGCGGCTACGAGTACCTGGCCATCACGGACCACTCGAAGGCGGTGACCGTGGCGCGGGGCCTGAACGAGGCGGCCCTGCGCAAGCAGGCCGACCGCGTCCGCGCCTACGGCGAGAAACTGAAAGGGTTCTGGCTCCTGGCAGGCGTTGAGGTGGATATCCTGAAGGACGGCAAACTGGACCTACAGGAGAAGGTCCTTGCGGAACTCGACTGGGTCTGCGCCAGCGTCCACAGCGCGATGGAGTTGCCCGAGGACAGGATGACCCAGCGCCTTGTGGCGGCCATCCGCTCGGGCGTGGTGCACTGCATCGGGCACCCGTTCGGGCGGCTGATCGGTAAGCGCGACGCCATCCGCTTCGACCCGGAGAAGGTCTTCGCCGCCTGCAAGGAATCGGGCGTGTGCCTGGAGATCAACTCCTACCCGGACCGGCTGGACCTGCCCGACGTGCACTGTAAGCGCGCCTGCGAGGTGGGCCTTACGATGGTCGTCTCGACCGACTCGCACAAGATCGCGGACCTGGACCTGGTGGAGTACGGCATCGGCGTCGCGCGGCGGGGATGGCTGGAAAAGAAAGACGTCCTGAACACGCTCTCGGCCTCGGCGCTGCGGAAGCGCCTGAAACGCAAGTAGGTCGGCGTGCGCGTGCCTTATTCAGCCCCCGGCGAAAACACCGACGGCCGAAGCGCCTGGGGCGTGCGTCCCGCGCGAAGGCACGCCCTGTATTCAGGGGGCCGAAGGAACGCTATCGGCAAGGGGCTTAGCGTGGCGAAGAAGCACGGCATCTCAACGATGCCCAGGACCGACGCCGCGCGGCGGGCGGAGGCGCTGCGGCGCGAAATCGAGCGGCACAACTACCGCTACTACGTCCTCGATGCGCCCGAGGTCTCCGACGGCGAATACGACGAACTCCTGCGCGAACTCCAGGCCATCGAGGCAAAGTGGCCCAACCTGGTGACGCCCGATTCGCCCACCCAGCGCGTGGGCGGACAGCCGCGCGAAGGGTTCGTGCAGGTCCGCCACGAGACGCCCATGCGCAGCCTCCTGTCGATCTTCGAGGAGGCCGAGATGCGCCGCTTCCACGAGACCTGCCGGGATGAACTCGGCCGCGCGGCCGTCCCCCTCGTGGGCGAGCCGAAGTACGACGGCGTCAGCGTGGAACTCGTGTACGACGGCGGGCGCCTGGTCTCTGCCGCCACACGCGGCGACGGCACGACCGGCGAAGACGTCACCGCCAACGTGCGGACCATCAAGGAGGCGCCCCTGCGGCTGCGCGAGGCCGGCGGCCCCGTGCCGGAGCACCTGGTTGTGCGCGGCGAGGTGCTCATGCTGAAGGGCGAGTTCCAGGAACTCAACCGCCAGGCGGAGGAGGCGGGGCAGAAGGTCTTTGCCAACCCGCGGAACGCCGCTGCGGGCAGCCTGCGGCAACTGGACCCGCGCATCACGGCCGCGCGGCCGCTGCGGATATTCTTCTGGGAACTCGCCCCGTCCTCCAGTTTTCGCCCGCCCACGCAGTGGGCGTGCCTGGACCTGATGCGGCAACTGGGCCTTAAGACCTGCCCCGAGTCCTGCCGCCTGGAGACCGTGGAAGATGCCATCCGCTGGCACCACGACATGGAATCGCGGCGCGACTCGCTGCCCTACGAGATCGACGGGGCGGTCTTCAAGGTGGACCGCCTGGCCGACCACGAGAGGCTGGGCATGCGGGCCGCAAACCCGCGATGGGCGGTGGCGTACAAGTTCACGCCCCGGCAGAAGACCACGCGCATCGTCGAAATCACCGCATCCGTCGGCCGCACGGGCGCTGTAACGCCCGTGGCCACCCTGGAACCCGTCGAAATCGGCGGTGTAACGGTCACCCACGTCAGCCTGCACAACCAGGATGAGATCGACCGCAAAGACGTCCGCATCGGCGATACGGTGCTGGTGGAGCGGGCAGGGGACGTCATCCCGCATGTGGTGCAGGTCATCGCCGAGAAGCGCACCGGCCGCGAGAAGAAGTACCGGCTGCCCTCGAAGTGCCCGGTGTGCGGCGGGGCGGTCGCGAAGCCCGAAGGCGAGGCCATCGCACGGTGCACCAACAATTCCTGCCCCGCCCAGGTCAAGGAAAGCCTGAAGCACTGGGGCTCGAAGCAGGCCGTGGACATCGACGGCCTCGGCGACAAGATTGTTGACCAACTGGTCGAGAAGGGCCTGGTGCGCGGCGTGGCCGACCTGTACGACCTGGCGGTCGCCCAGTTGGCCGACCTGGAACGCATGGGTGAAAAGAGCGCGGCGAACCTGGTCGAGGAAATCGGCAAGAGCAAGCAGGCCGGCCTGGCCCGCGTGATTCACGGCCTGGGCATCCGCCACGTGGGCAGGGCGCTGGCCGAGACGCTCGCGGGCGAGTTCGGCTCGCTCGGGGCCCTGGCGGAGGCCGATGAGGGGCGTCTGCGGCAGGTGCCCGACGTGGGGCCGGAGGTCGCCGCCTCAATTCTGGCATGGCTGGCGAGCAAGGAGAACCGGCGCCTGCTGGAGAAACTCCGCCGCCACGGCATCGACCCGACGACGGCGGCCCCGAAGGCGGGCGGGCCGCTCGCGGGCAAGACCATCGTTATCACCGGCGAACTGGCCGCCATGGGCCGGGAGGAGGCCGAGACAGAGGTCCGCCGCCTCGGCGGCAAGGCGGCATCCAGCGTCTCCAAGAACACCGACTTCCTGGTGGTGGGCGAGAAACCGGGCGGCACTAAGATGCGGGCCGCCGAGAAGCACGGGACGAAAATCCTCGGCGAGGCCGAGTTCCTGGGACTCGTCGGGAAGTAACCTGCCTGCAAGAACGAAAAGTTGTACGGACCCAACATGTTGGGTCCCTGACTGCGCCGCACCCAGCCCATAGTGGCGCCCCCTCCGCTTTTTTCAGTTCAACCCCAGAACTCAACACGCTATAATGTGTTCAATACTTGGCATGGTTCAAAGCCCCCGGCACCGCCGGGGGATGATCGGCCCGCACCATCCTTCCCCACGCGGTGCGTGGGGCTTGTTTGAACCATGCCCAATACTTGACCGGGCGGAGACGGTATGCCTGACGGCGGACTATCCGGCTGGCGCATTGCACGGATCTTTGGCATTACGGTCCGTATTCACGCCACGTGGCTGCTCATTTTCTTTCTGCTGGCGTACAGTCTGGCCGAGAACCTGCTGCCACAGAGCAGCATGGTGGGCGGCGGGCCGTGGTGGCGGGGGGCAGCGTCGTATGACCGCATCGTCGCCTACCAGAGGCAGCCCGGCGAGCGGCTCTCGTTTCAGGAGGCCGCCGGGGACCTGGGCATCACCGTCTGGCCCACGTGGCAGTACTGGCTGCTGGGGATCATCGGCTCGATCGGCCTGTTTGTCTGCGTCCTGGCGCACGAGATCGCGCACAGCCTGGTGGCGCGGGGGGCGGGGATACCGGTCGAGGGCATCACGCTCTTCCTCTTCGGCGGCGTCTCGCAGTTGAAAGAGGATGCCGCGACGCCGGGCGACGAGTTCCGCATCGCGGCGGTCGGGCCGCTGATGAGCCTGGCCCTCGGGGTCGCCTGCGGAGCGCTTTACTACGGGTTCGGCGGCGCCCTGCCGCCCCAGGCCCGCGCCATCCTTTACTACTTCACGTTCATCAACCTGGCGCTGGTGGTCTTCAACCTGCTGCCGGGGTTCCCGTTGGACGGCGGGCGGCTGCTGCGGGCGGTCCTGTGGAGGCGGTACGGCGACGTCGGCCGGGCCACGGCCGTGGCCTCCTGGTGGGGCAAGGCCATCGGCACCGGCTTCGTGGTCCTGGGCCTGGTGGAGTTCTGGTGGGAATTCACGGTGGCGCACGTGCTGTCGCTGGGCCCGTTGTGGCTGGTGGTGATCGGGCTGTTTCTCCGGCACGCGGCCCGGGCCAGTTACCAGCAACTGGCTGTGCGCGGCGCGTTCGAGGGCCTGACGGCGCGCGAAGCCCTCCAGCCGGGCGTGGTGACGGTGCCGCCCGACCTGATGCTCGACCGCGTGGTGGACGAATATTTCTATAAATACAAGTTTCGCAGTTTCCCGGTCCTGGAGGAGGGCCGCCTCGTCGGTGTCATCAGCCTCAAGGACGTGCAG
>VGYT01000284.1 GCA_016872895.1 Planctomycetota bacterium
TGCCGGAATTCTGGCGGCTTTTGGATGCCGGGAAGCCCGGTGGCGGCGTCGTGGGGCGGGGTGCGGCCTGAAAATCGCGTGTAGTGAAGACCTTGCCTCCTGCGGGCCTGGTGTGTGATTGGTGTGATACCCGTCAGCCGGCGAGTTGACGGGAGAGAGGGATGTTCCTGCGGCGATGCGAGCGGCGCAAGGGGCGCAAGCGGCACACGTACTGGGCGTTGGTCGAATCGGTGCGGACCGCCCGCGGCTCGCGTCAGCGGATCGTGGCGTATCTCGGGGAACTGACGGCCCGCCAGGAGAGCGGCTGGGCGACGCTCTCGCGGCGGCTGGACCGGAAGGAGCGGCCTCAGCCGACGCTCTTCGACCCGCCGCGCCGGGACGAGCCGGCCGAGGACGAGCCGGTCCTGGTGAACCTCAAGGGCGTGCGGCTTCGGCGTCTTCGGGACTTCGGCGACGTGTGGCTGGCGTTGGGCCTGTGGCGGCTGCTGGGGCTGGACGACCTGCTCTGGCGTCTGATGCCCGCCGGCCGCGAGGACGTGCCGTGGCCGGTGGTGGCGGCAGTCCTGACCGTGGCCCGGTTCTGTGAACCTTCCAGCGAACTCCATATCGCGCCTGGGCCTCTTGCTTCCCCAGCGTATTCGTCGCGTCGACGAGGTCGCCAAATGTAGTGAGGACTTTTCGCCCTGAACGGCCTTGGCGCGGCCGCCAGGGCCGTTTTCGGCCGCCAACTGCGTAACTTGGGCTAGGGCTTATCCGCCTCGCGCGCCATGTCCAGGTCGCGCAGCACCGCGTGCCTCGCAACCTTCCCGTCGAATACCCCTTGGCCGCGCAGCCTCTCTCGCCGGAGAAGGTTCTACCAGTTCCCCGCGCGACACCGGCCTGCTGTCTTGACCCCGCGCGATGGCCGTAGCCAAGAGCCTCGCGCGGCACTCGGGCCTGGTCCTCACGATGGACCACTACACGCACACGCTCATCGGCGACGAACGGGCAGCCCTGGACCGCCTGCCCAGCATCAACGCCCCACGGGCCAACGTCGCGGCCCTGGCGGCCACGGGCACATAGGACGCCGCCTTGAATCAGGCTTGGGACACCCGGAATTCGCTCGTCCAAACGTCCAAGCCTGGTAGAATGATGAGCAACTCTGGCGGCGGTTGTCCGAGGGCAATCGGCTGAGAAGTGTCGAGTGAAGGGGGACTCAACCATGTGCCGCACCCTGTGGCTTGGTTTCGCTTGTCTCCTGCCTGTTGCCTTGGTGCTGGTTGCGGTCGCGGGCGCCTCAGCCAATCCGTTGCCAGACGATACCGCCCTGTGCCGGCAGATTGCGTTGGCCGTTTCGCGCGGCGGGCGCCAGGCGGAGGCGATTGCCTCGCTTGCCCGCCAGCCGGCCGCCGCGCTCGACACGTTCAAGCGGCATTTCGCGACCACGGAGCATAACGCCCGCTTCTTTTTCAGGGAGGAGGTCCTCCCGAAACTTCCCGCCGACGAGGTCAAACGGTTCCTTCTGGCCGAACTCCGTGCGGGCCTGCCCGCCCACTACAAGATGATGGACCTCCTGCAGTCGGCCCGCCTCCAGGCCGCGGCGCACGTCAAGAAAGAGGGCTTGTCGTCCTGGGAACTGGATCGCGCGATTGACCGGGAGGCGGAGACCCGCGAACTTCTGGAAGCCGCTGCGCCGCTGGAGGAGGCGAACTGCTGGTTCGAGTGGGTGGCGCGCCCTGCGGCCGACTTCATCGACTCGTACGACGAGGCCCGCGACCTATTCCTGCGCGAGGCGACCATCAGCCACTGGGCCGGCCAATGGGCCGCGGTCATGGCCCGTCTGGACCGGCCGCGCGCCGTCGCCGAGTTTTCGCGGCTCCTGAAATCGGCCGACGCCGGCGACCGCCAGCGAGCCGTGGCCGGGTTCCGCGCTATCCGGCAGGTGCCCGACCCGCAGTCGTGGCGCTACCTTTTTGCCCACACCGACGGCATGAAGATCATCGACGCATGCCAACTCTTGTACATGACAGACCGCACGCACCTGGACCTGATTCTTCCGCTGTTGGAAAACCCCGAGAAAGAGGTCCGCGACGCCGCGGAGTATCAACTCGGCGACCTGGCCTGTCTCAGCCGGAAGCAGATCGCGGAATTGCGACAGAGCCCGCGCAGCCCCGCCGAGCGTGCAGCGTGGTGGAAGGACTGGTGGGAGGACTGGCGCGGCCTCTCGGCGACGGCTTTTGCCGAGGAGCGGGTCAAGGCGTTTCTGCCGCCGCCTCCCGGCCGGCTCGACGATGAGGACGTGTGCGGCATCAGCAGCCGGTTCCCCGACCGGCCCGAAGTCATCCCCTACCTGGCGGCGTTGCTCGATTTGCCGCAGGATGTGACCCGCCACAACGCGGCGTCAACGCTGGCCGGCATGACCGGCCCGGCGCGCGGCCGGGCCATTGAGGCCCTTCTGGCGTTCTGCGGCACGCAGCCGCCGGCCAAGGCCGCGCCGCTGTGCAGCGCCCTTGCCCGGACGAAAGACCCGCGGGCCATCGAGATAGTGCTGAAACTCGTGGAGACCGAGTCATCTGGCGCCCGCCTGTGGAGCCAACCCTGGCCCTTCTCGCTCGGCCCGGAAGGCGACCGGCGTGCGGCTGAAATCCTGGCCATCAACTGGGTCATTGCCAAAGGAGACCAGTGGGCCGCCGCGGGCCTGGCGCAGATCCAGGGAGCCCAGGTCGTCCTCCCGCGCCTCCTAGAGGCCCTTGTCAAGGAACCTGACCACAACAAGAGGTATGCTATCCGCAAGGCCATTGAGAACGTGGCCGACAGCCGCGTGGCACCGGAACTGACCCTTCTCCTTCCGCAGGCCAAGGGAGGGACTAACGACGTCGAAGGGCCGCGGTCCGACGTGCTGCAACTCATGGCCCTCTTTCCCGACCCGGCCGCCCGCCCCGCCTTGTTGGAACTCCTGAAGTCCGACGACCGTTGGACCCATGTCCATGCCACGGCGGCCCTCGGGCCCCTGGGCGACACCTCCGGCGCCGCCGTGCTCATCCGCGACGTAACCTCTGCCAAGGGGTTTTTCGAGGGTGCGTACTCCTATGGCGTGGGCGGGGCACTCAAGGCCATTGCCGCGCCCGAGACCCGCCGGCAACTCGTCGACGCCTGCCAGGAGGCAACCGGCGAAACCCGCCGCCGCCTGCTCATCCTCATCGCCCACCAGCGGAATGCCGCGTACCTAGACTTCCTGGATACGCTCCTCCGCGACGCCGACAAGACCACCGTCCGGCTGGCCGCGAAAGCCATCGTGGCTTCTTTGGCCGGTACGGTGAAGCAACCGACCTCCCGAATCGCCGCGGTCGCCACAGCGGTGCCTGGCAACATGCTGCCGCCCGTCCGGTCGCTGCTTGCGTATGCCTTTTTCGGCGAGAAGGTTCACCCCGACGACGACCCGTTCCCCAACGGCGGCGGCTTGAAGGAGAGCCAAGGTGGGGTCATCGCCCTGGCTACCTGGCAGTGCCTCCATTACAAGAAGGAGGACCGGTCGCTGACGGTCGTGAACCTGGGTCCCCACGATCAACCAAAGGCCCCCGACGGCTCAGCCCTGCGCCCCGGGGGCCCTTACGTCTCCGGTCGTCTGGAGTGGGCCGCCACTGACCGATACCTGGTCCTAAGTCTGGGCCTCGGTTCCGGCGGCACCGGCTACCTCTTCCGCCGCGAAGGTGGCGACTGGAAACCCGTGTGCGCGATCGGCGGATGGTAGTGTCTCACTCGGATTGCGTGGAATGTAGGACAGGCTCCTTCCTCCTGATCTCCCTTGGCCCTTCAGCGCGCAGCGCCCTTTCAGCGCGCCGACGCCCCTGTACGCCAGAACGTGTCCTCAATTGTCCTTCTCGCGGGCTTGACAGATGGGGTCGGAAACGCGCACAATCTCTAGAAACTGTCGCCAAGTGTACGCGAGTGGCAGGACCTGTCACCAAGTGTCGGGCCCATAGCTCAGCGGCAGAGCAGGGGACTCATAATCAACTGACCGTTTTCCGTAACCTACGCAATTCCAAAGACTTAGAACCCCACGCCCCTGCCCTTTCAGCGCCCTTTCAGCGCGCGGGCGAAAATGCCCGAAACACCGCCGAACCGTGGACGTCCGGTACGCGTTGCCGAACTCTTCGCGGTTCGCGGACTGCAACAGTTGGCTCCCCGTACGTAACTCTCACATGATTTCTCTCTGTGCCGCCAGACAGTAACCACTGTTGGCGCAAGACCTTACGCGGTTCGAGGCCCGCATGCTGGGCCGTAACGTTGTCGCAAATGGGAAAGGGAGTGCTCTTGATTGACGGCGTGCGTTAACTAACGAGGACGGTTGGGAAACGAGTGTCTCGGTTAACGCTGGTTGATCGCCGGCTGGAGGACCACGGACCGAGGGCGGTCTGGCACTACCCGGTTATCGGCATGATCCGGGAGTTTGTCGCGGTCTTGCCCCTCCGTTGGCGTAGGCCAGGCCCTTGTGGCCGACGGCGTCTGTGTCCACCTGAGCGCTTTCCCGAATGAGGACCGCGACAGCCGCGGCGCAGGCCGCGCCAGCAGATCGTTCCCCCCTCGCGCCGGTGCCACAACAGGCGCGGCCCGACCGATGACCTTGAGCGTTGACCCCGCGGAAGCACTTGCCGATGTGGGGAAAACCGGCTAACATGCACCTCAGCGCCACCAAGGGCTTTCCGTCACATGGGGGGCACACTCGGGCTGGGCAAGATCCACAGATACCGATGCTGGCAAACTTCTAAGGCGGTCGCTAGAATGACCCACCACTCGGCCTCAGCAATGTTGCCGAGCCATGACAACGATCTGGGCTTGTGATGAATAACACCGGGACTCCAAACTGGAATGCGATTGCCCCCTCGGCGTTCCCGTGGGAGCAAGAGGCTCTTGACTTCATTCGGTCCCGTTTTCCTACCCACGAGCCCTACAGGGCCTGGTCGAACTTCGAGTTCATCGCCGATGACGGCAGCCTCAACGAGGTAGACCTTCTGATCTTTACCCCCCAAGGCTTCTTCTTGGTCGAAATCAAGAGTAGTCCGGGCGTCCTCGCCGGCGACTCCTACACCTGGACGTGGCAACACGGGGGGCATTCCAAGGTGGTGGACAACCCGGTCTTCCTGGCCAACCGGAAGGCCAAGAAACTCGTCTCCCTGCTCCAGCGGCAGCGGGCTTTTGAGAAGTTGCGCGTCCCGTTCATTGAACCTCTAATATTCTGTTCTGCTGAGAACCTCCAGTCGCAGCTCCAGGGGAACGCGCGGTTCCACGTCTGCCTTCGTGACCAAACCAACAAACCCGGCATCATGGCAGCCCTCAATCGCCGGGATTGCCCCGGCCTTTCGGAGAAGCCGCGCGGCGAGTTCAACCGCCCGATGGGCAAGGCCATCAGCCGCGCCCTCGAGCAAATCGGCATCAAGCCTTCCCAGCGCAGCCGGCGCGTCGGCGATTACGAACTGCAAAGCGTCATTGATGAAGGGCCCGGCTATCAGGACTTCCTCGGCAAGCACATCGCCCTCAAGGATACCTTCCGCCGCATTCGGGTCTACCTCGTACAGGCTGAAACGAACGCGGAACAGCGGGTCATGATCCAGCGTGCCGCCGAGCGGGAATTTCGTCTCCTCCAGGTCCTGGAGCATCGCGGGGTGCTCCGTGCTATGGAGTTCACCAACCACGAACTCGGGCCGGCCATTATCTTTCAGCATTTTCCCTCCGTCGTTCGCCTCGATCACTACCTTATCCAACAGAAGGATCGCATCACCGACGACCTGCGCCTCAGCCTCATGCGGCAGATCGCCGAGACCATCAGCTTCGCGCATGGGAAGCACGTCGTACACCGCAATCTGAGCCCCCGCGCCATCCTGGTGGTCCATCCGGAAAGGTAACCGTTCACGGTTTTACAAGCGTTCAGGCTCCC
>VGYT01000285.1 GCA_016872895.1 Planctomycetota bacterium
TCGGGGGACCATTCGAGATAGAACACTTTCGGCAGGTAGGTAGTGCAGAAGAACCGGAAGTCGGCGGCGGCCCGGGCTCTTCGATCCGGGTCCATGACCGCAGGAATCTCGCCGATGTCCTGGGTCTCGGCCGCCATCTGCCGCTGGCGGGCCGCCACGCGGGCCTTGTGCCGCGCGTACCCGCCCACCGACAGGCGGCGGCTACGGCCCGCGAGGGCCGTCCTGAATTGTTCCAGCACCGAGATCGGCAATGCGGTCCATCCCTCGCATGATGCGTTCCATCATCCCCTCACCGCACGTCTCGCCGCAGTCGAGGGCCAGGTCCTCGAGCACCTGCATCAGGCGGCCGATGAGGGCCTTCACTTCGGCCTGCGTCACCCGCTCGCCGCGCGGGATGTAACCGGCGCGGCGGATCGCGTCGTCTATCCACGCGGCGTCGGGCTTGCCTGCGGCTGCGGCCGCGATGAGCGCTTCGACGGTCTTTCGGACATCGGGGGCGGTCACTCGGCAGCCTCCGGCGTAAGCGACTCCCAGTCACAGCCTTGGCCGTGGACGAACTCGGCCCAGCGCTGGCGAATAACATCGCAGTAGAGGGTGTCCAACTCCATCAGGAACGCCCGGCGGCCGGTCTTCTCGCAGCCGATGAGCGTCGAGCCGGACCCGCCGAAGAGGTCCAGGACGTTCTCGCCCGGGCGTGACGAGTAACCGATCGCGCGGACCGCCAGTTCGACGGGCTTCTCAGTAAGGTGAATCATGCTGGCGGGGTTGACCTTCTTGACGGACCAGACGTCGGTCGCGTTCGCGGGGCCGAAGAACTCGTGCCCTGCTCCTTCGCGCCAGCCGTAGAAACACCACTCATGGTTGCCCATGAAATCCTTGCGCGTGAGGACCGGGTGCTCCTTGACCCAGATGATGGCCTGCGAGAAGTAGAGTTCGCACTCTTTTAGGACAGGCGGGTAGTTGCCGCAGTTGGCGTAGCCGCCCCAGATGTACCACGAGCGGCCAGGTTCCAGGACGCGGGCGATGTTGCCGAACCACGCCAGGAGCATCTTCTCGAAGTCCGCGTCCGACACGAAATCGTTGGCGAGGGGCCGGTCCTTCGGCCGCAACTTCTCGGTGGTGGCACTCTTGGTGCCTTGGCGGGCCACGTCGAACGACTGGTGGTGCATCAGGCCGCTGTGTGTGCCCTCCATGCGGCAGGTCTTGTTGAGGAGTTTCTTCTGCTGGAGGTCGTCGCCGGGGAAGGAAGAGAGTCCGGCAGCGATGGCGTTGTTTGAGCGCGGCTCAACCTTGACGTTGTACGGCGGGTCAGTGTTGACCAAGTGGATGCGGGCGCCGGCGAGAAGCATGTCCACATCGGCTGCGCTCGCGCTGTCGCCGCACATCAAACGGTGGTTGCCCAGGCGGTACACCTCCCCGCGCTGCGATTTCGCCTCGTCCGGCGGGGCCGGAACGGCGTCTTCATCCGTCTCGCCCTCGTTGACGATCGGCGCGAGGGCCCCCGCCTGCTCCGCCAGGTGCGCGAGGAGTTCCTGCACGCCCGGCTCGCCGCTCTGGACGTTCTTCAGGAGTTCCGCCAGGGCCACGCCATCGAGTTCGGCCATCGCGGCGGTGGCGTCGAACGTCGCCAAGAGGTAATCGGCCTCGGCGTCATCGACATCGAGGATGAGCACAGGCCAGTCTGTGGCGCCGGCCCCGAGGCGGGCATGGCCGTCGATGAGGGTCAACTTCCCGCCGTTGCGCTCGCTGTAGTACGCCACCAGCGCCCCGGCGATACCCACCTCGGCCAGCACACCCGCCAAGGCGTCCTTCTGGGCCTGCGGGTGGCGGCGGAAGTTGCGGCCGTTCTGCAGGAGGTCGGCCACCGGCACCCGGCGGAAATCCTTGATGCGATCACGAATCATTCGGCATCTCCTTTTCTTGCCGCCACTGCGGGCGGTGTTGCGAAGTCGGTGAAAAATGGAGCGGCGTCTCGGAACTGCCCCGAGCCCTCGAACCTGGGCGGTTCGCGTGTCTCTCTTGACACCTCCGCCGCTCGCGCCCCATCGCCCTCGACTGTCCAGATGCAGTCGTCCTTCTTCGGGTAGTCCCGGCCCCAGCGAAACGGCGACTCGCGCAGGAGCCGCTTCCTGAGGCCGTGGCCGCACAGGAAGTGGCAGTAGCGGAACTGGCGGCCCCGCACCCGCCTGAGGCCCACACTGCGTGTGAAGGCCCGGTCGCGCCGGCCGCACCGCGTGATCACCTGGCGAGGATGCACGACCTCGTTGGCGGCCGTGACGTAGAACTCGGTGCGGATGAAGCCCCCGTAGAGCCAGTTGTCGGCCTGATAGACATAGCCGGGCTTCCCGCGCATGCCGTCGGCCCAGGAGAAAAGCAGCACCCGCCCCGGCTCGCGCTGGCGGATGTACTCCCGGCACAGCCGCAGGAAGTGGCTCTCGCCGTTGCGGGGTTCTGAGTCCAGCATGCAGAGGCGGTTGAGTTCGTAGTAGTCGCTGGTCGTTAGGCTCGGAAACAGCCGCTGGATCGTGTGCCTGGGCCGGACGCCGTACCCCCACGACGCCACGCCCACGAGATCACTGCCCACAAAGCACCCGAGCGAGAGCAGACAGTGCGGCGGCACACGCACGGCGTAGTGGTGCGCGGCGACGAACGCCGCCATCAGGGTGCGTGGCACAAGTTCCACGCGGTATGCCTCGAATCTCTCGGTCGCCACCGCCGCCTCCCTCGGTTCGTCAGCCGTCCTGCATCAGCGCCACGGCCGTTTTCGCGCGCGAAAGAATGTGTGTATCCGACCGCGACTCCCTCGCGTGCCCAGTTCCGTGTCAAAATGGCAGGAAGTACCTATTGGCCATCGTCAATATCTCTGTGACCGCCCACGTTCGCCCCCGTTGCCAAGCGCCTGGCCGCTTGACGTTCCCTTCGACTCGGCTTGCCCTCGCGGCCCGTGGGCCGACGTGGGCGTTCGTCTGCCGAACCACTGGCAGACAGGCTTGTGGTGCGGCATGACGATCTCCCGCCCGTCGGGCAACGTGACGACCGTCGCCAGATACAGCGCTGCAATGGGCTGCCGTTCCTGCTGCGTCAGGCCCAGCGGGATGGCGTCGATGTCGATCACGGCACGGCCTCCACCACGATCTCGACGCGAGGATCAGCACGGTCCACGTACTGCTCGACAGGCATGTGAATCATGCCCGCGTCGTTGCCGACCACCCGTGCGTCGGCGATGCCGTCGAACGCGGGCTTCAGGCTCGCCAGCAGGTTGTCGCGGTCGCGGTGCCTGCAGGTACGGAAGAAGAATCGCGCCGTGACCTTCGCGGCCTGCATCGGACGGACTAGACGCACGGCCAGGGACGAGAGGTAGGCCGTCTCGCGGTAGCGCTTCACGGCCCTCGCCTTGGCCATGTAGTGCGGCCGGGCGTTGGGCGAGAGTTCCCGCGGCGGCAGCGGCAGTACGATGACCATCGGCGACCCCATCACAACTCTCCCCCTCTTCCGCCAAACATCGAATTACTACTTCTGAATATTTCCTGTTACTCTTCTTCCTGATAACGCCGTTCTTCTTCTCTTCTCTTCTGTTCTGTGGTAGTCGCTTCCGTAGACGCTGGTGTAGACGCCCCTGTAGACGGCCCCGTAGACGCCGCACCCCCCTTGGACCGCCACCGCCGCTGGCGCTGGGACTTCTGGAGACGTTGCTTGGCCGTCTCGGTGTTCCAGCGGTCGAAGTTGGGGAAGATGAGGCCGCGACCATCGGCCTGGAGCCAGCCGGCGCTCACCATTGCTGCCCCGAAGCCCGTAATGCGGGCCTGATAGTCCACGTCCTCGATGCTGAGGCCATCCATAACACCATCGGTGGTGTTCTCGTCCACCCACGCCCAAACCATCATGCACGCCAGGACCGCCTCGGCGCGGCTGATGCCGAGCGCGCGGCTGATGATGGAAACTTCGGGCTTTGACGGCAGCGCCTTGTCGAACACGATCCAGCCGGTTGCCACGTCACGTTCTCCGGTGCTCCGCCCTGCGTCTTCCAGGGCGTCTTCACTTGCGCCTACAGATGCGTCTACAGGCGCGTCTACATCCTCAGCCGCGCCAGTGCTGCGCGTTGGCGATCGCGCAGTCGACCACTGCCCGTGTTGCGCCGGCCCGCACCCAGGCACGCGCATCTTTGCACTTCAGGGGCCGAATGACCTTCGGCCGGCGGTTCGCCGCTGTCAGCGCCTCTGCGAGTCGGCCTGCACCGTCGATGCCGGGGGCGTCTGCGTCCGCTACGATGACCACGTCGCGGCGGCGCAGGCGACGAACGACCTCGATCACCATCTCGACGGCGCCGGTGCAGGACGGGCGACCGATGGCGTCGTACCCCAGGTCCAGGAGCGCCGCCGTGTCTGTCGGGCCTTCGCAGACCAGCAGCGGCGCGGCGCCGGCAAGGCCGCCTGGCCAGAAGAGGCCGTTGTGGCTGCCGGCCACTGCCCACTTCTTTCCGTCCTCGGCCCGCAGGCGGATGCCAATGACCTGGCGAGCAGCATCGAACATCGGGAACGCCCAGACGCCGGGCCTGTCGGAGACCACCGCCCCAAGGCGCTGGAGGCTGGGGGCCGACACGCCCAGGATGTGGGCGAGCCAGCCGCGCTGGGCGGGGGAGGTGCGCCTGGCCCACCGCTCAAGCAGCGCCTGCCAGTCCCGCTCCGGCTCCGGATGGGCGGGCACGTACACGCGGCAAGGCGGACGTGGCGGCGGCACTGCTGCTGCGGTGCGGTGCAGCCACCCGCCGTTGCGGACCGGGCGGTCGGACTTGACGCGCATGCAGATGGCCACGGTGCGGTCTTCGCTTACGCCGCACCAGTCCCCGCGGCCGCAAATCCTGCACGGCTCGCGCCTGGTGACGCGCAGCCATGTCGTCTCGGTCGCCGTTGTCGTCATGGTTTCAGGCCGTTTCTTGCGGCGGTACGAGCCACGCGCCGCAGGACGAGGTACCCGATGAGGTCCAGTTCCGTGTCGTCGCCGGCAAACTCGCGGCCGCGGGCGATACGGGAGAGTTTGTCGTCGATGCGGACGTTGAGTTGCTCGATGGGGTCCGCGCGGCTGAAGATCCGCAGCGGCTCCAGGGCCGAGTTGCCGTAGGCCCGGTTCTTCTTCAGGAGCATCCGCTTCACGTCGTCGCAGACGCCCGCAATGGCGGTCGCCGCGCCTGTGCTGTCAGTCATTGCTCATCTCCGTCCCGTTCAGGCCCTTTGGGCGCCGCCCGGCGGCAACCGCCCGCCGCGGCACCGGTAGAGGAGGTCCACCCACTGCTCTTCCGTGAGGCGCGCGCCGCCGGGGCACAGGCGCTGCGCCCTCTCGTTCAGCGGCGTCGGATACCACCAGGAGAAGTCGTCAGCATACCGCACCACAAACGCAGGGAGGCCGGCGCGGTCCGCCAGGTCGACGATGGCCCGGACGCTCGGGTGGGCGAGGCGCACCGAGGGCGATGCCTCGTGCTTGTACTCGACGACGGCCGCCGCCCGACCGCGGTCGTACTCCAGGAGCAGGAAGTCGATGTCGAGGGCCGGGCAGTCGTAGCCCCACTCGCGGTGCCGACGGCTGACGCGCTCGTCGCGCCAGCCCGTTCGTTCCTGGCGGACCTGGGTCACCGAGGGCCCTCCGCGGAATCGGTCGAGGCCTCGGAGAGGGCAGCGCGGATGCGCTCCTCGGCCTTCGCCACGCACTCAGGGTCCACGTCCAGGCCGATGAAGCGGCGGCTCATGCCGACGGCGACCACGCCTGTGGTCCCGGCGCCCATAAACGGGTCCAGCACAACCTGGCCCGGCAGGGTCAGGCGTTCCAGGACGTCGGCCATGCCGCTCTCGGACTGGCCCCAGTGGTGGTGGGCCTTGTCGTTATCATTTGTG
>VGYT01000286.1 GCA_016872895.1 Planctomycetota bacterium
GGCGGCCCCGCCGGCCGCCGCCTTGCCCGAGAACTCGCTGTATTCCGGCGCCTGCTTGAACGGCAGGAGGCGGATGATCTTCGCCAGGATTTCCTCTTCGCCGGCGGGGTTCCGAAGGTGCACCGTCCGCGGGTCTTCCCTCAACTTCTGGATGATGCCGCTGTTCAGGTACTGCGTTGCATCGACGTTCGGCCTCGGCGTGACGCCGACGATGCGGACGACGACGCCCGGCTCCGGCCCGGCCGCCGGGGCAGGCGCTCCCGGCGGGGTCCCCTCGGCCGGCGCGGGCGGGGCCATGACGGCGGCCGCGCCGCCCGCCATCGCCGCCTCGGAGTACTCCGCCACGTTCAGTGCGTAGTGGGCGCTTGCGCTTAGCATCTCGATGATGTTCAGGGAGGTCCGCGCCGAGTTCTTCTCGACAGCCTCGGGCCAGCGGTCGTCGTACGGCCAGATGGCCCAGAGGCCGCGCAGCAGGTCGTACGCGTAGGTCTCGCGCGAGATCAGACCGCCAACTTCGGCGATCCTCGCCTGCTCGACCGCCAGTGCGGCCTTCTGCTTGTCGAACTCCGTCTGCTGCTTTTTGTTGTCGTCCTGGATGGCCGCGATGGTCTTGGCCAGGGCCTCGGCCGTGCCCGCCCGGCCCACCAGTTCGCCGCAGGTCTTGACCTGGTCGTAGGCGAAGCAGCCCACGGCGCCCAGGACGGCCACGCCTGCGGCCACGAAGAACGGGCGCTTGCGGCGGAGGACCTTTGCGCTCAGGATTTCCGGCGGCAGGAGGCTCGTCTGGATCGCGCCCACGCCCACGCCCTGGATGGCCAGACCGAACGCCACGCCGAACGACAGCACGTTTTCCTTGAACAGGGGGGCGCTGAGGGCCTCGGCGTCGCCCAGGGCGGTGATCTTCTCGACCGGCTGCACGTCCACGCCCAGGTTCTGCGCGATGTACTTCGCCAGGCCCGCCAGGCGGAAGGCGTTGCCGAGCGCCATGACGCGCTGGACGCGGCTGTCGCGGTGCAGGCTCGTGTAGTAGCCGATGGACCGCTGCACTTCCGTCAGCAGGTCGCCGAAGACGGGGCGCATTGCCTGGAACACCTGGCGGGCGTGCTTCGATTCGGCCGCGTGCCGCTTAAGGCTCTCGGCCTTCGAGAAGGGCAGTTTGAACTCGCGGGCCAGGGCGTTCGTGAAGTTGTTGCCCCCGATGGGGACGTTGCGTATCCAGACGCGTTCGCCGTCGGCGATGACGAGGTTGGTGTTTTCGGCCCCGACGTCCATCAGCAGGGTGGCGCCGCCGCCTTCCTTCCTCTCGTACGCCATGAAGTTGTAGAGCGCCACGGGGGCCATCTGGACGACGTCCGGCTCGATGCGCATCGCCAGGAAGTCCGACACGTAGTCGTTCACGATGTCTTTCTTCATGGCGAAGATGCCGACCTCGACCTCTCGCGGCCCGGCGGCGGCCGTCTTGCTGATGGTCTGGTAGTCCCACACCACGTCTTCCAGGTTGAACGGTATCTGCTGGCGGGCCTCGTAGCGGACGATCTCGGGAATCTTGCGCGTCTCAACCGGCGGCAACTTGATGAACCGCGTGAAACTGGCCTGCCCGGGAACGCTGATGATGATGGTGCTGCCTTTGAGGGAATTGCGGCTGGTGAACTTCCCCAGGGCGCTGCGGATGAGGGCCTGCTCGTCGGCATCCGGCTGGCTGAGTATCTTGGCGTGCTCGATGACGTCGAAGCCCAGGGCGCGGAGTTTGCCGTCGCGCCATTGGAGCCGGAGGGCCTTCAGAGCACACTGGCCGACGTCGATCCCCCATACCGTCTTGGTGCTTGGCATTTCTAAAGCCCCTCCCTCACCCCTGGCCCGCCCGTGGCGGGGCGCGGCTTGACCGCCGGACCGCCTGGGCAGGCTGGTCCGGCTCGTGGGCACAACCCCTCCCGCCCCCTGCCGGTTGGCCAAGGGCTGCGCCCGGCGGGTCTAGAGCACCTCTGTAAACGCTATTAAACCGCCCCCCTGCGCGGACCGTCAAGCAAAAACCCCGGCCGCCGCAAGGCGGCGGAAACCCGAAACCCGAAACCCGAAGGCCGAATCAAACGGACAACCCACAAGTCACAAGTGGCAAATGACCAATCACAAAGGACAAAGGACAAATGACAAATGACAAATGACAGCCTCTCACTTGCCGATGCAGAAACGCGAGAAGATGATGTCCAGGACGCCGGCGTCGAGGCGGCGGCCGACGATTGTTCCCAGGGCGCCGAGCGCCTCGCGCAGTTCCAGGGCCACGAGTTCGCCGGCCCCGTCGCTGCGGCGGGCAAGGCGCGAGGCCCGCGCCAGGGCCGCCGCCGCCTGCTCCATCGCCGCCCGATGCCGCGCGGCAACCACCGGCCCGGCCGCCTGGCGGTCCACGGCGCCGCCCTCGACGGCCTTCACGAGTGCCGCCCGCAGGTCCTCAAGGCCCCCGCCCGTGACGGCGCTGGTGGCGACGGACTCCGGCGCCGCCTTGCCGGCTGCGCAGGCCAGCCAGTCCAGCGCGCGCTCCGGCGGCGCAAGGTCGCACTTCGTTACGGCCACGACGAGGGGGACGGCAACGAGGTCCAGAAGTTCCTCCATGCCTTCATACGTCGGGGCCGTCGCATCCAGGCAGAGGATCACCAGGTCGGCGCGGCCGACGGCCTCCAGGGCATTCGCGCGGGCCTTGGCATCGGCGTCATCGGCCTGGGCGTCGGCGTCTTCGGCGTCCGGCCCGCCGGGCGCGTGCCGGCCCGCGCCTGCGGGAAGCAGCAACGCATGTTCATCTATGCCGGCGATGTCGCTCAGCGTGAACTCCAGGCCGCCGGCGTGGAGCGCCGCCCGCAGTTCGTCGCGCGTTGTGCCCGCCTCCGGCAAAACTATGGCCCGGTCCTCGGCCAGGAGGCGGTTAAAAAGGCTCGACTTGCCCGCGTTCGGCCGCCCCGCAAGGACGAGCCGCACGCGGCCTCTCGCGGTCTCAAGGCCGCGCGACCGCCGCCCCAGGTCCGCCAGCGCCTGCCCGCACCGAGAGACGCGCGCGGCAACCTCGGCGGGGGGTGCAAGTTCGATGTCCTGGTCCGAAAAGTCCAGGCCGGCCTCGACCAGCGCCAGCGTCTCGCGCACGGCCTCCGCCAGGCGCCCCACCTCGCCCGAGAGGTGCCCGGACAGCAGGTCCCCCGCGGCGCGCAGGGCGGCGTCGGTGGCGGCGCTGACGACGGCCATGACGGCCTCGGCCTGAGCCAGGTCCAGCCGCCCGTTCACGAAGGCCCGGAAGGTGAACTCCCCCGGCTCGGCCGGCCGCGCGCCCGCCGCCGCCAGGCCCGCCACCAGGTCGCCCAGCAGCGCCGGCCACGAGCCCACGTGAAACTCGACCACGTCCTGGCGGGTGTACGAGCGCGGCCGGCGCATCACGTACGCCGTCGCAGGGACCGACAGGCCCGCGCAGGGCTTGCCACGGCGTCGCCCTGGCGAGCCGGGCGCCTGAAGGCGCCCGGCGACGGCCGTGAAGGTCGCGGCTGTGACCAGCCCCCGCCGTGAGGCGGGCGTGGTGTTGTCACCCGCGCCGGGCTTGCCACGGCGTCGCCCTGGCGAGCCGGGCGCGAAAGCGAGGTCTGCGATCTGGAGCGCTCGCGGGCCGGACAGGCGCAGGATCGCCCGCTCGCCCGCCCCGGCGGGGGAACTCACGGCCACGATGGTGTCGTCGAGGTTCATCAAAGCCCGCTCGCGCCTCTGCCTGGGGCCACGTCCGCGACTCAAGAATACCGCCGAACGGCCTGCGGTGGTACACTATGATGACGCATCGCCAGGCACGAAGGAGAAACCCATGAAGCGCTCTTGGCCGTTTCTTGTTTCGCTGATCCTGCTGACGCTGCCCCCGGCGGCGCCGGCCGCGTCCCCCGCCGCGGCGCCCGCCCCTGCGCCGGCCGACGAGTACCTCGCGGCCAAGGCCGAGGACCTCGCCTGGTGGCGCGAGGCCCGCTTCGGCCTCTTCATCCACTGGGGACCGGTGAGCCTCAAGGGCACCGAGATCGGCTGGTCTCGCGGCGGCGAGCGCCGCGGCCGAAAGGACAAGTCCACCGGCGCCATCCCGGCCGAAGTTTACGACAACCTGTACAAGGAGTTCAACCCCACGAAGTTCAACGCCCGCGAGTGGGTCGAGACGGCCAGGGCCGCCGGCATGAAGTACCTCGTATTCACCACGAAGCACCACGACGGATTCTGCGAGTTCGACTCGAAACTGACGGACTACAAGATCACCAACTCGCCCTTCAAGCGCGACGTGGTGGCCGAACTGTCCGCCGCCTGCCGCGACGCCGGCCTGCGCCTGGGCTTCTACTATTCCCCGCCCGACTGGCACCATCCCGACTACCGCACCGCCAACCACGCCAAGTACGTTGAATACATGCACGGCCAGATACGCGAACTGTGCACCAACTACGGCCGCCTTGACATCATGTGGTTCGACGGCCTGGGGGGGAGGCCGGAGGACTGGGACTCGCCCGCCCTCTTCAGGATCATCCGCACCCTTCAGCCGCATATCCTTATCAACAACCGTGCCGGGCTGCCCGCCGACTTCGACACGCCCGAGCAGCGCATCGGCGCGCAGCGGACCGACCGTCCGTGGGAAACCTGCATGACCATCTGCCGCCAGTGGGCCTGGAAACCCGACGACCAGATGAAGTCCCTCAAGGAGTGCCTCGACGTTCTTGTGCGATGCGCGGGGGGCGACGGGAACCTCCTCTTTAACGTCGGCCCGATGCCCACCGGCGAGATCGAGCCGCGCCAGGTCCAGCGCCTCAAGGAAATGGGCCGGTGGCTCGCGGCGCACGGCGAAACGATTTACGGCACGCGCGGCGGGCCGTGGCGGCCCGGCCCGTGGGGCGCCGCCACCTCCAAGGGCAACACCGCCTACGTGCATATATTGAAATGGGAAGGAGAGAAGGCGGTCCTCGCGCCCATCGGCCGCAAGGTCCTCTCCGCGGCGGCGCTTACGGGCGGCAGGGCCGAGGTCCGACAAACCGACGAGGCGGTGGAAATAGCCGTCGCCCCCGCCGACCGCCAGGAACTCGACACCATCGTGGCCCTGGCGCTCGACGGCCCGGCGTTCGAGGCGAAGGTCCGCAAAGCGGCCTCCGCGTCGCTCGCCGTCGGCAAGCAGGCGGCGGCGTCCAACGTGTTTCAAGGCAACGCCGCCATGCATGGAGCCGACAAGGCCTTCGACGATGACCCCGAGACACGCTGGGCCACTGACGCCGGCACCCGCGCGGCTACGCTCCAGGTGGATCTCGGCAAGCCTGAGACCGTCGGCCGCGCGGTCATCTGCGAGGCCTACGCCGGACGCATACAGGAATTCGCCATCGAGTATCAGAAGGACGGCCGGTGGCAGGAGGCCGCGCGCGGCCGGCGCGCGGGCGAGAACGCCGAGGTCAAGTTCCCCGCCGTCGCGGCCCAGGTGTGGCGGCTGAACATCCTGAAGGCCGGCGAAGGACCGACCATCTGGGAGTTTCAACTCTTCGCCGCGAAGTAGCAGCCCGGCAATGCAACGCCACTTCGCACCAGCGCCTACGTTCTGCGTTTGCCCTTGCCGCGCTCCTGCTGCTTTTCCTGGACCTTGGTCAGGGTGCGGCGGACCCAGGCTTCGATGCGTTCGCCGAAGGACTTGTCGCGCCCCGCGGCAAGGGACCGAGCCGCCCGCCCCGGCGGGGGGGTGTCTTCGCCCGGCGGTGATACCCGCCGCTTTACAGCGGCGGCTTGACCGGCGCCGACCGCTGCCGCCGGGTCGCCCCGCCGGGGCCCCGCCAGGCGTCTC
>VGYT01000287.1 GCA_016872895.1 Planctomycetota bacterium
CTGACGGCCCTGACGGGCATACTCAACGGAACATGTAATTATATCCTTACTCAGATGTCCGCGACGGGCGCTCCCTACGAAAAGGCCCTGGCCGAGGCGCAGGCCAGGGGGTACGCCGAGGCCGACGCCGCCCTCGACGTCTCCGGCGAAGACACCCGCCACAAACTCGCCATCCTGGCGGGCCTGGCGTTCGGGGCCGAGGTCCGCCTGGCGGACGTTTACGTCGAGGGCATCGCCGGCGCCGACCCGTCGGACATCACCTACGGGGCGCAACTGGGCTACGTCCTGAAACTCCTGGCCGTGGCGCGGCTGGCCGGCGGCGCGATGAGCCTTCGCGTGCACCCCGCGTTCGTGCCTGCCGCCAGCCCGCTGGCCACCGTCTCGGGCGCCGACAACGCCGTGCTCGTCACGGGCCACGCCGTGGGCGACACGTTCTACGTGGGTCCCGGCGCGGGCATGATGCCGACGGCCTCCAGCATCGTGGCCGACCTGGTGGACGCCGCGCTCGGCCGCGCCCGCATCACGGCCGCGAACATGGCGTGGCTTGCGGGGCGGCGGCAGGCGCTCGCGGTCCAGCCGATGGACGACATCCGCTCGCGCCACTACCTGCGGCTCGACGTGCTGGACCGCCCGGGCGTGCTGGCGGCGATCGCGGGCATCCTGGGCCACCACCAAATCAGCATCTCCTCGGTGCTTCAGCACGAGTCGGCGGACCCGCAGCGCGTGCCGCTGGTGATTACGACTCACCTTGCGCGCGAGGGCGACCTTGCGGCGGCGCTGGACGAAATCCGCCGCCTGCCGGTTGTCACCGGCCGCACCGTCCGCATACGCATGCTGGCGACGCGCGAGGAGGCCGCCGCATGAAGTACGCCATCGTGATTCCCGACGGGGCGGCCGACCGGCCGTCGGATGCCCTCGGCGGCCACACGCCGCTCCAGGTCGCCCGGCTGCCGCACATGGACCGCATCGCCCGCGAGGGCCGCCTGGGCACAGTCCGCACGGTTCCGGAGGGCATGCCGCCCGGCAGCGACGTGGCCATCCTGAGCCTCCTCGGCTACGACCCGCAGGCCGGTTACACCGGCCGGGCGCCCCTGGAGGCCGTGGCGAGGGGCATCGACCTGGCACCCGGCGACTGGGTCTTCCGCTGCAACCTCGTGACGGTCGCCGAAGAGCAGATGGTCGATTACTCCGCCGGCCACATCACCACCACGGAGGCCGAGGTGCTCATCCAGGCGCTCCAGGAGCGCCTGGGAACCGACGCGCTGCGGTTCCACGCGGGGGTCGGATACCGGCACCTGGTGGTCATCGGCAGCGAGAAGTTCCGCGTCCGCACGACCGCCCCGCACGACATCATGGGCAAACCGCTTGCAAAGCACCTGCCGAAGGGCAAGAACGCCTCGCGCCTGGTGGACCTGATGCAGGCGTCGCGCGCGGTGCTCGATGAGCACCCGGTCAACAAGGTCCGCCGCGACCTGGGCGAGAATCCCGCCTCGCAAATCTGGCTGTGGGGCCAGGGGCAGAAGCCCGCCCTCCGCCCGTTTGCCGAGCGATGGGGCCTCCGCGGCGCCGCCATCGCGGCGGTGGATCTGGTGCGCGGCATTGCGCTGCTGGTAGGGTGGGACGTGCCGAAGGTTGAGGGGGCTACCGGCTACTTCGACACGAACTACGCCGGCAAGGGCCGCGCTGCGGTCGAGGCCCTCGCCGACCACGACTTGGTGGTCGTCCACGTGGAGGCCAGCGACGAAGCCGGCCACAACGGAGACGCGCGCGAAAAGGTCCGCGCCCTGGAGGCCGTGGACCGCGAGATCGTCGGGCCGCTCCTGGCGGCGATGGAGGCGCAGGGCGGCCCGTGGCGCCTGATGGTCGCCCCGGACCACGAGACGCCCCTTGACCTGCGGACCCACGCTCGCGGGCCGGTCCCCTTCGCCATGATCGGCACGGGCCTCGCGCCCGCGCGCCCCGGCGGCGCGTTCACCGAGGCCGATGCCGCCAAGACCGGCATGCACGTGGCCGTCGGCTGCGAACTGATGGAGTACTTCCTGAAACGCTAGCCGCGCGACATCGGAACTCCCGGCGTGTCGCCCGACCTGCCGCGACCGTCTTGCGCACGGAAGCCGACCATGGCCCAAGCCCCGCCGCGACCCCCGCCGCGCAAGCCGATTCCCCCTGAGCACCGGAGGCTGCTGTGGCTCATGGTGACTGCCGGCTGGCTGGCGCTTGCGGCGTGGGCGCTGCTGGTGTTGCGGCCGCACCTGGCGGGCCGGCGTGCGCGGCCGGCCCCGGCGCACGGAGGCGAGTACCAGAAGGTCCAGGGGTTCCTGCCGCCGCTGTCGCTCAGGCTGGAGAGCGGCCTCGTGGTCAAGCCGGCGGGCGTGGCCGGCCCGGGCGAGCAGCCCGCCGCCGAGCACGCCGCGTCGCGGCTGCGCGAACTCGCCCCGCCCGGGGCCGACCTCTACGTTGAACTTCAGCCGCGCGCCGCCGAGGCGGAATCCGCCGCCCCGCCGGCCTCCCTGTGGCTCCCCCCGCCTGGCGGCGGGCGGCCCGAGCCGTTTCCGTACGAGCGCGCGCGGCTCATCGGGGCGATCCTGGTGCAGGAAGGCCTGGCGGCCGTGGACCCCGACGCCTCTTACATCTACAAGAATGAGTTTCTCCTGCTGGAGGACGACGCCCGCCGCCATCGCCGCGGCATCTGGGCCGAACGGTAGGCGCCCTGCCGCAAAGGCACGGAGAACATTGAATGTTGAATTCTCAATGTTCAATTATGAAGTAAATGGCCGCGTCCCGGCGGCAGTTCAACATTGATTATTCAATATTCAACACTCTCCCGGCCGTTCTGCCGCCGCAGATTCCCACGGCCGGACAAGCCGGCCGTGCCACACCCCATACGGAAGGGCGCCTATAACTGCCCCTTACCCAGTCCGATTTCTTGATTTTGCTTTACCCCCTGCTCGCGGGCGGGCTATAATCCAGTTGATGCGGCTTGCGGCATATGATGAGCGAACGATGAGCCAGGAAGCGGCGAGCGGCGACATCCAGGCGTGGCGGCAGGAGATCACCGAGCGCATCCGGAAGCACGTGGCCGAGTCCGCCTGCCGCCTGAACCCGGACGCCCGCATCGTCGAGGCGCTCATTGAGGGCCTCGTGAAGCGCAAGGCCCGCTTCGGCGACTTCTGCTGCCCCTGCCGCGTCGTCACCGGCAACCCGCAGGCCGACCGGCGGGCTGTCTGCCCGTGCGAAACGCACGAGGCCGAGATCGCCGAGACCGGCAAGTGCCACTGCGGGCTGTTTGTAGGAGAGAGGAAAGCGTAGCCGCGCGGCCGGCGGCCCGTTCGGGTCCGCATCGCCGAACGCCTACATCACAGAACGGAGGCAGCCGATGGCCGAGAACGTGATTGAACTCACCGACGCCACCTTCGCCGCCGAAGTCGAGCAGGCCACGAGCGTCTGCCTGGTGGACTTCTGGGCGGAATGGTGCGCCCCCTGCCGCATGGTCAGCCCCACCGTCGCCGCCATCGGGGCCGAGTACGCCGGCAAGGCCAAGGTCTGCAAACTCGACACCGATGCCCACCGCGACGCCGCCGCACGATTCGGCATCAGCGCCATCCCGACCCTTATCATCTTCAAGGACGGCGAGCCGGTGAAACGTTTCGTGGGCGTCACGTCCAAGGACGACCTGAAGTCCGCCCTGGACGAGGCCCTGGGCAAGTAGCGGCGCCAGGCGCGGCTTTGCCGCGCCGCATTCGAACGCGCCGGGTGCGCCATGGAACGCGGCGAACTTCTTCGCCGGGTCAAATCGACCCTTCAGGAGACGTATGGCCCGCGCCTCCGCGGCGTGATACTGTACGGCTCGGAAGCGCGCGGCACGGCCGAGCCGGACAGCGACATCGACCTGCTCGTGCTCCTGGAAGGGCCGGTGGACTCGTGGGAAGACTCGGGAAGGTCCATTCACGCCCTGTATCCCCTGGTGTTGGAGATTGATCGCCCCATCCACACGATCGAAGTGGATGCCGACACTTACCAAACCGATGACCTTCCCCTGTATCGCGAGGTCAGATGCGAGGGCATTCCCGCATGAGCAACACCGCGGAGACCCTCTGGGACAAAGCCCGCGAGGCACTCCACCCGGCGAGACATGATTTGCCGGTGAGTGCCGAAGCCGCAGCATCGCGAGCCTGCTACGCTGCCTTCTACGCGGTCTCGGCCCACTTCGCCCTCCAAGACCGCACCTTCAAGAAGCACACCACGCTGGAGGCAGCCGTCCACCGAGACCTCGTCAGGGCAGGCCTCTGGCCCAAGGACTTGGGCGAAGGCTTCTCGCGCCTTGTCAAACTCCGTTACAAGGGCGATTACGTTACCACGGAGCGCGTGGCTCCGGCTGATGCCGAGAGGGCGATACAGATCGCGAGCCGCATCCTCAAGACTGTGGCCGACGGCAATCCGACGGCTTTCCACGGCCTGTTTGAACTCTGAGACGTGCGGCTGGCATTGTTAGGCTGTGGCGCGGCTACGCTTTTCAATCAAGCACCAACCGCGCGGACCCGCGGAGGATGCCCATCGTGCTTCTTGGGGAATTACCGCCAGATACCAATAGAGATCTTATCCTTCTCCTCATTGGCGGATTGTTCGGCGCATTGTTCGGCGGCCTCGCGCAGTTAGCGGTTGACGGAATAAGTCTGTGCCTTCGCCGAAGGGGAGCATGCAAGGCTTTACTTCCATACTTGCGGAGTTGCTGCAACCAAGCAGGAGCCCTACAAGACACTCTCGAATCTGATATGATTCCTAATTGGGAGCAACAACGGTGCGCCAGTTATAACTTCATGTCGTTCGACACGCGTTTCTGGCAGGCACTGCTGCAGAATATCGACCAGTTGCCAGCGAAGTATTGGACATCCTTAATTGGTTTTCACGCTGAGATAGCCTCCATCCAGTTCGCACTGAATTTCCTACGCACAGGCCAGATGGCCTTCACTGAAGCGCGGCCTGCGGACCAACAAGCGGCCCAAGGCATCAGGCAAAGGGTGCTGGAGTACGCTGATAGTGTAATGGGTGACTGTGAACGCCTGGCCAGATTCGCGAGCATTGCCAACCTCGAAGATTTCAGAAATCGCCAGCCAGCGCCTTAACTTGCCGGCATGTGGCACCGCGTGCCTCAAATAGCCGCGTGGGTGCAAAGCGCCCACCCTATGTGATACGCCTAATCCTCGTTCTCCACCGGCGGCGGGACCTGCCATTCGCTGCCCGGAGACTTCAGGAACGCATCAATATCCTTCGCCGCCGCCTGGCCGGCGCCCATCGCGCTGATGACTGTGGCGGCGCCCGTCACGATGTCGCCGCCGGCCCAGACGCGCTCCTTGCTCGTGCGGCCGGTTGCCGCGTCGGCCAGGATGAGGCCCCACTTGTTCGTCTGCATCCCCGGGGTGCTCCGCGGCACGATAGGGTTCGGGCGCGTGCCGATGGCCATGATGACCGCATCGACGGGAATAACGAATTCGCTTCCCTTGACAGGGATCGGGCGGCGGCGGCCGGAGGCGTCGGGCTCGCCCAGTTCCTGCCGCTGGCACTCGATGCCGGCGACCCAGCCGCGATCGTCGCCCAGGACGCGCGTCGGGTTGGTCAGCAGGTGGAAGCGGATGCCCTCCTCCTCGGCGTGGTGCGTCTCGGCGGCGCGGGCGGGCATCTCGGCCCGGCTACGCCGATAAACTATGTACACCTCTTCGGCCCCCAGGCGCAGGGCCGTGCGGGCCGAGTCCATCGCCACGTTTCCGCCGCCCACCACGGCCACGCGCTTCGACCGCAGGA
>VGYT01000288.1 GCA_016872895.1 Planctomycetota bacterium
ACCGCATCATCACGAACTTCACCGCCGAGTCGGAGGGCGTTACGCCCGACCGCATCGTGGACCAGTTGATAAGCACCATCGCCGAGGCCGAGAGTCCCGAGACGCTCGCCGGCGAGGCCGCCAAGGCGTTTTCACCCCACGTAAGGCTACATAAGGCTTAGGATGCCAGCCGTGCCTGAGGCCGACGGACGCAATTTCCTGGACCCGAAGGTCCTGACGCGCATCGCGCGCCTGGAGGTCCGCGCCCGCACGGTCGTCGAGGGGTTCGTCAGCGGCCTGCACCGCAGCCCCTACCACGGCCTTAGCGTGGAGTTCGCCAGCCATCGCGAGTACGTCCCCGGCGACGAAACGAAGCACATCGACTGGAAGGTCTGGGCCCGCGCCGACCGCCTCTACGTCAAGCAGTACGAGGAAGAGACGAACCTGCGGGCGACGCTCCTTGTGGACGCCAGCCGCTCGATGCGCTACGGGGGCGCGGACGGCGGCATGTCGAAGTTCACGTACGCCTGCACGGTTGCGGCGTCGCTGGCGTACCTGCTGCACCTCCAGCAGGATGCCGTCGGCCTGGTGACGTTCGACACGGCCGTGCGGCGCAGCCTGCCGCCCAGTTCACATCCGAGCCACCTGAAACTCCTGCTGCACGAACTGGCCGGCACCGAGCCGGACAACCGCACCGACGTGGCCGAGGTCTTCCACCGCCTGGCCGAGGAGATCACCAGGCGCGGCCTGGTGGTGCTCGTCTCGGACTTGCTGCTGGACCTGGGCAGCCTGACGCGGGCCTTGCAGCACTTCCGCCACAAGCGGCACGAGGTCGTGGTCTTCCAGGTGCTCCACGAGGATGAACTTGTGTTTCCGTTCCAGGACAACACGATGTTCCGCGGGCTGGAAGTTGAGCAGCAGATACTGACCGAGCCGCGCGCCCTCCGGAAGGCCTACTTGGAGGCCCTCGATGGGTTCCTGGGGCGGGTGCGGCGCACCTGCGCGGACCTGGGCATCGACTATATGCTGATGAGCACGCACGACCCGCTGGACGCGGCGCTCGCCAGTTACCTGGCCTTCCGCCGCCGGAAGGCCCGGGCCGTGCTGAAGCGCTAAGCGCAGGCGCGTCACAATACGCCAGGCAGGACGACGCTCTTGTTCGACTGGTTCGGCATCGGGGCCGTAAACGGCGCGCTTCTCTGGGGCGCCCTGGGGGTGGCCTCGCCCATCCTGATTCACCTCCTGAGCAGGCGCAGGTTCCGCATCGTGGACTGGGCCCCGATGGAACTGCTGCTGGAGGCCGAGCGGCGGAACCGCCGCCGCATACGCCTGGAGCACCTGCTGCTCCTGGCGCTGCGGTGCCTGGCCGTCATCCTGGCGGCCGCCCTGGTGGCGCGGCTGTTTCTGGAGCGAAGTGGTCTTGCGGCCCGCGCTGCCGAGGCCGCCCGCATCGAGCGCATCGTCCTGCTGGATGATTCGCCCAGCATGGAGGCCGCCCTGGGCGTTCGCACCGTGTTCGATGAGGCCAAGAGCGGCCTGGCGGAGTTTGTCCGGCAGACCGCCCGCGAGCATCCCGGCGACACGCTGACGCTCCTTGTGACCTCCGAGGCCCACCGGCCGGTCCTGAACGGCCAGTACCTGGCCGGCTCTCCGCTTGAAGCAGTCATCCGGACGATCGAGGGCCTTGAACTCTCCGACAAGTCCGCTTCCTACGACTGCGCACTCGGGGCGATGGAGGAGATGCTCTCTTCGCCGCGCGGCAACCTGAACCGCGCCGTAACGATCATCACGGACCTGCGGCGGCGCGACTGGGCCGCCGCGGCGGATTCGCCACCTGGCGCGGCGGGTCTCCTGACCCGCCGCGCGAGCCCACCCGACGGGGCCGAAATCACAGGTTCCGGCGCGGTGGGTCAGGAGACCCACCGCGCAAAGCCGGTTGAATACACCGGGGCCGGCCCGCGCGAGGGCTCCCTCCCCGCCGGCCCGCTGGGCGTCCTCGCGCGCGTGGCCGAGAAGGCCGACGCCGTGGCCGTCGTCAACGTCGGCGGCCAGAAGGCCCCCAACCTTGCGGTGGTCGAGGTCGCCCTGCGCGAAAAGGCCCTCGTGGCAGGCGTTCCTTCGGCCTTCGAGGTCGTCATCGCCAACCACGGCGACGCGGCCTCAGGCGCCGTGCCCGTCGCACTGACCCTCGGCGATTCGGCGCCCCTGCGGGCCGAGGTGGACCGGGTGGAACCCGGCGGCCGCGCGGCCGTTGCGTTCACGCTCACCTTCAGCGAGGCCGGCCCTGCTGCCGTCCGCGCGGAGATCGGCGCCGACCTCGTTCCGCGCGACAACACGCGGTTCTTCGCTGCCGCCGTCCGGCCGGGCGTGCCGATTCTGCTGGTGGACGGCGAGCCCTCCAGCGAGTACGGCCAGACCGAGACGTTCTACCTGGAGCGTGCCCTTGACCCTCCCGGCCCCACGCCCAGCGGCAACGCCGTCCGGGTGGTCACCGAGAACCAGTTCGAGGAGATGCCGCTGGAGGGGTTCCAGGTGGTCTTTCTGGCCAACCTCTACCGCGTGACCGACGGCCGCGCTGCGGCCCTGCGGGAGTGGGTGCGGGCGGGCGGCGGCCTTGTCGTTTTCCTCGGCGACCAGATTGACGAGGCGATATATAACGAGAAACTGTATGCCGGCGGGGCGGGGCTTCTGCCCGTGCGCCTCCTCTCCCCCGCCGGAGACGAGGCCGAGCGGCGGTGGGTCAACCTGAACCCGGCGGCCGCCAACCACCCCGTCCTTCGCGTCTTCGAGGGGGCCGACAACCCGTTCCTCGCGCGCGTGAAGTTCTTCCGCTGGTGGCAGGCGGCCGTCCGACCGGAAGACACCGCCTCCGGCCGCACGCGCGTCCTGGCGGCCTGCACGGACGCCGACTCGTCGCCCGCCCTCGTCGAAAGCCGCTTCGGCGACGGCCGCGTCCTTTTCGTCGCCAGTTCCGCCGACGACGAGTGGAACAGTTGGCCCGCCGACCCCAGTTACCTGGTGACCGTCCTGGAGATGGCCCGGTACGTCGCGCGTTCGCCGGCCGACTCTGACTCGATCTCGGCCGGCCAGCCCATCCGCGTTGGCCTGGACCCGTCGCTCCACTCAAGCGCAGTCCAGGTGGAGCCCCCGCCGGGTGCGCCGGCCGTCGCGCTCCAGGCCGCGCCGGCCGACGACGGCGGCCGCCTGCGCGTGGAATATGAAGACACGGCCCGCAGAGGCTTCTATCGCCTCCGCCTCAAGCGCCACGACGGCGGCGAGGAGACGCGACTGTTTGCCGCCAACGTGGACCCTACCGAGGGCGACCTTGCGCCGGCCGACGTGGGCGAACTCCGCCGCACCATGGCTGGGACGAAGGTCGTCTTCCTGGAGGGCCGCGAGTACCTGGCCCACGGCCCCGCCGGCGCGAAGACCGAGGTGTGGCGGCCGGTGCTGATTGCGCTGGTCGCCGCCCTCTGTCTTGAGCAGGCCCTGGCCTGGTGGTTCGGCACGAGGCGCTGAGCAATGAACGAATCCTGGCTCAGGCTGCTCGGTTTCGACCCGTCCCGGATACCGCCGGGGGCGGGGACCGAGTTCATCTGGACCCACGCGCCCGCCTCGTGGGGCGTGTTCGTGGGCCTGGGCGTTCTGTCGGCCCTGGTGTACATGGCGCACCGGCTCTACCGGCGGGAGATGGCCACCTGCCCGCCGGGCGCGAAGGTCGCCCTGGCGGCCATCCGCATCGCGGTCCTGGTGCTCCTGGCGATTGTTTTTATGGGCCCGGCGCTGGCCGTGTCGATCAAACGCACGGTCGAGCCGTACGTCCTGCTCCTGCTGGACGACTCGCTCTCGATGGGCATCCAGGACCGGTACGACGGCGAGGCGGCGGCGCGGATTGCCTCGGTCACCGGCATGGACGCCGGAGCGCTTGAAGCGCGGGCGCCCACGCGGGCGGACCTTGTCGATGCGCTCCTCAGGCGCGACCAGGGCCGGTTCCTTCGGCAACTGAGGTCGCGCGGCCGCGTGCGGGTAATGACGTTCTCGGACCGCCTCAGGGTGCGCGAGGCGCTGGGCCTTGAGCCGCAGTCCGCCGAGGTCCAGGCCGGGGCCGAGGCGGCGGCCGAGGATCGCGGCCCGCCCGTTCCGCCTCTTGTGGCCGCCGGTGCGAGCACCGACTTGGCCCGCGCCATCCGCGAGTCGCTCGCCTTGCTCGCCGGAAGCCCCGTCGCGGCAATCGTCCTTGTGACCGACGGCCAGAACACGAGCGGTGCGGACCCGCTGGCGGCCGCCGAGTTCGCCGGCGCACAGCGCGTGCCCATCCTGGCGGTGGGCGTCGGCGACCCGCGCAGCCCGCAGAACCTGAAGGTGGCCGACGTTTGGGCCCCGGAGACCGCGTTCGTGGGCGACCCGCTCCTGGTCCAGGCCCGCATCCAGGCGGAGGGCCTCGGCTCGGCCGCCGCTGCCGTTGAACTCGTTGCCCGCGGCACGGGCGGGGCCCTGGTGGGGCGCCCCGGCGAGGCCGGCGGCGACGAGACCGTCCTGAATCGCAGGGATGTCGCCCTCGTCGGCGACTCGTTCCAGGCTGACGTGGCGCTGGAGCACACGCCGCGCGCCGCCGGACAGTTCATCTACACCGTCCGCGCCGCCGCACAGCAGGGCGAACTCATCGCGTCCGACAACGAGCGGTCCATCACCGTGCGGGTCGTCAGCGAGCAGGCGCGGGTGCTCCTGGTGGCCGGGTATCCGAGTTGGGAGTTCCAGTTGCTTCGCACCCTCCTCATCCGCGACAAGACCGTCAACGTCTCGTGCTGGCTCCAGTCGCTCGACGCCGACATGCGGCAGGACGGCGACACCGTCATCGAGCGGCTGCCTGAGAAGCCCGAAGACCTCTTCAAGTACGACGTGCTGATGCTGCTGGACCCGGACCCGTCGGAGTTCAACGAGGCGTGGATTGAGGCCATCCGCCGCTTCCTGGGCGACCACGCGGGGGGCCTTCTGTGGATGGCCGGGCCGAAGCACACCGTGCGGTTCCTTACGAACTACCGGACGCGCGACGTGCGCGACTTCTTGCCGGTGCGCCTCGGCGACTTCACCGAGGTTGACCTGCGGATGCTCTCCGAGCCGCAGACCCGCCCGTGGCGCATGCGCATCACCCCTGCGGGGGCCGACCACCCGCTCCTGGTGTTCGACAAAGACCCGCGCGCAAACTCCCTTCTGTGGGAAGCCGTCCCGGGCGTGTACTGGTCATTCCCCGCGATGGGCCCCAAGCCCGGGGCGGCGGCGCTCCTGGAGCACAGCGACCCGCGCCTGCGCATCAAGGACGAGTGGCGGCCGCTCCTGGCGGCCGGCCAGTATGGCCCCGGCCGGTCCATCTACGTGGGTTTCAACAGCACATGGCGCTGGCGGCGGATGGGCGAGCGGTACTTCGACCAGTTCTGGATACAGGCGGTCCGCTACCTGGTGGAGGGGCGCGTGATGGGCGCTGGGAAGCGCGGCCGCATCACCACCGACCGCGACGTCTATCCTGTGGGCAGCCGCGTGGCCGTGACGGCCGTCCTGTACGATGCCGCGTTCGAGCCGCTCTCATGCCCGTCGGTCCAGGCGGTGGTCCGCGGCGGGCCGGGATCCCCCCCAGTTGAGACGGAACTCAGGACGATCCTGGGCCGGCCCGGTCACTACGAGGGATCCGTCGTGGCGGCGCAACTGGGCGTCGGCGAGATCGAGATTACGCTGCCCGGCGAGGCCGGCGCGAAACCTATCCGCGTATCGAAGCAATTTACGGTCGAGACGCCGCGAGTCGAGTTCGCCGACCCTG
>VGYT01000289.1 GCA_016872895.1 Planctomycetota bacterium
CTTCACGCGCGAGGGGCTGCTGGTGGTGGCGCCCGAGACGGGCCAGGTCATCCACGAGTTTGCGCTGCGGTCTGTGCTGAACGAATCGGTGAACGCGGCCTCTCCGGTGGTGGTGGACGACGTGGTCTTTCTCTCGGCCGCGTACTCCGTCGGCTCCATCGCCCTGCGCGTGGCGCCCGAGGGGCTTGTGCCGCTCTGGAGCGACAAGAAGAACATGCAGAACCACTGGGCCACGAGCATCTACCACGGCGGCTGCGTGTACGGCGTCCACGGGCGGCACGATAGCGAGGCGGAGATGCGGTGCTTGGACTGGAAGACGGGCCAGGTCCGCTGGGTCGGCCCGCGAGGCCTGGGGCGCACCACGCTGCTGATGGTCCAGGGGCACTTCATCGTCATGGGCGAGCGCGGAGACCTGGCCGTGGTGGAGGTCAACCCCGACCGCTACGTCGAGAAGCGGCGGGTGCACCTGATGGACGGGCCGACCTGGGCCCCCCCAGTCCTGGCCGACGGCCTCCTCTACGTCCGCAACGAGACGTTGCTGCTGGCCCTGGATCTCAGAAGCAGATGAACCGGCACTGGCATGAGAAGCAGCCGCGGGTGGAGGGATGACTATCAGCGGGAGGCGCTCTTGACCATGAACCGCCAACGAGGTGCACGTTCGACATCTCATCAACCTGCGAACCCAACGGCACCCATGTCGGACGCCGTCAAGGCGCGCCTGGCGTGGCGGCGTTTCGCCGCTGTCCTGATGTGCGGCCTTGCCGGACACGCCGCCGCCGGACACGCCGGTGCCGGCCTCCCGCCTGCCGGTGATGATCATCCCGCCGTGCGCGTGACCGTCTCGTCGGAAAGTCCGCGCCCGGCCCGGTCCGTGCCGGTCACGTTCGGCCAGGCGTTCCGCAAAGGGCAGTTCCGCGACGGCGTGCGAGTTTCCGTGGGCGGCCGCGCGCTGCCCGCGCAGGTCGACGTCAAGCGGCGCTACGATGACGGGTCGGTCCGGTTCGCGGTCATCTCGGCCGTGCTCGATGAACTCTCCGTCAAACAGAAACTGGACATGGACCTGGTGCCGGGCGAAGCCGCGCAGGCCGGCGGTGCGGCGGTCTCGGCGGCCGACCTGCTCGCGACGGGCTTCGACGCCGTCGTCACCCTGCGGTTTCCCGACGGCGCGGTCCGCACCGCCAGCGCACGCAAGATGCTCCAGGAGGCCGGGGAGAAGGCGCCGACCTGGCTCCGCGGCCCGGTTGTCACCGAGTGTCTGGTTGGGGCCCCGCCTAAGGACGAACGCGGCAGCCCGGACGAGGACCTTAACGTCCAGTTCCACATCCGGGCCTACCGCGGCGCTTCGCAGGTGCGAGTGTCGGCCGTCGTGGAGAACTGCTGGGACACCTGGGCGGGCAACATCCGCTACGACGCGGCCGTCTCCGCGGATGGCCGCGAGGTCGCGAGCGCGAGGGCTGTTGACCACCGTCCGCTGTCGCGATGGCGCAAGGTGTTCTGGCGGGGCGAAGGCGAACCGCCGGTCAACGTGGAGCATGACCTTGCGTACCTGGCATCAACGGGGGCGGTTCCCAACTACGACCGCGACCTGCCCGCCCCGCCGGCCGCCGGGCGGTCCGACAAACTCCTTGTCATGGAAGGCCCGGACTGGGATGTCATGGGCCGCGGGCCGCTGACGGCCTACATGCCTACTACTGGAGGCCGGCCGGAGATCGCGCCGTATCCGCTTTGGACCGTCCGGTACCTGCTCACAATGGACCCGCGGGCGAAGGCGTTCGTCCTGGCCGCGGGCGACATGGCCGGTTCCTGGCCCATCCACGTCCGCTCGCGGCAGACGGGGCGAATCATGACGATCGACCAGCGTCCCGAGTTCTGGCTGGACGAGCGCGGCAAAGACCGCCCGCAGTGGAAGCCGCCACGCCATGCGCCGGACGCCAAGCAAGTGCGGTTGACGCCCGACTTGGCCCACCAGCCTTCGCTGGCCTTCGTGCCGTACCTGGCCACGGGCGACTACTATTATCTTGAGGAGGCGTATTTCTGGGGCGGCTACTGCCTGCTGGACACGTGGCCTGAGCCGCGGCAGAACGCGCGGGGCATCCTGGCCGGGCAGATCCGCGGCGACGCCTGGGCCCTGCGGAATATCGCCGACGCCGCATGGATTGCGCCGGACGGCGACCCCGAAGCAAGGTACTTCGATGAGAAGTTGCGTAACAACATCGCCCATCGCATCCGCGCGATGTACGGGCCGCCGGAGTACAATAAAATCGGCGCCTGGGGGCTGCGCACCGTCCAGGAGGCCAGAATCCAGAACGCGGCCAACCCGCGATGGATCGTCACCGCGCCGTGGGAGGAGGACTACCTTCTGTGGAGCCTGCACCATCTGGTCGAGCAGGGGTGGAGCGAAGCAGGCCCCCCGCGAGACTTTCTGCTGCGCCTGCGGGTCGCCGCGCTGACGCACGCCCCGGACTTCGATCCGCGGCTGGCCGTCCCGTACCGGATGGTCGTCGGCGAATCAGGCCCCGACGGCAAACCTGCCGTGTATGATGATTGGAAGACGCTCGGCCGCGAGAACGCGCGCCTGAGCAAGCCCGAAGTGCCCAACTACGGGTCCAGTTATGCCTATTCCGCCCGTGCGGCGCTGGTCTGCGGCGTGGACGCGGGCTTCGCCGGCGCCCGCGAGGCGCTGGCGGTCCTCGAAGCCCTGCTGCCCGGCCACCGCCAGGTGATGGCCGGCGATCCGCACTGGGCGATTGCACCGGGCGGCGCAGCGGCCGGGCCGGGCGCGGCAAAGCGCAGGGAGAATGTTCAATATTGAACATTCAATGTTCAACTACGAAGTCAACGGCAACCTCCCGGGGGATGCTTCAACATTGGTTATTGAACATTTAATATTCAACATTCTCCTTTCCACGCATACAGCGGCGCGGGCATGCCACCCGGCCGGGAACGGTCAAGTGAGGGGTTGCGGCACCCGCAGAAGTAATGTTGACGCACTCTCCAGCGCTGTCGCATCAGGCGCGGAGGAGGTCGAGCAAAGGAGTCGGCCGCATGCGCCCGCGATTGTCCCTGCTTCTGAGCATATGCTTGCTGGCCGCCGCCCTCTGCCACGCGGCGCACGCAGACGAGTTGATTCCGCCGGCGGCCGCGATCAAGCCCGACCGGCCGCGGCTGCTCGTGCGGCCGCAGCCCACGCCTTACGCGATCTCGCTGGCCCAACTGCGGTCGATTCCGCGAGACGCCGAGTTTGACCTGATGCTCGGCCAACTCAAGGGCCAGGACAGCGCGGCCGCGCAGGCGATGGTCTGGCTTCTGACGGATGATTCCGCCGCGGCCGACCGGGCGGTGCGCAGGATGCGGGCCTACCGCTACCCCGGCCAGGCGGACACCTTCCACATCTTCGGCCACCTGACGGAGTTGGGCCTTGCGTACGACTGGCTGTACAGCTACCCGGGCTTCACCGGCCAGGTCAAGGCCGAGGTCCGGGCGAACGCGGCCCCGCTGGCGAAGGAAGGAATACGGGTTAGTAATGATCACATGTTTCATAACTACATCTGGATGTCGGCGGGCGGGGCGGCGATGTGGGCCCTGGCGACCGCGGGGGAAGACGGCCCCTCCGACGCGCTCTTCGAGCAGGTCCGGCGGCGCTTCAACCACGGGCTGTATCCGGCGTGGCAGTACCTGGACGGCCTGCCCAGCGAGCCGATGGGTTACTGGGCCTTGTACGTGTTTGCGCCGGGCGTCTGGACGCTGCTGGCGGCCCAGAGCGCGTTCGAGGCGGACCTGGTGGGCGCGGTGCGCACCCGGCAGGGCGCCTGGCTTGACCGCCATTTCGACAACCTCGTCCACAGCACGCTGCCCGACATGCGATACATCCCCTGGGGCGACCTCCAGGGCGGGCCGAACGGGGGCGTGACCCACGAAATGGCCGGCGTCATCGACGGGGCGGCCTGGGCGCTCGGGTCGCCGCAGGGCGTCCGTTTCAGCCGGTGGCTCCGGGACAAACGCGGCGTGCAGCGGTTCTACGGCGAAACCGCTGTATTCTACATGCTTTATACGCGGCAACTGAAGGCCGAGCCGGCGCCGCCGCCCTTGAGTTTCCTGGCCGGCAACCGGCAGAGCGGGCACTTCATCGCGCGCAGCGCGTGGGACGACGGGGCGACGGTCGTGGCCTTTCGATGCACGGACCACTTCGGCGACCATCACCATTACGACCAGGGCGGTTTCATGATCTACCGGCGCGGCCTGCTGGCGGTCGATCCGCCGGTGTACCGCAAGGTCCGCGGGCCGCAGCAGCAGACCGAGTATCACAACACGCTGCTCATCGGCGGCCAGGCGCAGCGCCCGGTCCGCGGCCAGTGGTTCAAGACCGTCGAGGAGTTCCAGGCGAACCTGGGCGGCGGCAGGAAACTTGAGACCGGAGACATCCTCTTTGCGCAGGATGCCGGCCCGTGGGCGGCTGCGGCGGGGCAGTTCGCCCAGGCGTACGGCTGCGAAGCGATGGAAAGTTGCGTCCGCCAGTTGCTTTTCGTGCGGCCGGACAAGGTGGTTATTGTGGACCGGCTGCGCGCCGCTGCCGGAAAGGAACTGCCCGAGGTGCAGTGGCTCCTCCAGTTGCCCGCCTCGCCCACGGAAGAGCGAGAAGGCGTGGTGGCGTCCAACGGCAAGAGTTGGCTGCGATGCCGGCCGATGCTCTCGGGCGAAGCGGCGCCCGTTATCTCGGCCACGCCCGTCAATACACATCGGGTGAGTTTCACCTACCCGGGCAAGGCCGAAGTCGTGCTGGTCCACCTTCTGGAGGTCGGCGACGGGACGACCGCCGGGCCGCCTGTCCGCGCTGCGGCAGTCCAGGCGGGTCGGGAAATTAAGGTTTCCATCCACGGAGTGGACGGGCGGACGTTCGTTTTCGCCGGGGAGCCGCAATACACAGTGACTTCCGGCGGATAACCCTGGGGGCACAGCCCGCCCCTGGCGGGCCACCCGGACATGCAGGCCGGGATGAAGTCCCGGCACGTCAAGTCGGCGTGTTTTGCACGGCGGGTCTCCTGACCCGCCGCGCAAAGAGAACAAGGCGCCGCGAACATCAACAAATATGATGGAGATTGCCCATGAACCTGCTCCGCATGCTGACGGGCATCGCCGTAGTGACCGCCGCCTGCGGCGCTTGCGCCGCAGGTGCCGACCAGATGCGCTCGCGCGCCGGAGGCGACCGGCAGCAAGCCCCGCCCGAGGCGTCCGGCAAGGCGGCCGATGCGTCTCCCTTGCCGGGCACAAGTTCGCTGACGTGGACGGACGACATCGCTTCGCGCATGGTGTCCGGGGCGGACAAGTTCCTCCTGCGCGAGATTGATGCGTCCGTGGAGCGCCGGGCACGGCACTGGCGGCGCGACCTCTCGTCGCCGCAGAAGTACGCCGATTCCGTGGAGCCGAACCGGCAGCGCCTGGCGCACATCCTCGGCGTGCGCGACCCGCGCGTGCCTTTTGAAGCGCCGGAATTGCTCGGCACGACCGCTCAGCCGCCGCTGGTCGGACAGGCCGAGGCGTACAAAGTGTATGCCGTCCGCTGGCCGGCCTTCGGCGACGTGCACGGCGAGGGTCTGCTCCTTGTGCCCGCGGACGGCAGGAAGGTGGCCGACGTGGTGGCCATCCCGGACGCCGACCAGGCGCCGGAGAGTCTGGCCGGCCTGTCGGACGGCGTGGCGGCGGAGTCGCAGTTCGCCCGCCGGCTGGCCGAGAGCGGCTGCCGCGTGCTTGTGCCGACGCTCATCGACCGCGGCGTCACCCAGCG
>VGYT01000290.1 GCA_016872895.1 Planctomycetota bacterium
TAGAGCTTGGGCTGCAACGCGACACGACGGTTCGACGTGCGAAAACCATCAAAGCCGCTCCAGCCGCCGGCGTGAGAGGCGTACGGACAACCGCCGCCGCGGTGCCCCAAGAGGATGTCCGGCCACGGCGGCTCGCCGCCGTCGCCATGATTGCCCGCGAAGGCGCGCCCTGCCGGGTGGCCGACGGGCACGGGACGCTCCACCAGGTTCCCGGTCAAGTCCAGAATCCCCCAGTACGATGCACCCGAAGTCACGCGGCCGCTCGTGGGCGTGGCGAAGACCCCCACGCGCAGCGGCTCGTTCGTCCGCAGCACCGCCACGTTGCCGCGCGTCGCGTCCGGACCGTCTTCCCCCTGCCAGACAACGGCTTCATCCGGTGTGCCGGCATCCTGGAGCTTGTACTGGCCGCCCGCGGAGGTCATGCCGACGATCCGATCCGTGCCCCAGGCGTATTCGTTCGGCACGGGCCGCAGCGGGCCGCGGCAGGCTTTTTCGTATTCCAGCTCGGTCATCGGCCGCAAGCCGGCCCAGGCCGCGAACGCCGCGTCGTCGTCGTGCCTGAGGAAGTTGCAGGCCACGTGAGGGGCGTCGGTTTCGTAAACCGCCGGTTTGCCGGGCTTGACAATGCTGCCGGAGGCGACAAAGGAGCCCCGGCGGACGACCACCGGCTCGACAACCTCGGCGACGCCCGAAACGGCGATCTTGATCCCGTTGCGGTAGTTGCCTCCAGACTGGTGGCCCCCAGACCCGGGGGGGTTCATGACAAAGGTGCCGGCCGGGGCTTCGGGGCCTTTCAAGTCCTTGTCCTTCCCCTGCCTCTCCGTGCGCTGACACTGCCCGGCGTAGGAGAGCGTGTTGAGGAAATCGACGTACTGCTGTTGGCTGATCTCCTGCCTCATGCAGTAGAACGCCTGGTAGCCCTTGGGGAATGCCGCGGGAAGGGTCCGCGGCAGATCGCAATTGAAGTCGTCCGTGCGGGAGGGGTCCATTCCGGCCGTATCGCGGTTGTTGAGTGTCTCAGCGGCCTCTCCACCCAGCGTGAGCACCCGCTCGCCTTGGACGCGGAAGGGACTCACGCCGTAGCCGGCCGAAAACTGGCCCGCAACCTGGTCCGTCGCGCCGTCGCCGGCCCAGAACGCGCACTGCGGGACATATGCCATCTGGAGCGCGAACACCTTGAGCTCGACGGCGGCGGGCCCTGGCCCGAGCGAAGTCGAGGGCTCAACCGCGCCGTGCAGCCAGCGGAGAGCCACACCCTTGAAGTCGTTTGAGCCGTGGCCGGCCGTCTTGCGGTAGACGAACGCCCCGACACCTCGCTTGCCGTCGTCGCTCAAGCCAATGTCCAGCGCCGCTCCGGCGGGGACCCGGTGGTCGGCCTTGTTCGGCGAGAGCCTCGCGTGCGACCATTTGTCGGCGCCGGGTTCGCGGAACTTCACGAACACCCAGGCCGCATCCCAGCTCTCCAGCTTCAGCGCGCCCTTGCCGCCGTGCCGCTCCTCCGGCTCCTCCCACGCTGCGCGCCAGGAATGGTCCCAGGCGAGGTCGAACGTGATGGAGCTCTGCCCTGCGGCGGGCCCGTCCGCGCGCCGCACGTTCCCGATCCGGACGGGGTCGGCCCTCCCCGTGCCCCGGAACCGCGCATCCGGATCATTCTCCGCCGCAGGGGCCGACGCGCAGGCCGCCAGCAACGCGGCAATCGCAGCCGCCTGTGTGAAGGCGGATGGGGCTACGCCAACTGACCTACCCATGGCCGTCTCCTCTCTGGAATGCGTAGCCAGGGATGCCGATCCGAAGACCGTTCGTTCATTTCTGGAGTTCCCTGGCAACGTCGCCCGCCAGATCCAGCAGTTTCGCGTCCTCCTCGGCCTGCATGTAGCGGGGCATGAAGAAGCCCCGCTTGAAGGTCCTCTCCCGTTCGCCGGCGCCCGGCGCGAGATAGCGCTCCGCCCGCTTCTGAAGATCACCGCTGATCCGCTTGTTGTGCAGGGCATTCCGCACGAACAGGATCGCTTCGCACAGTTCCACGCCCTCGCGGAACATCTCGAAGCGCTCGGTGGCCACCGGCCCCTCGGGGCCGGGATAAAGAAGGGCCAGGTTGCTGTTTCGATTCCCCCAATTCGCCCCGAAGCTGATCGGCGGAACGGCATGGCCGCCGACAGGGTTCTTCAGCGGGAAGAGATCCGCCCCGAACTCGCTTACGCCGTCATAGCCCGCGTAGAGGGCGCCGAGTTCGACAAGCCGGCGCACTTCCCGCAACGCCGAGCTGTCGTTGATTACATGGCGAACCGTGTTGCAGTAGGTGTTGCGCCGAGGTCCATCAAGCGCCCAGAGAGGCGCAAGCTTGCCGCTCGGTCGCATCATCCATACGCCGTCGGAATGGCGGACAGGCATCAGGACGACCTTGCTCGTGTCAATGCCTGACAGGTCACCCGCGGCGGCACGGACGGCGCGGCTGCCGGCCGAAGCAATACCGGTATCACCGTCGCTGGCGCCTCCAAACGTCCCCACGAACCGGGCGCCTTCGCATGCGGCGTGACTGGTCCAACTCCACTCGCCCTCGGGCCAGAGTCTATGGGTGACATCCACCATCGCGGGCGGGGGCACGCCGGAGTGCTTGTTGTAGCCCAGGGTCGTCTCGTTCAACCAGCCGCGCGTCCGTAGTTTCTTGAGGATTTCGTCGAAGACCGGCTTCCAGAAGGCGTAGCTCTCGGGCGTACCCGGCTGAGGCTGCGGCATAGTGCCAAGCTTGCCTGTTGCCGGATCAAACACGGACACCGGGCCTCCGCTATCCGACCAGCAATTCAACCGCAACGTGTTTGGAGTCCCGATGGACCTTGCGACCATGTCCAAGTACTTGTCGAAGTTCGTGAAGTCGTGCTCGAAACCGCCGTCCGGCTGCTTGATCCAGCGCACGAGCGACTCTGGGTTGCCCCGCCCGCAGAAGCCAATCGTCAGGTTGGCATGAACCTGCCGCGAGTTCGCCTCCGCCAGCACGGCCAGCGCCTTGCCCACCAACTCCAGGTGCCTGTTCGAGTAGTTTGGCGCCCCGTAATGCTGGGCCGCTACCTCCTCGGCATGATAGAGGAAGTTCTGGATGCGGAAGTCCTTGGGGTCCGGCATGGTCCAGGCGCACACGTTCACCCGAAGCGGCACTGTCGTGGCAGGAAGGCCCTCGGCCGCAACCGTGACCTTGCCCTCGTACACGCCCGGCTCCGCGTCCCGCGGCACCCGCACCGTGAACCACAGGGGCGCCACCGCCCCGGCCGCGAGAGCCCTGGGTTCCACACGCAGGCTGTAGAAGTTCGCCCCTGGCAACGAGGCCCTGCTCACCGGAATCTCCGCCGGAATGGCATCGAGCAGACCGTCGAAACGGCGCGGCGCCACCCAGCTCTTGCCTTCCGTCGCTTGCACCGCGTAGCGGATGCGAATCGCGGAGGCGGGGATCCTCGCGCCGCCCCCGGCCAGATCCGTCACCGTCGCCTTCAGTCCCTTGATCGGCTGGTCCGAGCTGACCATCAGCCGCCCCGAGAAGACGGTATTCCGCGCCGCCTGGATGACAATCGGCTTCAGAGTCTGAAAGCTGTCGCCGTAGTCGGAAGCCGTCACGGTATCATAGGCCGCGCAGTTCCACACGTGGATGCCGCGGGGACGCGGCCCGATCGCCGCATCCGGCGACACAGTCAAGCGCGCGCGCAAGAGCCCGATAGGGGGCCAATCGGCGCCAAAGACTCGCGCCGCAAGCGCCTTGATGGGGATCGGGGCGGCATGCAACTCGAAGGCGACTACGTTGACGCCGGGCCGAAGCAGCGCGGCCGGAATCTCGAAGTCGCGCAGACGGCGCTCGCGCAGCGCCAGCCGATCCCGGTTCTTCTCGTCGTCCGGCATCAGCGGAGTTCCCGCAGGCGTCAGGAACGCTTCTTCCGGATAGTCCCTGGCCACGGCATCCACCAAGTTCGACCGGCCGCCGGGCACATCGGCGCACGCCGCTTCCTTGCCGTTGACATACACCACCACCCCGCCCCAGTAGTCCAGCGAGAGGCGGCAGGACTTCACCTGCGCAAGATCCTTGACCACGAACTTGGCGCGCATCAGCACCACTACCGTGTCATAGAAGTTGAGCAACCCGGTGTTCCCCGACTGGTTCGGAACTGTCACGGCCGGGAACGAGGGTTGGGGCAGCCGCTCGCGGGGCCAATCGCCGTCATCGAACGTCAAGCCGGCCCAATCGGCCGGCGGAAGCGGCGAGGCATTCGCGGGGTTCCAGTCGCCATATCGAACATGATGTGCCCAATTGATCTGCGCGCGGACCAGGGAGCCGTCGGCACGACGGATGTGAGACGCCTCGGCAACGCGAAAATGCCGCCACAGGGTCGTCTCATCGAGCACCATGGTCTCATCGGCCGCGGCCGGTGTTCCGGCCGGCTTGGCCGCCGGCGCGTCCCCGGCCAACGCGCCCGCCGCGAGAGCCGACATGCACATCAGCAGCGCCGCAGCAACCGCCAGTGCCCGACTCATCGCTATCTCCTCTCTGAAATCAGCAATCAGTTCCCGATCCCCTTCGGCGCCGTGCGCACGCCGCGCCAGCCATAGTCAGCTCGTTCCGGCGCCACGCCGTCCGCCAGCAGGCGGTGTGACGGACGCCCGGCCGCGCCGTGACCGCCGCGAATCCCGGCGCCGACGGCGTCCTCCTGCGGCCAGTCCGCTGGCAATGCTGCCCTACCCTGGCCGTGCGTGCCCTTGAAGCTCCGTCCCTTGGCATTACCCACCGTCACCGGACGCTCGCGCGGGAGCCGCCAACCGTTGATGTTCCGGACTTCCCAGTATGACGGATGGTCCAGATCGTCCCCCGTATCCCACCCAGGCTCCATCGGACCGCGAGTGACTTTCTCGTACTCCAACTCGGTCATGGGCCGCAAGCCGGCCCAGGCCGCAAAGGTCGCCCCGTCGGCCCACGACAACGCAACGCAAGCGCGCCAAGAGTCCGAGGAGCCACAAATGTACTTCGGCAGCTTCTCGGAGCGGCCGATCTGCCCGTACCGGACCTTGTCGGTATAGCGGATTTCGGCCTGCGGCGCATCAAGCATGTTCAGAAAATCCGTGTAATGGCACACCAGAACATGGAACTTCATGCAGTAGAAGGCTGCATAGCCGTTGGGGAAGGCTGCCGGGAGTTCGCCCTTGTCCTCTGGTTGGGCGCCACGCCTCGCCCAGAGCTTGCCCGCCTGCTGGCCGGTCGGAATCGCCCCTGCGCTGGTCACCCGGTAGGGCTGGGTGTGCTGCGTGCCGTCGGTGTACTGATAGAAATGGTACGGCTCCGTTCCGCCCGAGCCCAGGAAGAATGGTCCCTCGGGGACAAACACCATCTCGATTCCGAACGCGCGCACGCTGACCTTCGGGTCCTTCGTCATCCCCTTGTTGGCTGCAAGGTCCCAGATGGCCGTGACCTTGGTCGCTGCCACCTTGCCCACGCCGTACTCCGCCCGCCGCACGAACATGCCGGTGAAGCCGTCCGGGCCGTCGGGCACGACGAAGTCCAGCCGCGTGCCGCCCGTCTCCTGGCTGTAGCCCGTGGGGTTGAGGACCTTGTCCGCCACGAGTCGGACGTGCTGCCACTCCTTCTCCCCCTCGGCCCGCACCTTGAAGAACACCCAGGCTGCATCGTGGTTGGCCTCGTGGCGCCAGGAGTTCTCCCAGGCGATATCGAAGCACACCGTCCCAGTTGCCGCATCACGCGGGACCACCGTCGCGTTCT
>VGYT01000291.1 GCA_016872895.1 Planctomycetota bacterium
CGGGGGCCGGCCGGCCGGTCATGGATTCCAGATCGGCGGGACGGCCCGCCGTCACCTGGACCCGCGTGCGACAAAAAACTCATTCGTCAGGGCTGGCCGGAGCGGGCGGCGGGCGGGGGCCTGGGCGCCGGGGCGCGGCCGGCGCATTCACGCGCCGGCCATCCGGCGGATGGCCTTTGCGCCGATGTCGGTGCGCCAGTGCGCGTGGTGAAAGTGGATGGCGCGGACGGCCTCGTATGCGCGGTCGCGGGCCTCGATGATCGAGTCGCCGACGGCCGTGACGCCCAGGACGCGCCCGCCGTCGGTGTAGATTCTGCCGCCCTCGGCCCGCGTGCCGGCGTGGAAGACGGCCACGTCGGGCATGGCGGCGGCCTTGTCGAGGCCGGTGATTTCCTTGCCCTTTTCGTAGTTGCCGGGGTATCCGCCGGAGGCCATGACCACGCAGACGGCGGGGCGGGGGTCCCACTCCAGGGTAATCTGGTCGAGGCGGTTGTCGATCGCGGCCTCGATGGCAGTAACCAGGTCGCTGCGCAGGCGCATCAGGATGGGCTGCGTCTCGGGGTCGCCGAAGCGTGCGTTGAACTCCAGGACCTTCGGGCCGCCCGCGGTGATCATGATGCCGGCGTAGAGGACGCCTGCGAAGGGCGCCCCCTCGGTGCGCATGCCGTGGACCATGGGCACCAGGACCTCGCGCTGGACGAGTGCGAGGACGCGGTCCGTGACGACCGGGGCGGGGCTGTAGGCCCCCATGCCGCCGGTGTTGGGGCCGCGGTCGCCGTCGAGCGCGGCCTTGTGGTCCTGGCAGGATTCGAGCATGTATATATTATATTCATCAACAAGTGCGAGCATGGAGGCCTCTTCGCCCGCCAGCCGCTCCTCGACGACCACGGTGTCGCCGGAGGGGCCGAAGGCGCGGTCCTTCATGATGAGTTCCAGCGCGCGGCGGGCCTCGTCCTGGTCGGCGCAGACGAAGACGCCCTTTCCGGCGGCCTCGCCGGAGGCCTTCACCACGAGCGGCTCCTGGTGGCTGCCGACGTACCGCAGCGCCTCGTCCACGTGCTGGAAGACGTGGTACTCGGCCGTCGGCACGGCGAAGTGGGTCATGACGGTCTTGGCCCATGCCTTGGACCCCTCCACCTGTGCGGCGGCCTTCGACGGGCCGAAGATGCGCAGGCCCGCTGCGCGGAAGCGGTCGGCGATGCCGGCTATCAGCGGGCGCTCCGGGCCGACCACCGTCAGGTCGATGCGCTCCTGGCGGGCGAACGCGAGCAGCCGGTCGATGTCCTCCGCCCCGATGGGCAGGCACTCGCCCACCTGGGCGATGCCCGGGTTCCCCGGGGCCGCGTAGAGTTTCGTGCAGTGCTTCGACTGTGCCAGTTTCCAGGCGAGGGCGTGCTCGCGGCCGCCGCCGCCGACCAGGAGGATTTTCATCGCGGGCGTCTCCGGCGCTCAATTGTGCGCGAGGCGGGATTCTAGCGGGGCCGCGCGCGCGGTTCAAACCAAATAGGTTTTTGTTCTGGCCGCCCTCGGCGGGCGTTTCTATAATCCGGCGCTTCAGGCCGGAGGAAACGGCGTGCGGACGGCGTTTCAGACGATGGCTGTAGCGGTCGGTGCGCTTGCCGCGGTGGGCGGCGCGCTGGCGGTGCGCGCGGGTGCGCCGGAGGCGATTCCGGCGTCCTCGGGCGGCCCTGTGGCCGTGCCGGCCGGCGCCCCTGGCGCGGAGGCTGAACCGCCGCCGAAGGCCGCCGAGCCCGCACCGCCCGACGACTTGCGGTCGCTGAACCTGACGGACCTCCAGCGCCGCGTCCTTGAGCAGGTGTTCCACCGCCACCCGTTCGAGGCGCCGCCCGTGCCGAGGCCGGGGGCGGCGTTCAGCGTGAAGGTCGAGCCGCGCGTCGCGGGGGGCCTTTACCGCTTCGGGCCGGAGGGCGACCTGCCCGCCCGCCTGGCGGTTACGGCGGTCGTGGCGGGCCGGCCGGTCGCCGTGCGGCTGCGGTACTACGTCGAGGATTTCTACGGCCGCAAGGTGGCCGAGGGCATGCTGCCGGAGGTCCTGTTCGACGCCGCGGGCATGGCGGCGGCGGACCTCGTGCTGAAGGAAGTCTCGGCGTTCGGCTACTACCACGTCATCGTCACGGGGATGCTGGACCCGCCGGACGCGGGCGGCGTGCCGCAGACGGCCACCGGAGCGTGCGGCCTGGCGGTGGTCCACGCTCCGGGCGAAGGGCCTGACCCGGGAGGGCCGTTCGGCCTGGCTGCCCCCCGGGCGGGCAACATGGATGGCCTGCCGGAGGTCTGCCGGCGCCTCGGTGTCGCCCACCTCTCGTTCTACTGGGACGACGGCCGCGCGGTCGCCCTGCACGCCGCGCCGGGCAAGTCGGCCCGGGAGCGGTGGAACGAGGGCGAGTCGGCCCTGAAGCCTGTGCTCGACGCGGGCATCGCGGCGACGGGGCTGGTGCTGATTGAGCCGCGGTACGAGTTCCCCTCGCCGCCGGTGCTTGTGCAGGCCCAGGCGGAGGCCGTGAAGCACTATGCCGACCGCGTGCGCGACTGGCACATCGCGCCCGCCTTCGGCGCGGCATCTTTGTGGGGCGCGGGCGGCTTCGGCGCGGCGTCGGCGGGGGGGTCGCCGGCGTTCGGATCAAGCGTGCGGCCGCATGCGGAAGTGACGGCCCAGGCCGTGTCGGCGTACCGCGAGAGCGTGCGCGGCCTCATCAGCGCCGTCCGGCGCGAGGAGGCCCCCGTTACGCTGGCCGTGGCCGCGACGCCCGCCGACCTGGTCAACATCCTTACGGAAGGTCCCGTGCTGGCGGGGGCCGACGCCGTCAGCCTGTGTGTTGACGCGGAGGCGGCGGCGCCGAACCTCCGCAGCGGCGCGTATCGGCGGACGATCGATTACGCCCTCCAGGTCGCCCGGCGCGCGGGGGTCAAGGGCCTGGTGGTCGGCGAAACGGGCGACGACCCCGACATACAGACGCCACAGCAGCAGGCGTGGAAACTGGTGACGCGCCACGTGCTGGCCCTGGCGGCGGGCGCCGGCCGCGTGTACGCGGCGTACGGGCGGGGCGTGCCCGAGCCGCTGCCGTCGGCCGCGGCGTACGCGTGGATGACGCACCTTCTGTCGGGCGCGGCGTACCAGGAGAGCGCCTGGGGCGACCTGCCGCTTGCGCACGCGCACGTTTTTTCCGGGCCGGAGCGGCGGGTGGCGGTCGTGTGGTCGTGGGCGGGCGACGACCCGGACGTGCCCGACCGGGGGGCGCTCGTTTTCGACGACGGCAGCCGGCTGGACGCCTACGACGTGGTCGGCCACCGCGTGGGCATCTGGAAGGGGGAGCGGCTGATCGTGCCGCTGGGCGAGGCGCCTGTTTACATTGTTTCGGCTGAGTTGAAGGCCGGCGAGATGAGCGATCGCCTGCGGCGGGCGCGCATCTTCGGCGTCGCCCCGGCCACGTTGTGGGTGCGGCAAGTTGCGCCGGCCGACGGGGCCGGCCGCATGCGGGCGACGCTCTGGGTGCAGAACCAGCGGCCGCACCGGGCGGAGGTGATGGCGGGGTTCCTGCTGCCGCCGGGGTGGAAGTCGCGGCCGACGAAGCAGCAGTTCGGCCTGGACGGGGGGCAGGCCCGCGAGGTCTTGTTCGAGTTCGACGCGGCGGCCTCCGATGCGTCGCCGCGGCCGTACGCGCTCCAGATGGCCGCCACCGTGGACGACGAACTGGCGCGCCGCGAGCAGCGCGTCTGGCCGACGGTCATTCCGGAGCGCACCATCGAGGTCGGCTACGGGCTGGGCGACTGGGCGGGCATCGAGCCGGTGGTCCTTTCGAGCGCAACGGGCGACGTGCGGGCGGAGGTGTGCGCCGCGTGGGACGCCAGGTTCTTCTACTTTGCCGCCGCCGTCCGGCGGGACCGCGCCAGGTTCCGCGGCGGCCCGCTGCCCACCGACGGCGACGCCGTGCAACTGGCCTGGGGCCTGGCGGACCGGGCCGACGACGACTTCGGCGCGCGCGGGCGCGACCGGGCGTTTCCTTCGGGGGCGATGCGCGACACGGACCACCTTGTGGCCGTCACGTTCGGCGAGGGCGGGGCGCAGGTCATACGCCTGCGCCAGCCGCGCGTGGCGCTCCGCGACCGCGTGCCGGGCAACCTCGATTCGTGGTTCGGGCCGGTCGAGGACGCCGCGGCCGACATCTCGCGCGACGCCGCGAGCGGCGTGACGATCTTCGAGGCGGCGGTGCCGATAGCAGCGCTTGCGCCGCTCCGGGGGGAGCGCGGGCGGCGGCTGCGGTTCGGGTTCCGCATCGGCGACGCCGGCCGCCCGCCCCTGGAGTGGGCCCGCGAGGCCGCCGTCCCCGATTTTCTGGCCGGGCCGGGCAGTTTCCTGCCCATGTCGTACGGCGGGGGGCTGCCGTGCCAGGCGCTCTGGACGCTCACGGGGCCGGCCCCGGACGGGAAGAAGTGAAAAGTGCAAGGTGACAAGTGACAAGTGACAAGTGACAAATGACAAATGACTAAGGATATTTGATGCGACTCGTCCGTTTCCTGGCCGGCGACCGCGTGCGCTACGGCGTGCTGGAAGGCGACACGGTCCGCGAACTCCTGCGGCCGTACTTCGAGAACGTCGTGCCGATGCGGTCGGAGCACCGGCTGGCCGACGTGCGCCTCTTGGCGCCCGCGCGGCCGTCGAAGATGCTGTGCATCGGCCTTAACTACCGCGACCACGCCAGGGAAATGCAGAAGCCCCTTCCCGACGAGCCGGTGCTGTTCCTGAAGCCCGCGACGGCCCTGGCCGGGCCGGGCGAGCCGATCGTGTGCCCGAAGGCGGCCGGCCGGGTGGACTACGAGGCGGAACTGGCCGTCGTCATCCGCCGCCGATGCCGGAGCGTGGCGCCGGAGGACGCCGACCGCGCCATCCTCGGCTACGCGTGCTTCAACGACGTGACGGCGCGCGACCTCCAGGCGAAGGACGGGCAGTGGACCCGCGCGAAGGGCTTCGACACATTCGGAGTGCTGGGCCCGTGGATAGAGACGGCCCCGGGCGACCCGAACCGCCTGGCCGTCGCCTGCCGCCTGAACGGCGCGGTGAAGCAGCGGTCCAGTACCGACCAACTGGTGTTCAATTGTCAATATCTCGTGTCATGGGCCAGCCGCATCATGACCCTCGAGGCGGGGGACGTCATCGCCACGGGCACGCCCGCCGGCGTCGGCCCGATGAAGCCGGGCGACGCCGTGGAGGTCGAGGTCGAGGGCATCGGCGTACTGGCCAGCCCGGTGGCGGCCGAGCCTGAGCGCGGCGCCAAGCCGCGGGCGATCCTGTAGCGGCCTTGCAGCAGCCCGCTGCGCCCCCGAGCCCGTCCGGAAAGGCGCTGGTCAGTCGGAACTTACAGGGGCTTCCGGGCGCGGCACAATATGGTTGACATTCACCGCCCCCCTCGGTACAAGATGCGGCCTTGAGCGGGAGCGCGTGGTGGCGCGCTCCGCACGATACGGCAATTTGGGCAATCGAAGGGCCAACGGAAGGGGCCTGTCATGGACGCCAAAGCGATAGAGGAGAAAGTATTCGGCACTCCTGTGCCGCAAGTGACGCGGGTGGCGCTAGCCTATTCCGGCGGGCTGGACTCCAGCCTGTGCATCGAACTGCTGCGCCGCAAGTACAAGGTGAAGGATGAGAACATCATCCCCATCACCATCGACGTGGGCCAGGGGAAGGAGGAGGTGGAGGTCTCGAAGCAGAAGGCCCGCAAACTCGGCA
>VGYT01000292.1 GCA_016872895.1 Planctomycetota bacterium
TAGAGCGCGGCCGACATCATCCAGCGCCCGCAGGACGTCGGCCACCTGGCGGTCGAGCGCTTCAACCTCGGCGCAGTACTTGGCGAACGCGCGGCGTGTCTCGGGCGTGTCGATCCAGTGAGGCGGCAGGACGAGTTTGTCGGCGGGGAAGCGCGACTCGTCGCCCACCGTCCAGGGGGCGTGCGGCAGGACGGAGCAGACCATCAGGCAGAACGGCTGCGAGGGGTCGCGCGACATGAACGCGCGGATGCCGTCCACCGTGTAGTCGGCCGCCTGGGCCGTGCAGTTCGGCTCGAAGCCGGGCACGGTCTCGAACGGGAACACCGACTGCGGCTGCGCGTGCACCTTGCCCGTCAGGCCGACGCGGTAGCCCAGCGCCTGAAGGTAATGCACGACGCTCTTTATGCCCGGCCTGGCGGCCACGTGGTTGCGCGTAACGGTGTTGCGGACGGGGTAAAGTCCGGTGTACAGCGACGCCCGGACGGGGACGCACATCGAGGTGGATGCGAAGGCGTGTGTGAAGCGGAGGCCCTCGCGTGCGAGTTTGTCGATATTAGGCGTGCGGACGTTCTTTCCGCCGTAACAGCCGAGTTCGCAGGCGGCCAGGTCGTCGGCGATGATGAGAAGGAAGTTGGGCTTCCTGACGGGCTGCGCGGCGGCCTCCTGGGACCGGAGGCATGCCGGCATCGCGGCGGTTGCGGCGGCCGCGCCCGCCATGCGCAGAAAATGACGTCGAATCATGTGTAGCCTCCATAAGAGGAACCGCAAGAAGGTCCGTTCATTGAAGCCACCCGCGCGGCGGGTCTCCGCACCCACCGCGCCACACGCGGCAACGCACCTTTGCGCGGCGGGTCTCCCGACCCGCCGCGCACCACACTATACATTTCATCACGCCCGCGTTACCATAATTTCGCTGAACTGCCATGAACCGTCACGTGACCCGTCGCGGGCTGTTGAAGGCCGCGGGCCTCGGCGCCGCGTGCGCGGCCGCCGGCGCGCCTGGGTGCGGCGCGCTCGCCGGCGGCTCGCTGCGGGCCGCCGCTGTGCGGGGGCCCGCAGCCGCGATGGACGGCCCGGCCGGGCGGCCGCCGAACTTCGTCGTCATCCTGTGCGACAACCTGGGCTACGGCGACGTGGGCTGCTACGGCTCGACGAAGCACCGCACGCCGCACGTGGACCGGCTGGCGGCGGAAGGGATGCGGCTGACGAGTTTCTACGCCACGAGCGGCGTGTGCACGCCCTCGCGTGCGAGCCTGATGACCGGCTGCTATCCGCGCCGCGTGAACCTGCACGTGGACGAGCGCGGCGGGCAGGTGCTGCGGCCGGTGTCGCCGAAGGGCCTGAATCCCGATGAAATCACGGTGGCCGAAGTTCTGAAGGCGTGCGGCTACGCCACGGAGTGCGTGGGCAAGTGGCACCTGGGCGACCAGCCGGAGTTCCTGCCGACCCGGCAGGGGTTCGATGAATACTTCGGCATACCTTACAGCGACGACATGGTGGGGACGGCCGACGGCCGCCGCTGCCCCTGATGCGCGGGGAAGAGGTGGTCGAGGCCCCGGCCGACCGCCCGACGCTCACGCGCCGCTACACCGAGGAGTCCGTGCGGTTCATGGCGGCCAACCGGGAGCGGCCGTTCTTCCTGTACCTTGCGCACGCGATGCCGGGGAGCACTGCCGCGCCGTTTGCGAGCGAGGCGTTCCGCGGACGGTCGGCCAACGGGCCTTACGGCGACGCCGTTGAGGAACTCGACTGGTCCACGGGCGAGATTCTGGCGGCGCTTGAGCGCCTGGGGCTGGACCGCCGCACGCTTGCGTTCTGGACGTCGGACAACGGCGCCGTCCGCCGCCAGCCGCCCCAGGGCAGCAACGCCCCGCTTCGCGGCTGGGGGTACACGACGCAGGAGGGGGGGATGCGCTTGCCGGGGCTTGTGCGCTGGCCCGGCCGGGTGGCCGCGGGGTCGGCGTGCGGCGAAGTGTGCACGACGATGGACCTGCTGCCGACGTTCGCGCGGCTGGCGGGGGGCGAACTTCCGCCGGGGCGCGTCATCGACGGCCGCGACGCATGGCCGCTCTGGTCGGGCAGGCCGGGGGCGAAGTCGCCGTATGAAGCGTTCTATTATTACTACATGGACCAACTTCAGGCGGTGCGCAGCGGCGGGTGGAAACTGCACCTGCCGCTGGCGGCCAGGCGCACCAGTTTCCGCGGCGACACGCAGGCCTGCGCCGCCGAACTGTACGACCTGGAGGCCGACGTCCGGGAGACCGACAACCTTGCGGACCGCCGGCCGGAGGTCGTCGCGCGCCTGTCGGCCCTCGCCGAGAAGGCCCGCGAGGACCTCGGCGACGCCGGGCGCGAGGGCAGAAACCAGCGGCCGGCGGGGCTCGTCGCCAGGCCGACGCCGCGAGTGCTTGCCGCGCGCGCGGCCGGGGGCGGCTGATGCAGGGGGCGGGGCGCCGCGCGTGCTGTTGTTCCAGGGGAGGGTTGAATGAAACGGTCGAGAACTGAGTTTGCGCGGCAGGTGCGGAGGCGCGTCGCGCCGGGCTGCGTTGCGGTGCTTATCGCGGCCGCAGCGATGCTTTGCATCGGGCGAGCCGGCCGCGCCGGCGCAGCGAGCGACGGCGGCTTCGAGAGGCAGGGCCTGCTCGGCGCCGATCCGGCCAAGACGTGGTCCGCCGCGGAGTCCGCAGTGGCCGCCGAGACGAGCCGCGTCAAGGCCGGGGGGGCGGCGATGCGCTGGCACATCGCGGTGGACCACTTCGGCGGCGAAGCGAAGTATCCCATCGGCTGGCCGCGCGTGTCGCGGGCGCTCAGAGGAACGGAGCGCGACTGGTCGGGGTGGGACTTTCTGGAGTTCTGGATATATTCCGAGACGTCGCGCGAGAAGTTGCCGTCCGCGCCCCTCGCGCTGCTCGTGCGGGTGGAGGCGGGGGAAGGCTCCTGGTCGCGCCCGCTTACGGAACTGAAGAAGGGGGAGTGGGTGAGGTTCGTGGTTCCCGTGGCGGACCTGCCGCGGCCGGAGGCGGTCCAGCAGGTCATGTTCTCCATCTCTGACTCGAATTATCGCCACCAGGACCAGGTGACGTTCACCATCGCCGACCTGGCGCTGGTGCGCTATGCCGCGCCGACGCTGCTCGACTTTGCGCCGGAACAAGGCGTGATGTTTGCCGACGCGGCGGGCGTGGCCGTGCGGTTCCGCGTGACGGGCCTGGGGCCCGGCGAGACTGCGGAAACGCTTTGCGAACTGCGGCGGGACGGCGCCGTGGTTTCGCGTGCGGCCGCGGCGGCCGGGCGCGGGGCGCATCGGCTGGTGCTGCCGCTCGGCGAGAAACGGCCGGCGCCGGGCGCCTACGAAGTGGTCGCGCGGATCGGCACCGGACCGCCGCAGAGGGCGGCCGTCCGATTGGTGCAGTCGCCGTGGACGGAAAGGAGCGGGAAGCCATGAGTATCGACCATGCCCTCCGGAAGCGGAACGCTGCGGGCCCTTGCATCCTGCTTTTTGCGCTGTGCGTGTTCGGCTCGGCGGCGGCGGCGCGCGGCGGCGATTTGTTTTTCGACCTCGGCACGGTGCAGTCCGAAGTGTGGCCCGGCTTCACGCGCGTGACGGCGGCCGGCGTGCTGGCCGAAGGCGCGGCCTTCGGCTGGCGGACGAAGGACGGCCTGCGCGCCTACGCGCGGGCATACAAGGAGCCGGTCGAGAACAAGAGCCGCGGCAGCATGGAGCCGCCGCCCATCTGGACCAACCCCGTCACCGAGGACTGCATCGTGGGCAGCGGCGGCAACGCCTTTCTCATCAAGGCGGCGCCCGGCGAATACGAAATCTACGTGGTATGCGGCACGAGCGAGGCCTTCCGCAACCAGTTCTTCGACTTCACGGTCCGCGTCGGCAGCACGGAGCAGCGCGTGCAGTTGGAGGGCGGGTACCAGTTCCGCTCCTTGCGCTTCAGGACCAGCGCGGGCGGGCAGCCGCTGGCCGTCGAGTTCCAGCCGCGAAGCAAGTGGGTGTGCAGCGCCGTCCTCGCCTGGCCGGCGGCCGACGGCGCGCGGGTGGAAAAGGATGTCATCGCGCCGCTGGAGGAATGGACCTACCGCCTGCCGCCGGAGCAGTGGGCCAAGTGGAAGGCCGACGCTGAACCGGGAACCGGGCCGATGCCGCCGCTGACGGACGAGGACCGCCGGCGCGGCTTTGTAGTGTATTCGCGGCACTATCTTGAGTGCGTGTATCCGCACGCCCGGCCGCGGCCGGAGGAACTCCGCCCCGTGCTGCGGCTGTTCGCCTGCCCGGGGGAATGTGAGCCGGCGAACTTCATCGTGCTGCCGCTGCGCGGCCTGAGCGATGCCCGCGTCGTCGTCAGCGACATCGGCCCGGTGACCGCGCGCGACATCGACGTGCGCAAGGTCCGCTACCAGTTGGCGCGGCCCAACTACCGCGTGCAGAACCGTTACCGCGTCGTGCCGGACATCCTGGAGCCGTTCCGGGGAGGCGACCTGGCGGCCGACGAGAACGCGCGTTTCTGGCTCACGGTGCACGTGCCGGGCGGCGCCCCGCCCGGCCGCTACGCCGGGCGGGTGGAGTTCACCTGCGCCGGCGGCCGGGCGGCCATTCCGCTCGAACTCCGCATCCTGCCTATCCGCCTGCGCGACGACCCGGACAAGATCTTCGGCATCTACTACCGGCATCCCTATGACCTGGCGGCGGGCGCGGACGACGAGATTTCGCGCGAACACTTCCGCCGCCGCGCTGAACTGGAGCACGCCGACATGGCCGCGCACGGCACGCGCAACGTCACCCTCACCTGCTCCAGTCCTCCGGCCGACGCCGAGGGCCGGTTCAAGTTCAACTGGGACCTGCTGGCCGCGAAGTTGGACCTGTGGCGCAAACACGAGTTCCGCGGGCCGATAGTCATGAGCATCAATACGGGCGGCGTGTATCAGAAACACGTGAAGGAAAGTTACGGCTCGCACCTGCTCGGCGTCAAGGACCCGCCCGATGCGTTCGGGGCGGAAATAACCGCCATGGTCAAGGCCATCGAGGCCGAGCGCAAGGCGCGCGGCTGGCCGGAGTTCCTCTATTATCCCGTGGATGAGCCGGGCACCGACGCCGCCTCGGTCAACTTCATGGTCAAGGTTCTTGCGGCATGCAAGGCGGCCGGCGTGCGCACGTACGTCACGGCCGACCCGACGCACGAACAGTTCCACCCCCTGCGGCCTCACGTGGACGTCTGGTGCACGCAGCCGTTCGCGCCCGACCGCGAGACCGTGCTGACCGACAGCCGGGCTCGCGGCGTCCAGTACTGGTGCTACCCGAACCACGTCAGCGGCGAGAACGACCACACGCCCGTGGCCGGTGCGCGGATGACCTACGGCTTCGGCTTCTGGCGCTCCGGGTTCCGCACGCTCATCCCGTGGATATACTCGTCGAGCAGCGGCGACCCGCTCAACTACCTCGACGGCTCTTCGCAGGATTTTTTCAACCGCCATGAGCCCGACGGCACGCCGATGCCGGTCGTGCTCTGGGAAGCATACCGCGAGGGCTACGACGATTACCGGTACGTCTATACGCTGGAGCGGCTCATCGCCGAAGCGAAGGAGAGCGGGCGGCCTGCCGCGCGGACCGCGGCCGCCGCCGCCGAGAAGGAACTCCAGGCAATCTGGAACGCCGTCCGCGTGCAGCCGAAGTACAAGTACGACAACCTGTGGTCGCCGGCGGAGTTCGACGTGTACCGC
>VGYT01000293.1 GCA_016872895.1 Planctomycetota bacterium
CAACCAGGCGACCGGACTGGTCAATGACGAGGTTTTCGAGTTGAAGATGGAGCCCAAGAACTGGGGCCAACTGCAGCTCAGAGAATGAGTGCTTTTGCGATGTGCGAGTGTGGCTGAAAGAACTTGGTTGGACATTGCCTTGAGCAGGCATGCGTGAGGTTCTTCTTGGCGACCGTCAGCGTGGTAGCTTCCACGTGTGAACGGCGGTATAGAAGCGCGGCACGTGCGCGGGCGAAAAGCGCGGCGCCCGGCCTATAGATACCCCGTCTGCCGACGGGTGTCAAGCTGCCCCACGGCCTGGTCTCGTTCACTGTTCGCCTTTGACGTGCCGGCCCTTGCCCGAGGGCGCGAGTCTTGACGGGTCGGTGTCGAGTATCTGCCAGATCTCGGCCCTGGCGGCGCGGGGACGAGGATGGATGCCGCCTTGACTCGCCCCTGGAGTTGCGGTATCGTCCATGCCGCTGATGGCCGCTGGCGTTGCTGTTCTGCCCCATGCGGGGGCGGACAGGGTCTCTAGGGCGGGTACGGAACCGGGCGAGGCGGCGGGGACACTGCACGGTTCCAGCGGCGCAAGACCCGTGGGTGGCATGGGAGCGGTGGGACTGCGTCACTCTCTGGCGCACGCCGTAGAGGAGCAGCCGATGCGATTACATGCGAAACAGAGCGGACCCCTCTGCTGGCTGTGCCTGATCAGCGGGCTGCTGCCAGCGGCTGCCGGCGAAGTGGTCTGGGTCGAGGGGGAGAGGCCGAGCCTCGCCACCGCGCGCAAGCATGTGTGGTACGACAAGGTGGACAGGGAGAAGCTCTCGGGCAAGGACTGGCTCTCCCACTGGAATCAGGGCGATGCGATGGCCGCCTATCGCTTCGCCGTGCCGCAGGCGGGCGAGTACGCGGTCTGGGTGCGCGGCATCCTGGCGGGCGCCGCGCTCGAGTGGCAGGTGGACGAGGCCCCGAAGGCGCGCGTGGACACGAGCGCCGAGGGCATGGAGCCGGTGCTGCTCGCGGAGGGAGGGCCGCGCACGGTCTGCTGGTCCAAGTACGGGACGGTCCGGCTCGAGGCCGGCCCCCACACGTTCCTCTTCTTCTTCAGGTACGCCGGGCCGCAAGCCGTGCACAAGGCCGCCTACGGCGGCATCGACGTCCTGATGCTCGCCCCGGCGGCGTACAGGCCCTCGGGCATCGCCATGCCCCAGGGCGCGGTGGCGCCCGAGATTCTGCCGGTGGACTTCAAGGAGCCTGACGAGGCGGACTGGTTCAGCCTGCCGCTCATCTCCGACTCCTACGAGGAGAGCGTGATCGACGTGAGCCACCTGCTCCACGCGCCGGCCGGCAAGCACGGCTGGCTGGGGATGCAGGGTGGCGACTTCGTCTTCGGCGATGGCACGAAAGCGAAGTTCCTGGCCGACAATATCTGCAACACCGGGCCTGGCATGCCGGCCCGCGAGGCCGAGCTGCTCGCCCGCAAGTCGGCCAAGTTCGGGATCAACATGATCCGCTTCCACAAGTTCACCCATCCGGGCGAGGCCGTGCTCGCCAACTCGGACAAGGCGACCGAACTCGACCCGGAGTTCCTGAAGCGGATGGACGTCTGCCATGCGGAGCTGAAGAAGCGGGGCATCTACGTGGGCTGGAGCCCGATCTACGGCATGAGGCTCAAGCCAGGCGACGGGGTGCCGCAGCCGATCTGGGATGAGATGGTGGCCGTGGGGGGACAGGCCGCCAAGGACGGCAATCCCGCTATGTCCTGCAGCACGGCCGGCCTGGTGTACATCGTGCCGGAGGTACAGGCGGCGCATATCAGGCTCCTGACGAACCTCCTCGAGCACAAGAACGAGGCGACCGGCCTGCGCTACGCCGACGACCCGGCCCTGGGATTCGTGGAAATCCACAACGAGGACGATGCGTTCTTCAACTACAACAAGCAGCTCGCCAAGATGCCGAAGACCCTCCAGGTCCTGACCGAGCGCTACTGCGACTGGCTGAAGGCGAAGTACGGCACCCACGAGAAGCTCGCCGCGTCCTGGAACCGCGACGCCGAGGAGGTCCGCACGGGGCTCGCCGAGGCCGCGGCCAAGGACGGCAAGGAGGCGCCGGGCCCGCTCAGCGCCTTTGGCAAGGACGAGCACCTGGACAAGAAGAACCTCGAGATCACCATGCACGGGTGGTGGTACTCCGAACCCTCATGGACCATTCCGGCCCGCCAGCATCTGAAGTGGCGCATGATGGACGCCGCGCGCTTCCTCTTTGACCTCCAGAATGAGTATTACGGGAAGGCGGTCAAGGCCATCCGCGCCACCGGCTACAGGGGCGCCATCGTCACGAGCAACTGGTGGACGTCGGCCCCCGGCGTGGGCCACCTGTACAACCTGCTCTCGGACAAGACGTTCGGCGTCGTGGACCGCCACGCCTACTACGGCGGCGGCGGCGGGCACCGCCTGGCGCTCGGACCATTCAACAACACGCCCATGCTTCGCCAGCCAGGCAGCGGCCTGTTCTCGCGCGCCATGATGCAGGTCGAGGACCGGCCGTTCATGATCAGCGAATGGCTCGAGCTGCCTCCGACCATGTGGGTCGCCGAAGGCCAATTCCTCGCGGGCGCCTACGGCATGTGCCTCCAGGACTGGGACGGCATCTTCCTGTTCGCCGCCGCCAATCACTTCTATCCCACGCCGCGCTGGGACGCTCCGCGGGTCTACACGGGCGATTACCCGTAGGTGCTGGGGCTGAACCCGATGCTGGCCTACTGGGTCTACCGCGGCGACATCAGGCCCGGCGCGGTGGTGGCGCGGCGCAACGTCTCGGTGCGGGAGCTCGAACGGGGCATCCTCAAGGTGCGTGACGCCATCCAGCAGACCGGCGACCTCGTGGATCTGGCGAAGGACACCCACACGCCGGGAGAGGCCGTCGCCGCCGGCCGCGTGGTGATCCGGTTCACGGAGGCGCCCACGCCCAACGAGGCCAAGGACCTCGCCCCCTTCTGGGACCGGGAGAAGAAGACCATCCGCTCCACGACGGGCGAACTCCTCTGGGACTACTCCGGCCAGGGACTGTCCACGGTGAACGCGGAACGTTCCAGGGGCTTCTGCGGCTTCGCCGAAGGCAGGGACCTGACCCTGGGCGACGTGGCCGTCACCGCGATCAAGACGCCCTTCGCCGTGGTCTGCCTGACCAGCCTGGAGGAGAAGCCCATCGCATCATCCAGTCGAGTCCTGATCACGGCCGTGGCTCGGGCACGCAACACGGGCATGTCCTACTCGCCGGACGGCGCGCAGCTCCTGGCCATCGGCGGCCCGCCCCTGCAGATGCAGGGCGTGCGCGCCACGCTCACCGTGCCGCGGCCCGCGGGCGAAGTGGTGGTGAACGCCCTGGACGTCTGGGGTCGCCGCACGGGCGTGACCGTGCCCTTCCAGCGCGCGGGCGACAGGATCACGTTCCAGATCGCTCCGGAGTACAAGGCCGTGTACTACGAGATCGGTGGCGCGGCCCAGAAGCCGGCCGCTCCCGCGTCAGCCGGCCCGGCCAAGCCGGACCTGGCCCGGGGCCTCATCCTGCACTACACCTTCGACGAGGCCGAAGGCGACACGGCCGTGGACGCCTCGGGCGGCAAGCGGAACGGCAGGATCCGGACCTACGACGGCAAGATCCAGCGGGTCGAGGGCAAGTCCGGCAAGGCCCTCCAGGACGGCATGATCCTGTTCGAGAAGGACCCGCCCACGCCGCACGCGAAGCGCCTGCCGAGCTACACGTTCGCCCTGTGGCTCAAGGCCGAGCCCCGCGGCTACGGCACGATCTACGCCGAGGGCGATGTGGAAGGCAATCTGGAGCAGGATGGGTTCTGCCTGGGCTTCCATACAACCAAGGCCCTCGCTATGCGTCTCTTCCACCCCGGAATGGAGGGAGCCATACGCGCGGGCACCAACAAGACCGAGGTCTTCGACGGGCAGTGGCGCCACGTGGCGTTCGTGGACGACGCCGGGCTGGTGACGTTCTACGTGGACGGCCAGCGTTTGCCCGGGGGCTTCGCCTACCACCGGCCACTCTTCTTCAGGCCGCGCCAGGCCGCGATCGGCGGTTCTCTGCATCAGGGCAAGCCGCATCCCTTTGCCGGCCTCATGGATGACGTGCGCCTCTACGACCGGGCACTCTCCCCGGAGGAGATCCGGATGCTGGCGGGGCCGAAGTGACGGGCAGAACGCCCTGCCTCAGCACGCGGCGGATGGCGTCGAGGCGGGCGGTGTTGGGTTTGCCCTCCGCGGTCCAGGTGGGGACGAGCCAGCCGCCTTCGTCGTGCTCGTTCCACGCATACATGATGATGGCGTTGGCCGGGCAGGTCTTGGGGTTCTCCTTGACGAAGGCGAGGGCGTTGCGCAGGTGCGCGGCGATTTCATCGGCAGTCGCCGGAGGGATGAAGACGGTTTGCTTCAGATAGCCATGGCCCACTTCCCAGGACACGGGATTGTCCTTACGCGGTTCCTTGTTCCAGCCGGTGGTGACCAGGGGGATGTAGGGCACGTGCTCCTTGGCGGCGGACTGCCACATCCATTCCTCGTTCTCGCGGACCAGCCCCGCAAAATCGGAGGGCAGATCGCTGGCGCGGGCGTAGTGGGACACGGCGTCAAATCCCTTGGGCGACTGTGCCGCCCAGTCGGGAGCAGGATTCCACCCCATGAAGACGCAATACGGATCGAGCTTCTCCTTCTTGGCAGCGGCACGAAATTCGTCGAACCGCTTCTGCCCCGCGTCATCGGAGCGGGCCTCGAATTCATAGACCAGAGGACGGCCATCGAGCACGGTGACATAGCCGGGTTCCTTCATGAGCTTGATCATCCGCTTCAATTCCTGCGGCCACTGGCTGTCGGGCACCTTGAGCGCGTTGTGCAAGACCACGCAGAAGCCGATGTCCTTGCGGCGCGGCGACTTCAGGTACTGCGCCAGGGACACGCTCATCACGTCGCTTTCCGGGTAGAGCAGGAAGGCCCAGTAGTCGAGCCCGGCGGAGGCGGCCCAGGCGATTTCCGTATCCATGATGACCTGCCGGTTGCCGTCAATTCTCACCTGCTTGTCGCCTTTGACCTCGGCGAACCATGGCAGCCGCTCGTGGTACTTCGCGGGGCCGAGCGTTCTCTGCATCGCCTCCGTCACCCAGCCGCCGGTCCAGGCATCCCAGCGGATGGCGCCCACCAGCGGCTGAGCGGGGTCACGCGTTGCCGGCGCCGGAATGGAGGCCAGCAGCACCTGCTCCGGGTCAGGCGGCGGTTCCTGCTTCGGCGCAGGTGGCGCATTCTCTTTCGACGCCGCTGCTGCGGCGAGTCTGCGTGCCTGGGCCTGGCTGGCGGCGCTCAGCTTCGCCAGCGGATAGACGAGTTCCTGCCCATCGCCGCGCCGCAGGACCACGTTGGCCCCGTCCATGCGGACAAAGGCGGCGCTGATGGTCTTTCCCTCGCGGTTCGTCCAGCGTTGCACGGCCTTCGCGGGCGGCTCCTGCGCAGAGGCAAAGCTCGCGGCCGTGAGTGCGACGATGGTCAGATAGCGGTGGAGGCGTGCAAGCATGGTGTCTGGTCCTCAGTGTTTGGTGCCTGTGCCCAACGGTCAGGGTGAGACGCGCGACTGGATCATGGCCACTTCCGTTGCGGGTGTCAAGGCGCGGGATTCGAGCGATCGGTCGCTCATCGGTCTGCCGTGGCCGTCGCAGAGCGCTCGCCGGAGAGTGTCTGGCCCG
>VGYT01000294.1 GCA_016872895.1 Planctomycetota bacterium
GTTTCACGATCTGGCCGCCAGCATCATTTGCTTCAACCGCCTCCGGCAAGTGACCGGAGGGCTGTGAAACAGCTTCTTAGCCGTCGCCGGTACGGCGACGGTCGCTGTCGAGCGCCAGCGCGTTCACGCCGCCGTACCGAGCCTGCCCGCCTTCGGCGGGCGACGGCTGAACAAGGGTACTCGGCCCGCCCCTACTTCGCCTTGGTGCCGAAGCAATGAAGTTTCGTCGCCGTGCGAACGTACAGGCGTCCGCCGGCGGCGGCGATTGTGGCCTGCGTAGGGCCGTCGCCCAGGCTCGTCCGCGAGAGAATCTTCAGGCCCGCCGCCTGGACGACGACTACCTCGCCCGCTTCACTGATGCAGTAAATCTTGCCGTCGGCGCCCGTGGGCGACGCCCGCCACGCGCCGCCGTCGGCCAGCCGCGCCTGGCCGCGATCACGACCCGTTTGCGGGTCCACGGCAAACAGGAAAATGCCCGGGCTGACGGGGCTGGACCTGACGACCGGGTCGGCCTTGTCGCTCTGTAGCACGTATAACGTACCCTCATATACGAGCGGCGTGGTGGAATCGGTCGTGCGGCCGCCGAAGGTCCAGATCGCGGCGCCTTCGCCCAGGCGCCCCGCCGCGCCGGCCCTGATCGAAAAAAGGGGCCCGCCGCGCGGGATGACGCCGAACACAAGGCCGTCGAGCGCCGCAGGCGACGGAATCAGCCGCCACATGCTTATCCGCGACGGGTTGTAGCCGTACCGCCACAGTTCGCGGCCGGTCTCCGGGTCGTGTCCGGTGAGGTAGTCGCCGCCCTGGACGAGGAGTTCAGCCCGGCCCTTCCATTCGTGCGGGATGGCCGTGCCGTACGACTCGTGCGCCTCGTCGTTTGCATCGGTCGCCCGCACGTGCTTCCATATGTCCTTGCCCGTGGCGGGGTCCACGGCCAGAAGGAACGAGTCGAGCGGCTTGTCGGTGCCCGCCGGGCCGTAGTACGGCCGCGGCCGCCGAAGAAGGAGGACGTACAGTTTGCCCTTCCAGAGCGTGGGGCTGGAACTGTAGCCGTACTTGGTGCACAGGTTGCCGAAGTCCTGTGCGATGTTGCGCGCCCAGATGACGCTTCCGTCCAGGTCCAGCGCCGCCAGGTCGCCGCTGCCGAAGAGGAAGTATGCGCGGCGGCCGTCGGTGCAGGCGGAGGGCGTTGCGCCGTCGTTGCGCGGGGCCCTGACGTCATTGCCGAGGCGCTTCTTCCACAGAACCTTGCCGTCGCGGGCGGACAGGCACATCGCCAGCAGGCCCTTCGTGTCGGGCTCCGTGGAACTCAGGAAGACGCGGTCTCCCCACACGATGGGCGTGGCGCTGGAGTGGCCCGGCAGGTCCGCCGCCCAGGCGCGGCCGGCCTCGTCACATGAGGCGGGCAGCCCTTTCTCGGTGGTGGAGCCGTTGAAGAGCGGCCCGCGCCAGTGGGGCCAGTTCTCGGCGCCCGACGGCGCGGCCGGGAGAGCAGCAAGCCACACCGCAACGGACAGCAGCACGCGAAAGCAGGTCATCGCAATTCCTTGTCTGAACCGAGCCCGGATTCTCTGCTGCGACTACTTTCTGTCAGCCGGAGTCGCAAGGTACCACATAGTCTGATACCTGGGCGAGAGGTTCACCGCCGCTGCGCCGCCAGCGCCCGCGGCGAGAGGCACGTCGGCCCCCGGCGTGCCGTCGGGCCGCAAGACCCGGCATGTCCACCGGCCGGCGGGCAGCGTCACTCGCCCCTCGACCGGCTCGATGCACACGGGGCCTTTGCCCCAGGCCGTGCCGACGGTGCGCCGGTCGGGGGAGAACTTCATGCCGGTGTTCTCGCACCGGCCGCACGCCGCGATGAGGATCTTCGCGCTTGCGGCAAGCGTGCGGCCGTCAAGCGCGGTCATCGTCACGGCCGCGAAGTCGGGCCTGGCGAGTTCGATGGGGAAGCCCTTGATGCCCGTGTCGCCGCCCGCGCGGCCGACGAAGACGGCGGCGCCCGGCCCCAGGGCGGCGAATCGCCCGCGCCCCTTTTCGTCCGCCGCCCAGGCCATCTGCGGCTCGAGGAACGCGCCGGAGTCGGTCACGCCGCTGTGGCCCGCCAGCGCCACTTCCAGGCGCGCGCCCAGCAGGTCCTGCCAGGCGGTTTTCATCTTGTCGCTTACGACCGCGAGCATGTTGCGGTCGTGCTTCAGGTAAAGTGCGGCAAGCGACCCGAGGGGGTCCTCCTCGGCGGCGATGCACAGGCTGAACGCGCGGCGGTGCGGCGGCAGGGCGCCCTGCCGGAAAACGGCCGCCCCGGCCTGGATGAACCCCCACTTGGACGGATTTGCATCAATATCAAAATAACTCTTGAACGCGTCCACCTCCACCTCGCCCCGGTGCGAGTAGGCGAACAGCCACACGCCGTCCCAGTCCTGCGCCGCGGCCCAGGCGGCGGCCATCGGCACGCACTCGGCCTGGCAATCGAGCGGCGCGGGGTGGTTGTATTCCGACAGCGTGAAGGGCTTGCCCTCCATGCGCTCGGCCGACAGGCGCGGCAGCGTGGCCTGGGCGGGCCTCTCGACCATGGCCGCCTGCTCAACCGTCCAGTTGTTCGGGTCCCACGGCCGACCGGGGAACCGCGGGTGCTGCCAGTAGGCGTGGCTGTCGATGAAGTCCATGCCGCCCTGCCCGTACAGGCCGCACGGGCCGAAGACGATCGTGCCCGTGACGAGCGCCTTGCAGCCGAGGTCTTTCTTGATAAACGCATACATATCATCAAAGTACGCCTTCTCGGCCTCGGCGAGGAACCGCCCGCGGTCCAGGACCCGGGCCTCGACCTCGCCGGGGGCGAAAACGGCCACAGTTGCGGCCTCCACGGATTCGTCCTTCATGAGGCCCTCCCGCCCGCCAGGCGCAAACACCACGTCGGCCAGTTCCACGGCCGTCTTGCCGCCGCCCACGGAGAACGTCAGCCTGGCGCCGGCGTCCCCGGCCTTCGCGACGAAGCCGCTCCGGAACACCTGCCACTTCACCGTGAGTTTCTGCGACGCCGACAGGCCCAGGTTCCCGTAAGGCTTCTGCTCCTGCGAGACGCTGTAACTCAGAGTTCGCGGCTGGTCGGCCCGCGCGCGGAAGGAGACAGTGTAGAAGCGGCCGCCCTCGACCTTCAAGGGGCTCTGCTTGAACTGGATGTGCCAGTCGGTAGCGTCGGCCTCGGCGACCTCGATGCGCACGCCAGCCGTGCCGTCGGCGGGGCGCGAGACCTTGGCCGCGTTGCCCGCGTGCTGCTCCAGTTGCCAGCGCGGGCCGGCGGCGCCGGCGGCGCCGACGTTCTCGAACTTCGCATCGGCCAGCATGTTGGCACCCAGCGGCTCGGCATCCTTGCTCCACGCCATGCGCAGCCGCTCGGACGAGCCATAGCGGCCCTTCAGCCAGGCGTTGTAGCGGCCCTGGAGGATCTTGGCGTAGAACTCAGGCAGGTCCCGCAGGTCGGTCCGGGCGCTCCACATGAAAAGGCTGTCTTCGTTGGTGATCTCAACAAACGCCACGGCCGGGTCGTCCGCGTAGCGGACCTTCCGATACGGGTTGACATGCGTAAGTAAATCACGGGCGTACTGTTTCTGGGCATCGACCAGGGCCGGCGTGAAGATGCCCACGATCTTGTCGTACTTGGTGTTCGGCTGGGCCAGGCCCAGGGCCCTGCTGGGCGCGCGGCCGACGTGCAGGTTCACGTTCACCCATATGCCGCGCCTGGCCAGTTGGTCGATGAAGTAATCGAGGCGCTCGACGGCCTCCGGATGGAGTTTCAGCGGGTCCTTCGGGTCCAGTATGCCGCGCGGCCAGGACGAGGTGTCCATGTGGTGAAGGCGGACGGAGTTGACGCCGCCGGCGGCCATGCGGGCGGCCACGCGCTCGGCGTCGGCGCGGGCCGGAAAGTTGGCCGCGAAACACAGGTTGACGCCCCAGATGCGGACGCGCCGGTCGCGAAGCATGAAGTGCCCGTCGCGCGATTCCAGCCGCGGCCCGCCGGGCGGGATGGGCGCCGAGGCGAGCGCCACGAGCGACGCCTCGTTGGGCGTCATCGGGATGACGAACGGCACCATCTCTTCGGCGCCGGCCGCGCCGGCCGCCAGAACCCCCGCAAACACCGCAACCGCTGCACGCATCGGTCTCCTCCTTCTCAGAAGCACCTTCAACTATCTCCCCCCGGTCCGGCGAGTGCCGCCGCTTTCCGCCACTGCGTCCGCAGCACAAACCACGGCAAGCGGCGGGCGACCCAACGAAGGAAGTCGCGGTACGACAGGTCGCCGCGCGGCACGCGCAGGTACTCGCCCAGGACCCTCTCCGTGGCTGGCGGCGAGCGCAGCAGCAGCGACGGCCAGCGATGCACGATGTGCATGATGACGCGGGCGGCGCGCAGATCGCGCCCGAACTCGTCGTCGCACCGGCGCCGGTACGCCGCAAGGCGCCGCGACGTGAAGTCGCCCTGCCGCGCGGCATCCAGGAGCGTCTCGGCCGCCAGTTGCCCGGAGCGGACGGCGTAGGCCATGCCCTCACCCTGGAAAGGGTCCACCCATCCGGCGGCGTCGCCGGCCAGGATGACGCGGTCAGCGGCGACCTGCCGCGTCACCCCGCCGCACGGCACGAAGTGGCCGCGCGCCCGCACGCCATCGAGCGTAAGCCCCCGCTCGCCCACGAACCGCCGGAAACTCGCCACCGGCTCGCCGAACCACCGCCGCAGGCCGCCCACCCCCACGCTGTAGTACGACCCGTGGTGGAAGATCCAACTATATCCGTAAACAGGCGCTCCAAAATAGATGTCCACCGCATCCCTGATATGCGCGTACGGGTCGGCCGGGGGAACGGGTATGTCGGCCTCGACGCAGAAGCCGATGTGGCGGGGCGAATCGCCGCCGCGGATGGCCCTCGCGAATCTGCGGTTGGCGCCCTCTCCGACGACCGCGGCGCGGGCGACGAACTCATCCCCCGCCGCGGTCAGTGCGATGCCGCCCGGCCGGACCCGCAGGTCGCGGACCTCCTGCCACTCCAGGTGCGCGCCGGCCGCCTCGGCCCGCGCCAGGAGCCACGCGTCGAACCGCGCCCGCGTGACCAGGACGGCCACGCGGCGGTCCTGGCGGACCTCGATGGAGACGGGGCCGAAGTGCGACCGCCCGGCGAATATCTCGGCGTCCACCAGGTCCGGCGGAAGCGGCTCGTCCAGCCACCGCATCGCGCGGCCCGAAAGGCCCCCGCCGCATGGCTTCGGCCGCGGGAACCGCTGCCGCTCGAAGACCACGACGGCCGCCCCGCCCAGGGCCAGGCGCCGCGCCGCGGCCGCGCCCGCCGGCCCGCCGCCGATGACGGCGAAATCGAAGTGTCGGATCGTCACGGTCCGCCCCGCGACGGCCGCTGGCCCGCCGACGCCGCAGCACCGCGCTCGCGCAGGCGCTGCGGGTCTCCGCATCCGCCGCGCCGCGCATGGTGCACCGCAGGTCCGGAGGCCCGCCGCGCGAAGTTCGCCTGCCTGCCGGCCCGCCCGTCCGCCCGCGCTACTCCTGGAGGACCTCGATGCCGTTGATCTCGGGGTTCTGCACGTTCGGCACGAACTCGACCTTCAGTTTGCCGTCGGTCACCGCCACGCCCCTGACCTCCTTGACGAGCGGCTT
>VGYT01000295.1 GCA_016872895.1 Planctomycetota bacterium
GGCCCAAGTGCGAACGTAGGCATTCTGCGGGTCGTTGCCTTGCTGGAGGCAGGCACCCCAGAGGTGAATGTCACCCGTGGTCCAATCGTCGCCGTTTCCGGCGAACTGGCGCACGACGATCCAGAGGCCGGTCTGGCCGCTCGCGAGCGTGCCGGTGACTTTGAAGCGCTGCCAGGAGGTCGTCAGCGTCACCTGTGTCGGCCCGGCCAGGTAGGCGGCGTAGGCGTTGTTGACGATCGCCAGCGAGACCTTGCGCGTGCCGGCGGCGACGCGGGCCCAGATGTAGAAGGTGTAGGTGCCGCCGTCGGCTAGGCCAGCCGCCTGCTGCTGGATGATGGGCGTCGTGGTGACGGCGGTGATTGCGTCCGCGGTCTGGTTGCCGTCCGGGGCGATGATGGCGTTCGAATTGACCGAGCAGGAGTTGCCGTTCTTGTCCCAAGTGGTCGCGGCGAAATCCTCGGAGCACTTCACCATGTTTTCCAGCGGGCCGCCGACGGTCTGGTGGGGGCCGCAGTCGATGGCTCCGGTGAAATGCTCGCCCGCCCGGTTGGCAGGGACGTAGCCGAGCGCGTTCGTGATTTCTCCGGCCTCGGGTGGACTCGCACTGATGGTCACGCTGACACGGTCATTCGCGGGGTCATCGGCGGCCGCAAGCGAGACACGGGTGCCCTGGACGAGGTTCAGCGCTCGCCGCGTTCCGACGTCGGCACCGTCCTTCTGGACCTTGTGCGGTAGCTCGCCGCTGACGATGTCCGCCGCCGTGTGGGTGTGGCCGGGCAAGTCGCCCGCCGCGAGGTTCGCGCCTGCGGTCACACGGCCTTTGGCATCGACCGTGACCTTCGGATACGTCCCTGGCGACGCGCCAGACGGCGCCGTCGAGAGCACGCCCGATTCGACGGCCAGGCCTCCGGCGGCATCGACCTGGACGATGCCCTTGTTGCCGTAGCCGGCGTCCGGATACGAGAACGTTCCGAAGGTCTGCCCGGGCGCGAAGTCGATGATGGCGTCGGCGGCGAGATGGTCATTGGCGTTGAGGGCGACGCCCAGGTCTCCGGAGCCGTCGGCCTTGCGCCATTTCACGGCACCCGTGTTGGGCAGGCGCACCAGGCCCGTTGCAGCCTTGTTGCCCGATCCGAACTCCGCTCCGTCGACAAACGCCTTCGCGCCGGACATCGTCACCGCACCGTCTTTGCGGACGTAGTTCCGGCTCGACGCTGTGCCGAGGTCCTGCTCAATTGCGACGACGGCTTCCTGGAGGGCCTTGATGTAAGCCGACACCATGTTGGCGCGCACGGTTGCACCGGCCGTGTGCTGCGCAGCGACGGTGCCGAACGTGCCGCGCTGGCAGCCGGTGAACTGCGTGGCGTTCTTGGATGTGTAGACGATCAGCTCGTCGTCGACCGAAAGGATGCCGTATTCGTCGGGGAAACCGAGGCCGGTGGACTCGACGCTGATGGTCGAGTCGCCCGCGTAGACGGGCGTCGTGGTGATCGTCTCCAGCGGTTTCGCGGAGAAGGCGTCAGCGGGAGAGTAGAGGCTCGAGGCCCCATCGATGGTGTTGGGAAAGTCAGCCATTGTTGGCTCTCCTCGCGTTGAAACGGAACGTGTTCATCCGGCTGCTCACCTCGGGCGCGTAGGCCACCGCGATGGGCGCCTCGGGCGAGCGAGCCGCACGCGGACGGTGATAGGAGGCGAGCGTCGAGGCCGACTGCGTCGCCACCTCTAGCGGCACGGGCCGGGAGTTCAGACAGAACTGGTCGAAGGCCCAGAAGCAAAACGAATACAGTCTGCGGTTGCGACACATGCCGTAGGCCTCCCGCATCGGCGGATCGGGCGGGCCGTAGATGCCGGCCAGGTACATGCACTCCGACGCGGGGCGGCCGAGCTTCAGCGGGAACTCGAGTGTCTGGCGCATTAGCCGAGCGTTCTTCTGCCAGACGTCGTAATCGAAGCCTTCCGCGCGAAAATATTTCACGCCGTAGGCCGAGGTCTTCCACTCGTTGGGAAGGTTCACGTGGAAGTTCAGCGCGCGGAACGCCGGATCGGGCGCGGGCTTCCCCTGGTTGGCGTCGAGCGGCCAGAGGCATTCGAAGACCGCCGAGGGATGAAATCGCCGGACGTAGCTGATCACTTCGGCGCAGTACTCCCAGATGCGGTCGCGGAGAAAGTCCGCCGCTTCGATGTCGTCGCTGGGCGAGTCCGTGTTTGCGAGGAACCGATGCAAGGGCCGCCCGTAACGCGCCTGGAACGCCGCCTTCGTGTCGTTGTCGTAGAACCCCATGCCGGAAGCGTTTGGGAAGTACCACCACTGGGTCTCGCCGAACTGCAGCACGACCGGCAGGCCTGCCGCCGCGATCTCGTCGGCGCACTCCTTGTACATCTGGCGCAGGTAGTTCCGGACGCGCGTGCCGAAGTGCATCTGGTGTGATGGGATCGGCAGGAAGATCGGCTCGCCGTCCCAATAGCGCGCGGCCATTGCCATCGGAGGCAGATAGCACTCCATCGAGAACGCGAAGCTGGCGTCGATACCGGCCAGTTTGAACTCACGGGCCAGGTCGCGGAGCCAGTTGCGCGCCCCGTGCGTCATCACGGGAGAGATCGTGTCGATCATCTCCCAGTCGCCCTCGATGCCGGGTTGGTCGAGAGGTGGCGTGCCCTGCGCGATGCTCAGTTGCGCACTGGCCGAGATGGTGAAGGTGTAGTTCGGCGCGCGGGACCGGATGTGGATCGAGATGGCATCACTGGTGCACCAGACGCCCGGAAACGTAACGTTGATCATCGCGCGCAGGTGCGCAGCGATGTCCTCGGTTGCGAGGCCTGCGCCGGGCGAGAAGTAGAGCGCCGTGCCCGAGATGTTGACCCACAGCGGCGCATCGGGCTGCCAGGCGCCGATGCTCACGGTGCAGTTCGCGTAGGTGGCCTCGATACGCCGGCGCTTGTTGTTCCAAAAGACGCCCATGTAGACGTCGGCGTGGCCGCGGAAGCCCAGGCGCTCCAGGTGCCATACGTGCCAGGCGGGTGGCTTCTTGTAGCCGTGGTCCGTATCGAAGTCGATGGCGAGCGAGACGTCGCTGTAGACGGCTGGCGGGTCCGGAGGGTCCTGCGGTTCCAGTGGCCAGAGGTAATCGAAGTAGAAGTAGTAGCCGCTGCTCGCCGGGTGCTTCTCAAACAGCGCGCGGATCTCAACCGTGTGCGTCCCGCCAGGCAGTGTGGTGGCAAGTTTCTTCATCGCCGCGAGGCCGTTGTAGTCGTTGAGATACAGATCATGCAAGACGGGCGCGCCGCCGTCGATCGTGACCTCGATGCGGCCCGCGTCACGGCCGAGCCAGGTGCCGAGGTAGAGATCGTGCTCGCGCGGGTAGGAGTAGCGGATGGTCACCGCCCGGCGGTCCTGGGCGTCGTTGGGTGCGCAGCGCTTGGCGTGGCCGAGTGACCACCACTGCGTGGGCCAGCCCGACCCGTAAGCGTAGTTCTCCCAGAAGCCCTCGTACCGGCAGCGGCCATCGGACTCCTCGATGCGCGGCGCATCGCCGCCCACCTTGAGCGTGCGGTCGCCCGTGACGTCGAGATTCGAGATGCGCACCTGCCACTCGATGTCCGAGCGTGTGCCGGTGATGGTCGAGATCCGCTGGATGCGCGTGCCCGGCGGCCAGGCCTGCGGCGTTGAAGAGTCCTCGCCGCGGCGTACCAGCAGGCGGTAGTACCAGGTGGCGGGATCTTCCGAGTCAGGCCGGACCAATCCGAAGTTGGCGAGGCAGGTGATTCGCTCCTCGGCGCTCGCCGTGCCGACGTAATACTTTAGGCCGGCGAACATGGCTTCCGCATCCACGACGTGCCACTCCTCCTCCGTGCCTGGCGGCGACACCGTAACACCTTCCTTGAGAACGCCGCCCGCGGCCAGTCCGTATTCGACATCTTCGAAGCGCGGCGCGAAGGTGAGGTGGACCTTCACGATGTCGCTGGCGGGAACGGGCACGAGCGAATTGCGATCTCCGTTCAGATAGCCGGAGAGCGTGGCGAAGGGGAACGTGAAGCGGTAGGCGCGCGTGTTGCCGGCGCCTTCGACGGCGGTGGCGAGGGATGTCGCCCCGAACTCATCGTCCTTCTTCTCGATCCGGACGATCTTGTTCAGGCCATCGACCGAGACGCGCGCGGGCATGCCGTTGGCATCGCGTCCATATGCGCCCAGTTGCCCCGCGAGCCGCAGCTTCAGTTCGCAAGAAGTGTTCGTTGTGGTGAACTGCTCGACGGCGAGGCTGCTCGGCTGCTCGCCGTAATCGGGCAGCGGGTTGTCAGCAATGCGATCCTTCAGGACCCGCCCGAAGTGCCGCGCCCGCGGCAGCACGCGGCACTGGATGTTGTAGAGCTTCCCGTAGTGCGGCTTCGTGAAATACGCCGTGAAGGTGCCGGGACCCACGGCCAGTACCTTGACGACTTCGTCGTTGGCGCTGCCGATGTCGACGCCGACGTAGTCGCCCACGCGGATCTCGGCCGAGGAGGCGACCTGGGCCGTGTAAACGCCCGGCACCGATCGGCTCAGCGTGGCGGGCGCCGAGCCGCTGTTGGTCGAGACCTCGACCGGGCCATTTACGCCCGGCTCGAGCGAGACCGTGATGACGTTGCCCGAGGCGGTGCAATCGACCAGGTAACTGGAGAGGCCCACCATCGAGGCCAGGCGGGAGGCGATGTCAGCGGCATCGGTCGCGCCGGCCTCCTGGATGCCCGCGCCGCCGTTGTTCACCAGCAGGTAGTGCCAGAAGTTCGGGTCGTCCTGCCACCAGATGGCCTGTTCGCAGGAAGGAATGTCGGGCGCCCCGAGGTTGTTGAGCAGCCGCGTTTCGAGGTTGCAGAAGGCGATCGCCTCGGCCGAGGAACAGGACCAGCGCGTGCCCATGAAGTAGACGCAGGCCTTGTCGGTGAGGGCCGGCGTAGGATGGCCGACGAGCAGTTCATCGAGCGTGGCGGCGTCGCGGTCGTGAAGCGAGAAGCCGAAGCTACCTGGAGCGTAGTCGCCAAAGACGACTGCCGCGTGGTGCATCAGAGGGACTTCGTAGATGTCGCCGTCGCCGGTGGTGATCGTCAGCTTGTCCCACCCGACCGAGGCGTACCGCACGCAGTCGGGGCGCACGTTACCCTCCTCGCCGTTGACCGGCAGGATCTCCATGTCGTACTGGAGGGTCAATCCGGAGAGATCCGTCACGGGCAGCAACTTCACACGGAGGTGATTGAAGTAGTCGTAGGCGCTGAAGAGCTGGACGTTGGCGAAGTCCTCGGCCGCCTGGAAGATGCCCGAGACATGGAAGCCGGTCGCGGTGGCGTCATGGATGGTGGTGGTGGCGGCGCGGCCGGAGAAGCCCTGGAGTTGGACTGTGCGGCGGGGATCGAAGATCAGGAGTGGATCGGCGGGCATGGCTACGTCTGAATCACGAGCGTCAGATCGGAGCCTGAATCCGGCGAAGCGACGCTGAGAATGTCGAACGCAAGGTCGTCACCCTCGTTGAGTGTCGGGGTGGGCCAGATGGTCGGGCGGATGCGCTCGCCGTCGGCGTGGTCCTTCGTGACGATGGCTTCGAACGTCTGGTTGTCTGGATCGACGCTGATCACCTTCACGTACTCCTCGTTCGGGCCGCCAAGGTCGAGGAAGGC
>VGYT01000296.1 GCA_016872895.1 Planctomycetota bacterium
TGGGGGCGGAGAAGCCATAGCCGAAGTCCCGCGGATTCGTCCGCACCGCGGCCTTCATCTGGGCGATGTACTGGGGCGTGGCCCGGGGCGGCCGGCCCGGAGGCTTGATCGGGTACAACGCCTGAACGCCCCCCTGCCGGTACAGCCGCCGGACCCGCACGACCGTGTCCGTGCCGGTGCCCAGACGCTGGGCAATAGACGCAATCGTCTCCCCCGCATCCGACAGCGCCCCTGGGAGGCTTGACCGAAAGGAATTGACGCGCCGCGCGACACGCGGTACATAAGTGGCCATGTGGCAACGACTTCCGGGTTGGATTCAGGGGCAGCCTCGTGGTGCTTGGCGTAGGCCCAGGTGCACGGTCACGGGAAAGACGATGCTCGCCCGGCGGCTGCCGACGATCCTGCCCATGCTCGACCTGGAAGAGTCGCTTGAGACCACGCGCATATACTCCAGCGTGGGCCTGATGGGCAAGGGCCAGGCCATCATCGCCACGCGGCCGTTCCGCTCGCCCCACCACACGACGAGCGAGGCCGGCCTGGTGGGCGGCGGCACGATGCCCGCCCCCGGAGAGGTCAGCCTGGCCCACCACGGCGTGCTGTTCCTCGACGAACTGCCGGAGTTCAACCGCCACACGCTGGAGGTGCTGCGGCAGCCGCTGGAGGACGGCGTCGTCACCATCAGCCGCGCGCAGGCCACCCTTACGTTCCCCGCCCAGATCATGCTCGTGGCGGCGCTGAACCCGTGCCCGTGCGGATACCTGACGGACCCGAAGCGCGAGTGCCACTGCACGCCCCGGCAGGTTCAGGCGTACATGGGGAAGATAAGCGGTCCGCTTCTGGACCGTATTGACATTCATCTTGACGTGCCAGCCGTGCCGTACCGCGAACTGCGTGGCAAGGTTGAGGGCACGTCGAGCGCAGCCATGCGCGACCAGGCGGGCGCCGCCCGCGATCTCCAGGCCGCGCGATTCGCCGGCCGCCGCCTGTCTAACGCCCGTATGACTCACCGGCAGGTCAAGAAGCACTGCGCCCTGGACGACGCGGGCGAGATGCTTCTTAAGCAGGCGATGCAGGAACTGGGCCTGTCGGCCAGGGCTTACGATGAGATACTGCGCGTCGCCCGCACGATCGCCGACCTCGACGGCTCGGAAAACATCTCCGCCACGCACCTGTCGGAGGCGGTGCAGTACCGGCGCCTGGACAGGAACCTGTTTGCGTGAGACCGTCCGAGAACAGGAAGGCATGCTCGTGGAGAACGGACGGATGCGGCGCCGGTTCCCCAGGGCTTGCGTCCCGGGCCACCTTTTTCCGCCCCTGGCGGGGCCCCAGCGCACGGAGGCACTATGACTCCACTGACCTCGCGCGAGCGCGTCGGGCGAATCCTGAAGCGCCAGCCCGTGGACCGCGTGGCGGCGTTCGAGAGTTTCTGGACCGACACGCGAGAAGCCTGGGCCGGGCAGGGCCACGTGGGCAAGGACGAGGCCCTGGACGACCACTTCGGCCTGGACCTGCGCGTCTGCTGGTGCTTTAACTCGACGGCCGACCTCGATTTCAAGGAAGAGATCGTCGAGGAGACCGAGGAGACGAAACTCGTCCGCACGGGCAACGGGGCGCTCCTTCGGTGGTGGAAGACCCGCAGCGGCACGCCCGAGCACGTGGATTTTGCCGTCACGGACCGGGCCACGTGGGATGCCGTCGCCCGGCCGCACCTGGTCAGCGCGGCCAACGACCGGCGGCGGATCGACTTCGACGGTTACCGCGCCGCCCGCGAGAAGGCCGCCCGGGGAGACGTCTTTTTCTGCTGGGGCGGCGTGAACGTCTTCGAACTCATGCACCCCGTGACGGGGCACATGAACATGCTGATGGGCATGGCGGCCGACCCGGACTGGGTGCGCGACATGTGCGGCGTGTACGCCGACCTCATCCTGCGTCTCATGGAGATGCTCTTCGCCGAGGCCGGGCCGCCAGACGGCGTCTTCTTCTTCGAGGACATGGGCCTGAAGGAGCGGCCGTTCATGTCTCCAGCGATGTATAAAGATATCATCTGGCCCTCGCACAAGCGGACGTTCGGCTTCTGCCGCGCGAGGGGCCTGCCGGTGGTGGTGCACTCGTGCGGGTTCGTCGAGCCGCTCGTGCCGGGCCTCGTCGAGGCCGGCATGGACTGCCTCCAGGCCCTGGAGGTGAAGGCGGGCATGGACCTCCTTCGCCTGAAGAAGCGGTATGGCGACTGCATCGCCCTCTGCGGCGGCATGGACGTCCGGTCCCTGGAGACGAACGACCCGGCGGCCGTCGAGGCGGAACTGGCCCGCAAACTCCCCGCCGCCATGGCCGGCAGCGGCTACATCCTGCACACCGACCACAGCGTCTCGTCGCGCGTCCGGTACGAGACGTACAAGTACTTCCTGGACCGCGGGCGCGAGATGGGAACGTACTGAGCCGGGGAGAATATGCTACGGTTGCTCCGGACGGCCGGTGAGCGGGCCGTACGTCTCCGGCATGCGGTCGCGCGGGCCGATGGCGCGCCACGGGCCGACCCAGGGCAGGGCCTCCCGGCGCGCCAGGTCGATCTCGGCCCAGAAGACGCCCTCGGCCCCCTTGTTTGAGGCCAGTATGCGGCCCATCGGGTCGATGACCATGCTGCTCCCGTCATATACCGATGGCACCATATAAATCCCGTTGTCGCGCGCGCGGACGCGGAAGACCGTCTCGCCCTCGGCGCGGCCGTCCTGGTCGGGCAGGGTGTTGCCCCAGGTGGGGGCGAAGAGGATCTCCGCGCCCTTCAGGGCGAAGGCCTCCGCAGCCTCCGGAAAGAACCAGTCGTAACATATCTGTATGCCGATGGTGCCGAAGTCGGTCTTGAACACCGGGTACTCGCCGCCGGGGATGATGCCCTTCTGCCACTCCTCTCGCGGCAGATGCACCTTGCGGTAGGTGCCGGCCGGGCGGCCCTCGCGGTCCAGCAGGACGGCGGTGTTGTACACGCGCCGCCCGTCTCGCTCCGTCAGGCCCGCGACGACCCAGATGCGGTTCCGTTTCGCCGCGGCGCCGAGGCGCTCGGTGCTGGGGCCGGGGATCGGCTCGGCGAGCGCGTTCACGTCCTTGCCCGTTCCGACCTGAAGGACGGCCTCGCCGAGGCAGACGATGTCGAGGCCCAGCCGGCCGGCCTCGTCGATCTTGGCGCACCACAGGTCCATGTTCTTCTCGGGCGTCGAGTTCTTCGGCCGCAGGTACACCGTGCCCACCCTGACCTTGCGCGGCGGGGGCGGGTCGGTCGGCCTGACGCTCGCGCGGCGGAACACGGCCGTGCCGCCCTGCGGCCACTTGACTTCCAGCGACAGCCGCGCGGCGTCGGCCTCGGCCGGGGCGACGAGCACGTCGCGGAACGTCGCCCGCTCGCCCTCGACCCGCGGGCCGCGCGCCAGCATTCCGCAGGGATGGAGCATCTTGCCGCCGCGCATCCACATCAGCCGCACTATGACCGAGCGGAAGGGCGACGCGATGCCGCGAACGTCGCAGTCAACCTCCACGGCGTACGCCTGGCTGCCCGTGATGCCCGCGAGCATCTGCTCCACGCCGCCCACGCCGTACGGTTCCGTGGGCGACTCCACGAGCAACCCCTCGGGCGTGCGGCGGAGGGTGACGGCGGCCTCGCGGCAGAGGGGCAGGCGGGGCGTCCAGTCGGCGGGCGCGCCGCCCGGCCCCTCGGCCGAGAAATCGCCGTTGGCGATGAGGTCTTTGCCGCCCTCGGCCGCAAGGGCCGTGCCGCTCACGGCCAGGGCAAATACGAGGCTGATGACGAGTTCGGCACGGGGGAGCACGGGGCACTCCTTCGCTGATTGTGTGATGCTCCGTAGATTCTCTGCGCGGCGGGTCTCCTGACCCACCGCGCAAAGCCGATGCTGCGCGAACCATGCTTTCGCAAGCGAAAGTATAGCACACGGTGCAGGGCAATGCTTGCTTGTCGGCAACGCGCCGTGCTATTGTGGTCGCAGCGCGCGGCCGGTGCAAACGGAATCCGCAGCGGAGGCAGAGTCTCACTTGCAGAGCGGAAGAGTTCCTTGAAGGGCGTCATGGACGACCGCAAGGCCATCGTGAAGGGCGTGCTCGCGGCGGCGGGGGCCGCGGCGCTCGTGGTTTTCCTGGCGGGCGTGAGGCCGGCGGACCTGTCGGACGACGGCCGCCGCACCGTTATCCGCATCTGGCACGTGTGGGGCGGCCCGATGCTTGAGGCGTACCGCCGCAGCGTTGAGATGTTCCATGCCGCGCACCCCCAGATTGCCTGCGAACTGCTCTACGTTCCGAACGACCTCTCGAACAACCAGAAGTTCTACACGGCCGTGGTGGGCAACTGCGCCCCGGAGGTCATCTTCGTCGATGGGCCGCAGGTGGCCGAGTGGGCCGAGCGGGGCTTGCTGGCGGACCTCGGGCCCCTGCTGCGCGAGTGCGGCCGCGACCCGGAGGCGTTCGCGCAGGAGTTCTGGCCCCCGTGCTGGCGCCAGTGTTTCTACAAGGGCAAGGTCTGGGCCGTCACGTTCTGCGCCGACCCGAACTTCGCGTTCTTCTGGAACAAGGATGCCATCCGCCGGGCGCTCGCAGCGGGGGAGGTGCCGGAGGCCGCGCGCAGCCGCATCGACCCCGACCGCCCTCCGGCCACCATCGAGGAACTTGACCGGTCCTCCGACGCCCTGACGCGGCTGGAGGGCGGCCGCCTGGTGCGAGTCGGCTTTGTGCCCTGGGGCGTGTACGGCCGCGCCAACAGCATGTTCACGTGGGGCTGGGCGTGGGGCGGCGAGTTCTACGACCCGGAGCGGCGGAAGATCACCGCCGACGACCCGCGCTGCGTAGCGGCGCTTGAATGGATGTGCTCATATGCTCAGAAGTACGATTTCCGCCGCGTCGCCGCCCTCCAGTCCACCTTCGGCTCGGCCGAGCAGAACCCGTTTATCACCGGCAGGCAGGTGCTCCAGGTTTATCACGTGACGGGCCTGGACGAGGTCCGCAGGTACGCGCCGCACCTGGAGTACGGCATGGCCCCGCTGCCGCAGCCCCCGGGGGGCGAGAAGGCCAGTTCCTGGGTCGGCGGCTGGACGATGGCCGTCCCCGCGACGCTCGCGGACCCCGCCAAGCGCCGCGCGGCCATGGAGTACATCCTGTGGGCGTGCGCGTCGGCCGAGGGCACGCGCCTGTCGGTGCGCACCATCGTGGGGTTCCCCGGCTGGAAGCCCAGCCCGTTCTTCGAGGACGCCGCGAAGGACCCCGACCTGGCGGTCTTCGCCGACATCCTGCGGCAGTGCAAGCACCAGCGGCCGGTCATGCCGGCCCAGGCGTATTACATGGACCAGTTGGACCGCGCCGTGGACCGGGCGGTGCGCGGCGAACTCGCTCCGCGGCAGGCCCTGGCGGAGGCCGCGCGCAACACGCAGGCGTTTCTCGACAAGATCCTCCGGCGCTCCGAGGGAGGTGGGCCGTGAGATTCTCCTGGCATCGAGCGCCTGCCGGCGCGCGTCGCGGCGGGCCGGCATGGGCGGCGGGACTTCTGGCGCTCGGGCTTGCGGCCTGCGCCGCGCCGGCTGTTGGTGCCGTGCCGGTTGCCGGCGGCGCGCCGGGCGCCGGTGCGGCGCAGGCCTTTACCGACATC
>VGYT01000297.1 GCA_016872895.1 Planctomycetota bacterium
GGCAACAAGGGCTCGATTTCGGCCCAGAGGTCATCGGGTAACAGTTCCTTGGCCATGGCTTGGCTCCCGTATGCCAGGTTGAACTGTTACCTTCATCGGCAATCTCCGGGGTTGTGAAACAGCTTCTAAACGAGACGCTGGCGAACTCGCCCCGCCCCGACCGACGCCGTACGGCGCCGCCGCGATTCGTCTTGCTCCGCGCCGCCTCGCGGGCCTATGATGGACGCCGCATGGGCGCGCGGCGTTGCGCGGCGGGTCTGCCGACCCACCGCGCAAGCGTCGGGCCATGAAGGCACGCGGCGGGTCCGGTGACCCGCCGCGCAGCGGGGGCCGCTCGCCGCTCCGGCAGGAAAGGGAACCGCCATGGACTTGTTCGAGGCAATCGAGAAGCGCGCGAGCGTGCGCGCGTACGCCCCCGCCGACGTGTCGGAAGCGAACCTGCTGAAGATCGCCGACGCGGGCCGCCGCGCCCCGTCGGGCGGCAACCGCCAGCCGCTCCAGTTCATCCTCATCCGCGACAAGGAAACACTGAAGGCCCTGGAGAAGGTGCAACCGTGCTTCGGCAGTGCATCGGCGGCCGTCGGGATCGTCGCCGACCCGGCCGTCTCGCGGTGGTGGCTGGAGGACGCTTCGGCCGCGGCCGAGAACATGCTCCTTGCCGTCCAGGCGCTCGGCTACGCGAGCGTGTGGGTCGAGGGGACGCTCCTGAAGCAGGAGGATTACGCGAAGAAACTCCTGGGCGTCCCTCCCGAGAAAAGGTTCGTCATCCTGCTGCCCATCGGCAAGGCGCCGCAAGAGACGCCGCAGGCCGACCGCAAGCCGCTCAGCGAGGTCTTGTGGCGCGAGCGATACGGCCGCAAGTAGGCCGTTCCTATCAGAGCCGCGACCGTCAGGGAGCGGCGCCGTGGCCGTGAAGTGGTGCGTCCGCCTGGGGCCGGGGCGTTGCCCTGGCCTGCGTCCCTGGCAGCGTGTGTGGCACGGCCGGCTTGTCCGGCCGTGGCCGAGATCGGCGCCGAGATTCTCCACGGCCGGACAAGGCGGCCGTGCCGCATGCAAACGGAGGCGCAGATGGACATACGCTCAACAACGATTCTCTCAGTTCGCCGTGGCGGGGAAGTGGCCCTCGGCGGCGACGGCCAGGTTACCCTGGGCGAAACGATCGTCAAGGCCGACGCCCGCAAGGTCCGCCGCCTCGGAGAGAAGGGCCAGGTGCTGTGCGGCTTTGCCGGGGGCGCGGCCGATGCGTTCGCCCTGATGGAGCGGTTCGAGGCGAAACTGAAGGACTCTTCCGGCAACATCCGCCGCGCGGCCGTGGAACTGGCGAAGGCCTGGCGCACCGACCGCGTGCTGCGGCGGCTGGAGAGCCTGCTGGCCGTGGCCGACGCCGAGGCGAGCCTCATCATCTCCGGGGCGGGCGACGTGATTGAGCCGGCCGACGGCCTCATCGGCGTCGGCTCGGGCGGCGCATACGCCCGTGCGGCCGCCGCGGCGCTCGTGAGGAACACGGACCTCGGGGCCGAGGAGATCGTGCGGCGGTCGCTGGCCATCGCTGGAGAAATCTGCATCTATTCCAACGACCGCGTCGTCGTGGAGGTCCTCAAGGCATGAAGGCGCTGACGCCCCGTGAGATCGTGGCCCGGCTGGACCGCTACATCATCGGCCAGGCGGACGCCAAGCGCGCCATCGCCATCGCCATGCGTAACCGCTGGCGCCGCCGCCAGTTGCCGCCGGACCTGCGCGAGGAGGTGGCGCCGAAGAACATCATCATGATCGGCCCGACGGGCGTCGGCAAGACCGAGATCGCCCGCCGCATGGCTGCTCTCGTGGGCGCACCGTTCATCAAGGTCGAGGCCACCAAGTACACCGAGGTCGGCTACGTGGGCCGCGACGTGGAGTCTATCATCCGCGACCTGACCGAACTCGGGGTGGGCATGGTGCGGCGCGAGGCGGCCCAGGCCGTGAGGCCGCAGGCGGCCGAGGCGGCCGCGGAGCGGCTCCTGGACATCCTGCTGCCGACGGGCCGGTGGGCTTCCGCCCGCCCGAAGGAAGAGGCGGGCGACGACGAGCAGCGCCGCGCTTCGCGCGAGAAACTGCGCCAGAAACTCCAGGCGGGCCTCCTGGAAGACCGCCTGGTCGAGGTCGAGGTGGAGGAGAAGGTCGACCTGGGTCTCATCGGCGGGCCGCAGCAGGAGGAACTCATCGGCCTTCAGACGATGATGGAGCGGTTCATGCCGCCCAGGCGCAAGGCCCGCCGCGCGCCCGTGCGCGACGCCCGCGAAATCCTCATCGCGCAGGAGGCCGACCGCCTCATCGACCACGCGCAGGTCAACGCCGAGGCGCTCGACCGCGTGCAGAACCTGGGCGTGGTGTTCATCGACGAATTGGACAAGATAACGGGCGCCGATGCGAAGTTCGGCCCCGACGTCAGCCGCCAGGGCGTCCAGCGCGACCTCCTGCCCATCGTCGAAGGCTGCACGGTGGGCACGCGGTACGGCCTGGTGCGGACCGACCACGTCCTCTTTATCGGCGCGGGGGCGTTCACGCAGGCCAAACCGTCGGACCTCATGCCGGAACTCCAAGGGCGGTTCCCCATCCGCGTGGAACTCAAGGACCTGACGGCGGAGGAGTTCGTCCGCATCCTGTCGGAACCCGACAATGCCCTCGTCAAGCAGCAGAAGGCGATGCTGGCCACCGAGGGGGTCCAGGCCGAGTTCACCGAAGACGGCATCCGCGCCGTGGCCGAGATCGCTTTCCGCGTGAACCAGCGGGCGCAGAACATAGGTGCACGGCGGCTCTACACGGTGATGGAGAAGGTGGTGGAGAGCGTGAGTTTCGATGCGCCCGATTTGCCGGAGCGCGAGCGCCGCGTTTGCATCGACGCCGCCTTCGTCCGCGAACGCCTCAAGAGCATTATCGAGGACGAAGACCTGGCGAAGTACATACTTTAGAGGCGGGAATCGAGGTTCGGGAATCGGCAGCCGGAAGAAACCGGCCCGCCGCGGAAGCGGCGGGTCATGTTGTCTTCGAGTGCGCCTGTCGGCCGGCTACGGTTTCATCACGCTCACCAGGTCGTTCCAGCGCGGGTCCTTGCGGATGTTCTCCAGGTCCGGGTCAACCTGCATGTGCTCCAGGTCGCGGTACCCCAGTTCAATCGCCCGGCGCAGGGCCGCAAAGGCCCGCCCGGCCTGTTTGAGGCGCGAGTGCGAGCACGCCAGGTTGTAACACGCAATCGGGTCGCGAGGCCGGAGGGCCACCAGGCGCCGGTCCACCGCCAGGCCGTCGCGGTAACGGCCCACGTGCGTGTACAGGTAGCCCAACTGGGCGAGGAGTTCCGTGTTGTCGCCCATACGGGCCAGAAGGTCTTCCAGGAAGCGTATGTCGAAGTCCTGCTGGTCGCACTCGAACCGCTGCCGCACGGCCTCCGGCAGGGGCCGCTCAGCCCAGTTCATGAAGTCCCAGTGCGCCCAGTTCGGGGCGACAAGTTCAGCGTGTTCTGACATCGCGCCGCTCCTGCATGATTTATTATACTGGTTTTCCGGGAAAATGCGAACCGGGCGCAGAAAATATCCCGCCGCTGTTGCGTTGCGGCGGGTGGCATGCCCAGCACGCCGTTTGCTGGGCATGCTCTGCGCCGCTGCCGGTCTCATGCCCACGCATACAGCGGCCCGCTACGGCGGGCAGGCCGTGGGCATGCCACCCGGCGGAGAACTCTTCTCCCCGTAACTGAAAGGTCCCGAGAACATGCGCGGGGTTGCGTTGCCGCGCTGGGCATCTATAATGCGTGGCCTGACCCGCGCCGGGCAAGAGGGAGAACCATGAACGACCTGGAAAGAAGGCTCCTGGGGGAAATCCTCAGCATCCGCGCCGTGGACTGTCACAGCCACGTGCCGCCCGAATCGCCGCACGCCCGGTCGCTGTGGGACCTGCTCGGATACCACTATTACACCGAACTGGCCCACTCGGCCGGGATGCCCGCCGAGGCCGTGGACGCCCGGCGGAGCGAGGACGAGCGCATCGGCGAAATGGTCGCCCGCCTGGAGACGCTCGATAACACCGTCCAGCACAGTTGGCTCATGGAGGCCGCGCGGGAACTCTTCGGGTTCCGGGCCGAGCGCCTGACGGCCGAGAACTGGCCCGACCTGGCGCGGGCCGTCGCCGAGGCCGCCCGCCTGGAGGGGCGGTACCGGGCGGTCCTGGCGAAGGCCAACCTGGAGAAGGTCTTCCTGACGAACCGCTTCGACGAGGACCTTGCCCCGGTTGACCGCACGGTCTTCGTCCCGTGCCTGCGGGCGGACGACCTGGTGTTCAACATGGCCGACGCGGACGTGCGGCGGCGCCTGGCCGCCAGGACGGGCGTCGATGTGGCCTCAACCGGCGACGTCCGCCAGGCCGCGCACGAACTCATGCGGCACTTCGTGCAGCACGGGGGGGCGTCGGCCGCCATCGGCCTGCCGCCCGACTTCGAGCCGCGAGCCCCCGACGAGTCGGCCGCCGGCCGTGCCCTCGCCCACGCCCTCAAGGGCCGCGGCCCGGCCCCCGACGAGGCCGGTGCACTGGCCGCCTTCGTGTTCGACGTCCTGGCCGCCGCCTGCCGGGAGTTCCGCCGCCCGTTCCAACTCATGATCGGCGCCATCCGCAACATTTATCCGGCGGGCGTGCCGGGCGGCCGGGACCTCCTCTCGAAGCAGGGCAGCCTGGCTGCCTACGCGGACCTGTTCCGCCGCTACCCCCAGGTGGACTTCACCGTATCGGTCCTCTCGATGGCCTGGGCGCACGAACTGGCGACGTTCGCGTGGATATTTCCGAACGTCAAGCCCTCCGGCCACTGGTGGTACACGAACATCCCGGCCCACATCGAGTATGATCTGCGAGGGCGGCTCGAGGCGCTGCCGAAGGTCAAGTTGATTGGATATTACAGCGATATGTACAAGGTGGAGTTCGGCCTGCCCAAGTTCAACATGTATCGGCGCATCCTGGCGCGCATTCTGGCGCGCGAGTTCGTCGCACCGGGCCGCCTCACGGAATCGCAGGCCGTGGACGTGGCGGGGCTGCTGCTGCGAGAGAACCCGAAGCGCATCTTCGGCGTGTAATCGCGGCCTACCTTTCCAGCACGGGCGCGAAAAGGTCGCGGTACAACCGCTCGACGTTCGCCTGCGTGTCGGCCGTGAAGGGCAGGCCCGGCATGCGGCGGGCCTTCTCCAGGTCCGCCGGCAGGTCCAGTTCGTACTGGTCCACCGAGTGGAAGAACCCGTGCTCCTCGTAGTACCGGGCCAGGTACTCCTGCTCGGTCTGGCCGGGCGTAGGGATGAAGAGCGCCTTCTTACCCAGTTCCGCCAGTTCCATGACGGTCGTATAACCGCTGCGGCAGACGACCATGCCGGCGCGGTTCATCATTTCCTGCTGGCCGGCGCGGTCCAGGAAGCCGTGGATGGTGATGCGGCCTCCCAGGCGCCGGACCTCGCGGACCTCCGGCTTGCCGAGGGTGATGACCACGCGCGGGGCCTCCACGCGATCCACTTGCCGCAGGACAATCTCCTCCAACAGGGTCCGCTGCGGCTCC